>NZ_CP092418.1:2513333-2821388 GCF_023716485.1 Microbulbifer variabilis
ACCTTCGGGTTCGTAGTTAAACGTTTTGTAGGCCTTTTTATTGGTGGATGGGTTGTCTGACTTTTTATCGATGTCATAGACAGTCCAATTCAGCTCGCTGTGGTTGAACTCAATCACCGCATAACCATAGATATTGCTGACAAAATCCTTGATATGCGGATTGTTAACCTGCACGCCTCCATTAAGCAATGAAGTGAATACGCTACCCACGTCGACCCCTCTCTCTACCGTATCATTCAGGTTCGGTGACGAGATCGAAGGGGTCATCAGCTCAATGCCTACCAAGTTGTCATAGTCCCAGTTGCTGATCTTGTTGAAATTTACTTTCAGGTAAGAGGCAATACTGGTGTGCAGATCCCCGGTCAGCACAACAAAATTATCGACACTGTTGTCTTTCACACTGGAGAGAATTTTCTCACGCTCCCATTGATAGCCATCCCAGGCATCGTAGTTAGCGAATACCAGAGGGCGCCCCAGTGCGGTGCCTGCTAACTGGGCAAGCAGAGTCTGGTTACCCCAAACTTTCCAGCGGGCATTGGAATTGACCAAGCCATTAATCAGCCAATCCCGTTGGGTTTTACCCAGCATGGTTTGGGATTTCTCTTCGTAATCGGTGCACCAGTAGTTTTCCCAGGCACTACCGTCTTTGCAAGGCTCTTTGGTGCGATAGGTTCGGCTATCGGTCATATATAAGTCGACCAAATCGCCGAATTGGAAAGAGCGGTAAATTTGCAGGTAGTCGAAGGCGTGGCTGGCCGCCTCATCCACTTTTACACGAGCCGGCACATACTCAATCCAGGCCTGTTGCGCATCGCGGCGCAGCTGGCGCAATTGCTCGGGGTTGTTAGCCCCAGTTTGGTAGGGATGGGATGGCACACCCAGGGTATCGCGATCGTAATCCCAGTAGGCGTTATCCGCAGTTTCGTGGTCATCCCAGGTGATAATAAAGGAATGCATTTCCATCGCCCGCTGCAGGTTTTTATCCTTGCGGTATTCCCGGTAAATATGGCGATAGTCTTCGAGATCCATAGCCACATTACCGCCGGAAGGCAGGCTCATTGGGTGAACAATCGCATCCTCAAAACCTTCGTACTGCGCGTACTCATAGATGAAGTCTCCCAAGTGCAATACGCAATGCACATCTTCATCGGCCAAATGGCTGTAGGCGTTGTAATAGCCCGTGGTGTAATCCTGACAGGTCACCACCGCCATTTTGATACTTTCCAGCCCACCAGTTGGCAGGGTATGGCAGCGCCCGGTGCGGCTGCACAGTGCGCCGTATTTAAAGCGGTAGTAGTAACGCTGATTGGGAGACAGATAGCCTTCCAGGTCGATGTTTACGGTGTAGTCGCGATCCGCACTAATATCCTCAGCATTGACCTCAGCACTCAACACCGGCTGGGTAAATGAATCGTCCAAAGCCACATCCACATACAGGATTTGACCGGGTACAAAGGCAGCGGGGTTGATATGGGTCCAGAGCACCACACCAGTTTGGCTGGGATCACCCGAGGCCACAGACAAATCGAAGATCAACCCATCCTGATCGATATCGTAGCCCGATGGGCTGCCACTCAGATTAAAGCGCGCATAGGTTTCGCTATTGCTAGCCGCTAATGAGCGAACGGTAAATGGTGTAAGCAGCGCAAGCCCCATGGCTTGCACAAATGTACGGCGAGAAACAGTCATAAACCCCAACTTCCTGTTTGTTATTTAGAATTCGAATAATGTGAATTGGCGCGCATTTTATAGAAATGCGTACCAACAAAGAAGTCGGTTTATTCTACGAAGTATTAATTTTTGATGAAGGTTTAACCGAAAAAAGTCGATATACGCTATATTAGTCACACCTGACAGCTTGGTGGGACAGTAGATACCAGGGAAGTGGCAGGTCAATAAACTATCTTTACCCCCCCTAACCCTCCAGATAATGCTTCCAGTACAAAGCAATATCAGCTGTTCTACTGTTTACAAAAGCCTCAAAACTCAGGGCATACCCCATGCGAGACGTTGCCGTTGTTGCCTACTGTAGAACCGCAATCGCCAAAGCAAGGCGCGGTGCCTTAAACCAAACCCACGGTATCCCCATGGCCGCGCATGTCATCAAGGAAGCGCTGCACAGAGCTACTTTGGATCCCGAGGAAGTGGAAGACGTTGTACTGGGCTGTGGATTACCTGAGGGGGCAACCGGCCACAATATCGCTCGCAACGCCGCCCTATTTGCAGGTTGTGGCGTCAAAGTGCCCGGTATGACGATTAACCGCTACTGCGGCTCAGGTCTCAATGCCGCATCGATCGTAGCGCATCGGATCGCCAGCGGGGAAATGCAGGTCGGCGTTGCCGGTGGCGTAGAAAGTATTAGTCTCGTGCAGTTCAACCTGAACCTAAATCACTTTGTCTATGAGCCCCTGCAACAACAAATCCCCGCGGTTTGGTGGACCATGATCCAAACAGCGGATTTCGTCGCTGACACCTTTTCCATCAGCCGGCAGGCACAGGATGCCTATGTGGTGGAGTCGCAAAAACGCGTGGCGGAAGCGCACAGAGCAGGCAAATTTGCCGAAGAAATCGTTCCTTTTGAGACAGTCATGTCGATAAAAGATAAAGAGACTGGGCAGATCTCAGAAAAGACAGTGTTGCTGAAAGAAGATGAAGGCCCACGCCCCGGTACCACCCTGGAAGGATTATCGGCTTTAGAACCAGTGAATGATGGCGGCACGGTAACCGCGGGCAACGCTTCGCAGCTCTCTGATGGCGCTGCGGCCGTCGTCATGATGGATGCCGAGCTGGCCGCCAAAAGAAACCTGCCCATCCTGGGGCTATTTCGCGGTATGCAGCTTGCAGCAGTGGCCCCCGATGAAATGAGTATCGCCGTGGCGCCAGCCATCAAGCGCTTAATGAAGCATCAGGGGCTTTCTATGGGAGAGATAGACCTTTGGGAGTTACACGAAGCCTTTGCGGTTACCACCCTCTATAACCAAGCGGAACTGGACACCCCTTGGGATATTACTAATGTTAATGGTGGCGCAATTGCCCTTGGGCACCCCTATGGGATGTCCGGCATTCGTTACCTGGGTTCTTCACTGATGGAGCTCAAGCGCAGAGACGCACACAAGGCAGTTATTGGGGTCTGTACTGCTGGCGGGATGGCCACAGCAGTATTCCTTGAGCGCTAAGCCAGCTACAAAGTCTTCCCCTCTGGCCGCCCTACCCCTGGCCACTTTGTACTTGTAACAAGCAAACTGGAACACGCAAACTGGTTCAATCATCACCACCTAGAAGTTGATCCCTTCTGTTGAGGCCACCTATAGCGCCTGAGCGCCTGGTCTGCTGGACAATTTGGCGTCTCGATCCTCTCAATATATCGTATCTATGGCTTCAAAGTGCCCGGAAAGAAGCTTGCAATTGCCACCAGGTTTGCCTCGAAGCTGGAGGAATAGCCATGTCCCGGCTCAAAGAGAGCCACAGCCAAGACTCTCTCTATAAAGACGCTCTCTGTAGCTGCTCACCGAACAAGCAGCCTAAAGCCTCCATCAAAGGTGTATTGCACTGATGATGGAGACAATCCATGATGGCTTTACTTTTCTGTTCGCACAGAGCCGGGGCGCTCTGTTTATCATGTTCTGGATCGTGATCTTCCTGGAACTCCCTCGCTATATCTTCTCTTTCTTCACCGCGGTTTTCTTTTTTAGCTCAAGGATCGAGAAAGAAGTAGATTTGGAAAAAATCGGCAAAATTTCGGTGATTATTGCCGGTCATAACGAGGAGGAGTCGATCGAAAAATGTGTGCACAGTCTTTGGGCGCAAAGTGTTAAGCCCTATGAAATCATCGTGGTGAGCGATGGCTCCACCGATGGAACCAGAAAAGTGATGTCCAGCTTACTGACCCGAGGACTCATTCAGGGAGCCCATGCGACAGAACTTAGAGGCGGTAAGGCCTCCGCACTAAACTTGGGGATTCGCTTTTGCACTGGCGATATCGTTATCACCGTAGACTGTGATTGCTCCTTTGAGCACCACACCATGAAGGAAGTATTACTCCCCTTTGAAGACCCCAAAGTGGGGGTGGTTTCCGGTAATGTTTTTGTGCGCAACCCTCACGATAACCTACTCACCGCATTTCAAACCATCGAATACATTGTCAGTATCTCCCTCGGCAGGCATGCATTGGCCATGATCAGGCAAATGTGCTGTGCATCTGGCGCCTACAGCGGGTTCCGAAAAACCGCTATTGACCAGATTGGTGGCTTTGATTCCGGTGGGGGGGAAGATCTGGATATTACTTTTCGCCTGCGCAACTACGGCTGGGATATCGCCTTCGCCCCAGAGGCGATCTGCTATACGGATGTACCCACGAATATCCTGACTCTAATTCGCCAGCGGTTGCGTTGGGAGCGGGATGCTGTGCGTTTGCGTTACCGCAAGTACGCCCACTTTATCAATCCTTTTAAGCGCCGCATCAAATTCGAAGAGTTCTTTCATCAATTTGAGTTCTTGATCTTTAATGTGATCGCTGCTATCGCTTTGCCCATATACTTGGTCTGGCTGTTTGCGAGTTACGGCAGTAATGCCTGGTTTATTTTAATCGGTGCACAGATAGTGTTGATTATGCTGGATTGCCTCACTTTTGCGCTCGCCTCCTATGCCACCTACAAATTCAGTACTTTTCCACTCTGGCCCTTTCTTATTGGCTACAGCATCCTCTATGTCAACTTGATGCGTGTAGTACGGCTCTATGCCTACGTACAGGAGTGGATCTTCAGAACCTCCTATGCGGATTCCTTCGCTCCTTCAAAAGTACACAAAGTGAGGGAGTAAACTGTTCGGGATGCGTTAGAAGCCGATAGTTATCCCTTGGGTACCCCACTTTTTTGACTGAAACTCGCCTCTATAGTCAATAGCGATACCCGGCTCATAAGACCAAGCCTAACCTCCTTATCTCCTGCCAGCTGGCGCTTCAGCCCTCGTGGTCTATCGTTTTACTTAAGGCGGAATTTTACCCGCCAACCGTATCAACCAAGTACAACCGGCGTCAGTTTGCCCCTTCTGTAGGAGGGTTTGCCATCTCCTTTCTCACAGATGCATATAACTATTATCGCTGGCCCAGTGATTTTAATACGGTGCATCCAGGCATTGAGAAGTGTGATGCCCTGGTGGTTGAGGAGCCCATGACTCCTCAGTGCGTCGAAAAACTCTGGAACAGCCAGATAGGCTTGCACCTGCTACCGGTGATTGACCTAACCGGCACACTGGGAGTCAGGGCAGATCTGGATGCCTCTAACACGCTCAAGGCTGACCCCACAGAGTACGGCAAGTTGATCGACTCCTTTAACTTTCGCCGCTCTCAGTTGCACCCGGATTTCTACAACCCCCAGAACGATGACGACAAAATCCTGGCCCGCATCTTTGTCTCCGGGATAAGCCTAACCCCTAGCTACCAGCCAGACTCGCGCACCACCGTATGCTTTAACACCCTGTTAGATTCAGAAATGGTATTGCACGAATGCGAAAAAATGATGACGGCTGAATTACTGGCCGGCAGCTTTTTTGACCGCCGGCATATTTGTAACGGTTGCAGTGCCTCTCAATTTAATGTGCGCGAAGAGTGCCCGGAATGTCGATCCCCCAACTTGAGAGAATCCTTCTATCTGCACCACTTTAAGTGTGCCTACCTGGGGCCTGAAGACGACTTTCGCCAGGGCGAATATTTGATCTGCCCCAAGTGCCGAATGGAAATGAGCCATTTCGGCAGCGATTACGATAAACCGGGCACCATTTTGATATGCAATTCCTGCGGCAAATCCAGTTCAGAAACAGAAGTTGGCTTTTTATGCCTTAATTGCGATACCCATATAGATGGCGATTCGGTAAAAACCGGGGATATTTTTAAATATAGCCTCACCGAAAAAGCCGTTCATTACCTGCATGCTGGCCATGCATTCCTGGAACTCACCCAGCAAAGCCCTATCTTTGCCGGGCTTCCATTCGAACTTATCGTAGTTTTAAACAAAGAGCTGAAAGATTGGAGAAACAATGAGAGCGAATTTGCTCTGCTCTGCATCAAATATGAAAATGAATATTTGGTCGAGCAAGAGCACGGTAACCGCCAATTTTTTCACAGCCGCAATCAGTTTTTCCAGAGTTTAAGCCACTCGTTGAAAAAGGTCATGAAAGGGGAATACCCGGTTACCGCGGCCAAAGGCAGGATGGAAGATTTTATTCTGGTAAGCCATATCAGTCAGAAAGATCTGTACAAATTTAGTGAAGAAGCCGGGCAAAGAGCCGCGAGCTCTTTGCGATTGGATGTAGAACCCATCCTCCAGGTCTATGGCCCCGAGGACCTGAGCTAATGTGGGAAGAAATTCAGGACGGCTACTATTACCTTATCTCTCAAAGCTATACAACGCTTTTTTTGATGCTCTGGGTGGTGGTGATCTTCGAGATCCCCCGCTACTTATTTTCGTTCTTTACTGCGCTGGTTTTTTTTACTTCAAAACCTGAATTTGAACCCGATATTAAAAGCCTGGGAAAAGTTTCTGTCATTATTGCCGGCCATAACGAAGAAGAAAGTATTGAACAGTGCGTATTGAGTTTATGGGAGCAGAGCCGCCCTCCCGATGAGATAATTGTGGTAAATGACGGCTCCACCGATGGTATGAGACAAAAAGCCTGTGCCTTATTGAAGCAAGGCCTTATTCACGGTGTACATTCAACAGAATTACGAGGAGGTAAATCGTCAGCCCTAAATTTGGGACTACGCTTTACCACTGGAGACATTATCTTAAATGTGGATTGCGACTGTTCATTCGACTATAACGCCATTAAAAGAATGCTAGAGCAATTTGATAATCCTATGGTAGGGGCGGCATCAAGTAATATCTTTGTACGCAACTGGGATACCAATCTATTAACGACATTCCAAGCTATTGAATATATGATCGCTATTTCCCTCGGCAAGCACGCGCTCACCATGCTTGAGCAAATGTCCTGTGCCTCGGGGGCTTTCAGTGGATTCAGAAGAGAAGCGCTTATTCAGGCCGGCGGTTTTGATTCCGGCGGTGGCGAAGACCTGGATGTCACATTGCGTATACGGCACTATGGCTGGAAGGTAGAGTATGCTGCCGAATCCATCTGCTATACCGATGTACCGACCAATTTGGGCGCACTGATTCGGCAGCGATTCCGCTGGGAAAGAGATGCGGTTCGCCTGCGTTTTAGAAAGTATCGCCACTTTATCAACCCGTTTGAGCAGCGCCTTAAATTTAGGGAATTTTTTCACCAGTTTGAATTCTTGTTATTTAATGTAATCGCCATTCTGGTGCTGCCTTTTTACCTGGCTTGGTTATTTTATCATTACGGTGTGAATGGCTGGTTTATTTTAATAGGGGCACAAATTGTTCTTATTATTCTCGATATAATTACTTTTACTCTCAGTGCACTGGCCGTTAAAAAATTTAAGCCTGCCCCATTGTGGCCCTACTTGTTAGGTTACAGTATCTTTTACGTCAATCTAATGCGTATCGTACGGCTCTACTCTTATATTCAGGAGTGGGTATTTAAATCTTCCTACTATGACACTTACGCACCGTCCAAAGTGCATCGTGTCAGGGAGTGAGTAGTATGAGAACTATACGAAAACATATTCGCCCAGATACCATGGCCAGTGAGGTCCGCCCCCATCATAGTGCCATTGGGCGGCGCATCTATATCGGGGTATTGATATTATTTGCCCTGGCTATTCTGCGCTATCTATTTGGGGATTTGTTTATCCTCAAAGGAGATGGGCTGGTCCTTAGGGATTATGCCGCAGTCGAGATGGGTTATATCACCAGAGTGACCGCGGTAGAGGTTGATGAGGGGGAATCTGTTAAGGAGGGGCAGCTACTTCTCAAAATAGAATCTATGGAACTACTGGAGCGCTTGGCAGACCTCTCCAGCCGCCAGGCCAACCTGATTCAAATTTCCGCCGAGTTTACCCTGCTTTCCGAGACTGCCAAACAACTGCTGGTTCCTGCAGAACACCGCAAGCAAGAGATAGAAGAGATTCTGGCGCGAATCAATAAGCTGGCCGATAAGGGTTTTGTCAGCAAGATCACCTATCAAGAAGTGCTCAGGGATAACTTTAATGCGGGTCAGGAACTGGTCAAGATTCAGGTGGAAAGCACCACGCTAGATAAGAAGAGAAAAGCTGTCGATGCAGCAATCAAGGTAGCCGGAACGGCCTACCAGAGGCTGAAAGACCACTACGATGATGGCCAAGTGCGCAGCCCGGTAAATGGCTTGGTTGGTGCTACTGTTCCCTCTGTAGGCGATGTCTACCGTGAAGGGGAACCCCTAATGCAAGTCTATTGGGGGGAACCCTATGTACTCGCCTATATGCCGCGCCGATATATTCTTGCTCTTCGGCCGGGCATGGTTGTCACGGTCAAGAGTGGCCGCTACAAAGATAAAGGCGTGATCTCTGAGTTACTGCCCATTTCCGACCAACTGCCGGAAGAATTCCAGAATACGTTCAAACCCCAGGAGCGCAATCAGCTCGCCAAAATTGTGCTCTCCGATCCAGAGCAATTTCCCTTATCTGAAAAGGTACAAGTTACTCTGGAAATAAACTGGAAGGATCTCTTTGTAGAGAACTTTATGGATTAAAGGTTTGCTGGGCATTAAATTCTGTCAGTGCCGCCCTCAACCATTCCGGCAAGGTTATCTTCTGTTTGGTTTCAACCGAAAGGGTGACATAGGTAATTGTTGCCGTAAAAGCCAATAGGTCTGGATTAAGATAAGCCTGCACAAGAAAGGTAAACGACTGATTGCCAACCTTATGTACACTGACTTTGAGCTGTAACTCCTGGTCCCAAGTAACCGGACTTAAAAACTCCAGATTAAAGGCCCGCACCGGTGTCAGGAACCCCCGCTTCTTCATAGTGGCTATAGCCGGGCCATCAAATAAAATAGACATGGCTTCATGGGTAGCCTCCAGGGCAAAATTGGAAAACCTCGGGGTATAAACAATACCCTCGGGATCACAGTCCCCAAACAAGACCTTGCGCTTGATAGTTATCATAAGAGCTTCTCCCATTAAGCCAGGCAACCATTCTAATGCAGCGCTCTATTTACATCCTGCCAAAGCAGATAACCAATCCAACCAACCATAAACTGCTTATTTATTCACCACGGCTAAAAAGCCTCAGCAAAGTGACTTCTGGCGGCACCAGAAATCTTACCGGCAGGATACTAGTGCCTACCCCTGGGCTCACAAACAGGTGTTTGCCCTCCTCTTCGATATGCCCAATGGCATAGCGCTCCCCGTAGCGGGAGGGCACAATCGGGCGGCCAATCAAGGGTAAAAATACCTGGCCGCCATGGGTGTGGCCGGCAATCGTCAAGGCAATCCGTTGTGGAATTTGGGGAAATATATCTGGGTTGTGAGTGAAGGCTAAGACTGTCTCCGACTCTTCAATGGCAGACATTGCCCGATCTATATTGTGTGGTCCCTCCCAGAAATCACTGATGCCAACCAACTGAAAGGCACAGTGGCCGCTACTGATCTTGGTGGATGCATCTTCCAATAGCGGGATGCCTTTCTCAGTGAAAGCCCGCTCTACTCTTTTCGGGTCCAGCCACCAGTCGTGATTGCCCATTACAGCAAAAACGCCCAAGGGGGCCTTGAGGCCGGCAAGCACTTCAGCGGCACTTTCCGGTGTCACAAAAGAACCACCGACGACCCCCTGAATAACAAAGTCACCAGGGAGTAGTACTAAGTCAGGACTGCTAGCATTTACTTGGTTAACCAGTGAGCGCAGGCTTTCAATACCCTTATAGGGAGAACCCACATGTAAATCCGCCAATACCGCCACGCTTAAACCGCTACAGGAAGCTGGCCAAGATTCCAGGCTGAGCGCTTGCTCATTGATCCTGAAGCTTCTTGGCTCAGCGAAAAAGGCCCAAACGGCAAGGGTAAGAGCAACAACCAGAGCCACTAGAAAGACAACCCGGTACTTTCCCCGTGGCCAGCTCAATAATTCTCCCGATAGCTTACTCAACAACTTTTTCAATGAGTTACTCTCAACTTACAGATAGCTTTTACACGGTGCTTTGTGCCGGGTGGCAGTCACAACTGGAGAGTTCTCGTACAATCTCACAGGAATCAGTAGAATCGGGGCCGCCACACTGGCTGCGCAATGCCAGCAAACTCTTCCGCAATTGCTCGAGTAATGCCATTTGGCTGTCCACCCTATCAATATGCTCATCTACCAACGCATTGATTTCAGCACAGTGCTCTCTCGGTTGCTCCCGCAAGGTTAACAGTTTGCGTATATCCTCAATGGGCATATCGAGGGAGCGACAGTGCCGTATAAAACGCAATTGCGCCAAGTGCGCTTCTGAATACAGGCGATAATTGCCTTCGGACCTCAATGGTTGCGGCAGCAAGCCCACCTGTTCGTAGTAACGCACGGTTTCCACCTTGCAGCCTGCCTGCTTGGCCGCCTCCCCTATTCGGTAACGCATGCTGGTGCCCCCTTGACTCTATAGTTACTAGAGGGATTGTAATGCTGGCTCACTCATTGAGCTATTCGAGAGTTAACCATGGGAAAACAGGATTCCACTTGCGGCTGTGGCAGTAGCACTGAACCTCTACAACAACCGCTCGATAGTGGCGCCGGAAAAGATAGCGAAAGCTCCCTCTTCTCAATCACCAAAATGGATTGCCCTACCGAAGAAGGTTTGATCCGCGCCAAGCTCACTCCACTCGAAGGCATTTACAGCCTGGACTTTAACCTGGTGCAACGCATTTTGCGGGTTGGGCACGCTCCGGGTATGCAGCAACAGATCCTGGATATACTCGCCCCTCTGGATCTGGATGCCAGGGTCGCCTCCCCATCGGATACAGAAAATGCACCACCCGCAACCAAGGCCAATTGGTGGCTGCTGGGGGCGGCCGGCTTGGCGGCGCTCGCTTCTGAGGTGGTGTTCTGGTTACAGGGGGGAAACAGCTGGCTGGTCATGTTGCTGGCCTTAGCCGCCATTGCCGGCGGGGGGCTCTCTACTTACAAAAAAGGTTGGATCGCACTAAAGAACCGCAACCTGAATATGAATGCGCTGATGTCCATCGCGGTCACAGGCGCACTTTTGATTGGGCACTGGCCTGAGGCCGCCATGGTGATGGTACTGTTCACCCTCGCCGAACTGATTGAGGCCAAGTCTCTGGACCGGGCCAGAAACGCTATTCGCGAGTTAATGGACTTGGCCCCGGAAACCGCCACAGTACTTCAGAGTGATGGCCAGTGGCGCGAGGTGAATGCAAAAACCGTTTCCCTCGGCGCCAAGGTCAGGGTCAGGCCCGGTGAGCGCATCGCCCTGGATGGCGAAGTAATAAAAGGCAACTCTGCGGTGAACCAAGCCCCAATCACTGGGGAGAGCCTTCCGGTAGATAAAGAAGCTGGAGACAGCCTCTTTGCCGGTAGCATCAATGAGTCCGGCGCACTGGAATATAGGGTGACTGCCGTAGCCAGTGATGCCGTACTTGCCCGAATCATCCACGCGGTTGAGGAGGCGCAAGGCAGCCGCGCGCCCACCCAACGTTTCGTCGATCAGTTCGCGCACTGGTATACCCCCCTGGTATTTGTGGTTGCCCTAGCCACAGCGTTAATTCCTCCGCTATTTTTCTCCGGTGCCTGGATGGAGTGGATCTACCGCGCCCTGGTACTACTGGTTATCGCCTGCCCCTGCGCCCTGGTCATTGCCACCCCGGTCACCATCGTCAGCGGCCTCGCAGCAGCAACAAGACACGGCACGCTGATTAAAGGGGGGGCATACCTCGAAGAGGGGCGCCGGCTGCGCTGGCTGGCCCTGGATAAAACCGGCACCATCACCCACGGTGCACCGCAGGTAACAGATTTTGCCTTGATAACGGGCACAGATGAGGCGCGAGTTAAGCGCCTCGCCGCCAGCCTCGCCCACCGCTCCGATCACCCGGTTTCGAAGGCAGTGGCAGATTTTCTCAACGCCAGTGGAGCACCCTTACTAGAAGTAGAAGCCTTTGAAGCCCTGGCCGGGCGCGGGATTCGCGGAGAGATTGAAGGCACAGGCTATTACCTGGGCAATCACCGCCTGGTGGAAGAGTTGCGCGTTTGCAGTGAGGAGCTAGAGGATCGCCTCTCAAAACTGGAGTATCAGGGGAAAACAGTCGTTATGTTGGTGGATGCAAACCGTGTTCTGGCTCTGTTTGCCGTAGCCGATACGGTAAAAGAATCCAGCCGCAAAGCCATTGATGAGCTCCACCAATTGGGGGTGAAAACCCTAATGCTGACCGGTGACAATCAGCACACCGCCGATGCCATTGCTAAGGAGGTGGGTATCGATCGGGCCATGGGCAACCTGCTGCCAGAAGATAAACTCCGTGAAGTGGATTCCCTTGCCGGCCACGGCCGGGTCGGCATGGTGGGCGACGGCATCAATGATGCACCAGCCCTGGCGCGAGCCGATATTGGCTTCGCCATGGGCGCCACCGGCACCGATACCGCCATAGAAACGGCAGACGTTGCCCTGATGGATGACAACCTGGGTAAAATCGCCAGCTTTATCCGCCTCTCCCGCACGACAGCTCATATTCTCTGGCAAAACATTATCCTTGCTCTGGGTATCAAAGCGATCTTTCTGGCACTCGCCTTTGCGGGTGAAGCCACTATGTGGATGGCAGTATTCGCCGATATGGGAACCAGCCTGCTGGTGGTTTTCAATGGGTTAAGACTGATGCGGAAGTGATCTCAAAACAAGACAATAAAAAAATCTGGAAAATAGAAAAGACAGTACCAATTATTTAGTACGCAACCAGTCTATCCCGTAGAAGCTCTCGTTAAACAGGTGCTTGAATACGCAATTGTTGGTTACCTTATTAACCAGCAAAAGCAGGCACCTTCGAGAGTTTCTTTGGATAGTGCAAAATTGGCATGACAAAAAACTTTAAACATAAAGAAAGCAGAACTCAGCAACACCGATAACACGCTGCAGGCCTACAATAAAATATTTCGATTCCGCTTTAGCAAGACATGTCCAATGGCACTTAGGAAGTGTCTAGCCAAAAAATTATGCTAGCAAAAAGCCCTCTCAAAAAACCGACCAAATAGAAACAAGTTCAAAACACCGCTTATCCCCTTTAGGCCTCACCTTGTCGTAGGCCAATTGCAGGAAAATCAGCATCCCCATACCCTTTTGTCAACTACAACACTAAAGACATTAAGTCTCTTTAGCGCCAGATAGTCTCACCACAAACATTAATCTAAGAATAAAATCGACTAGAGCCTACGAATGCGAAACAGTCAATTTAGAGCATTTCTTGCCAGCTGCATCATTTCTACCACTCTATTTTCTAGCTCTAGTATTTTTGCTGATGATAGTCGTGCAGTACTCGTTGAGGCTGCACACCCGTGGCAGCAAGCCATTAATACCAGATTATTTTGTTCGGTGTTATCTCCTCCCCTACACCAAGTCTCCAGCCACACTGAAGCCGAGCTCACCCAAGTAAAACCCGTAGGTTCAATAATTAAAGCTGGCGAGTTAGTAGCCGCACAGG
This sequence comes from Microbulbifer variabilis, assembly GCF_023716485.1. Classification (NCBI taxonomy): domain Bacteria; kingdom Pseudomonadati; phylum Pseudomonadota; class Gammaproteobacteria; order Cellvibrionales; family Microbulbiferaceae; genus Microbulbifer; species Microbulbifer variabilis. The sequence goes on from NZ_CP092418.1 coordinate 2,526,904, forward strand.
ATGGATTTTATCTCTCTCAGGAGATTGAGATTATTCGCACAGATATTGCAATCACACAGAGCCAGCTGATTTATGCGGAAGAAGAGCTGAGCAGACTGGAGAAGCTTCGCTCAGCAGATATGGTGTCTCCGTCCCACTTAAACAGCCTTAAACTCAATGCTGATACCTACCGGCTCACAAAGCAAAGACTCGAGCACCAGCTAACAACAGCCGAATACCGTTTAGAGCGACTGCAACACTATGCAAGAACTGATAGTCAAGTTGTAAGTATAGAAGCCAACCCCGGTGAGAGACTAAATTCGGGGCAAAGAATCATGCAGTTACTGCCTCTAAAAGAAAATCAAATTGAGTGCAGCCTTCCCGAAGAAAAATTAAACAATGAGAATTTACTCAACAGAAGCTCCTTTACTTTTAGGGACCAAAATATCCCCTTAAGAAATATTAGTCATACGGTCAATCCGGAAACGCAAAATCTCAACCTCTACTTTGAAACAGAATCAGAGCAATTCCCGTCCCTATTAGTAGGACAGAGATTCGAAATAATGATGCGAACACCCCTCTCAACTAAAAAAACGCAGGAGAGGGTAACAAAAGTTCCCAGTGATGCCGTAATACTAGAGGGCGACCAATATAAAATCTGGACTCTAGACAGTGATCAAAGGGCGGTTAGTACCGAGGTTCAAATAATAGATACCTTGAAGGGACACTTTGTTGTACGTTCAACCATTAAACCTGGAGATCTTGTAGTCGTTCTGGGTTATGAAGGCCTACAACCCAATGAAACTGTCTCTCCGACAAAGAGGGAAAACACATGAAATCCCTGGAGAAATACATTTCATTTATTATAAGTTGCACTTTTGCCCTAATTGTTGCCGGTATTGTTGCGGGCCTAAACTTGCCTAATGCACTACTCCCCACTATCAATCGTCCACAAATTGCACTGGCTATTCCTTGGCCGGGAAAGACAGCGGAAGAGATAGAGCAAATATTAGTTGCACCACTTGAGCAGGAGCTATCGAGCCTAAGCTACCTGAAAGAGGTGCAGACAAATATCAACAGTGGCTTTGCCTGGGTCACGATTGACTTTCACTCTGAAGCAGATATGGAGCAAATGTATATTGAGGTACTCTCCAGAATCAATCAGGTACCCAACTGGCCCACGCAAGTCCGCACACCCCAAGTTTTCAATTTTGCCAATGGTGCGGGGGCTACGCTAGCAACCTTCTTCCTCTATTCGAAGAAGTCAGCCAGTGAGCTGGAATTAATTGATGCATTTTTAAACCACGTAAAGCCAGCCATAAGTAAAATCCCGGGAGTATCCTCTATAGAAGTTGCCGCTACGCCTATCGCCCAGCGGGTCGATATTGAGTTCGATCCAGAGAAGATGACTCAAAATTCCTTAAGTATTGCTGGGGTAACTGCACACCTTAATGATCTTGTGGACCGATCGGGCGGCAACCTGAAAATTGGCTCTAAGGACTATGCATTACATTTTAAGGGCCAAATCCCCCTAGATGAGCTCTCACGATTACCTATCGCCACACGTGGAAACCAGATTATACGGCTCTCTGACATTGCCTCTGTAAACGCACGGCCTGCATCTGACTGGGCATATTTTGCCCTTGAGGGCAATCGATCCTTTTATTTCTACTTGCTCCCCATCGAAAACATCAATGCTCTTGACACTATTGCACAGCTGAAGTCAACCATGGCGGAGCTGAATAGTGGAGAGTTAGCTCGGTTAGACATGGAATTGGCCATAAGCCGTGATGACTCCAAAGGAATCCGAGACTCCCTGAATCTGGTGTACGGGAGCCTCCTTCTTGGATCGCTGCTAGCCTGCTTGGTTTTGTACTGGTTTCTGCGTAACCTGAGAACGTTAACGTTAATATTCCTCAGTATTCCCGTATGCATCTCACTCGTCGTTGTGGGTATGTATATTGGGGGTAGAAGCTTGAATGTTATTTCATTGGCAGGCATCGCTCTTTCTATCGGATTGATGGTAGATGCGGCAATTATTGTGGTGGAAAATATTCAAAGGCTTCGCCAGCAAGGCATTGGCACCCAGGAAAGCATTGTACAGGGAACACGAGAAGTTACAGGTTCTTTGGCATCATCAACGATATCAAGCGTCATTGTGTTCCTGCCTATTATTGCCATGCAATCTGCAACAGGGCAATTATTTAGAGATCTCGCTTTTACAATTTCAAGCGCTTTACTCGCCTCACTGCTCTTTGCCTTATTAATACTACCTTCATTCGCAAGGTACATATTAGGCCATTCAAAAAAAATAAAGAAAGAATCTTCAAACACAAGAATTCTATTAATCCTAAAAAGATGGGTTGCCCTTTCCATCAAAGCTACAGCTACCCCCAGACGGTCTATTACAGCCATTATTCTTGGGCTACCCATCGCACTCATAGCTACCTATGTTTCCACACCATCCATAGATGTATTGCCAGACCCAAAACAGAATATGGTTTCCGTTTTTATCAACTTTGAGAGCGCACTAGCCACAGATGCTATTAGAACGGATTACGGGGAACGCGTGGTGAATCGAATCACCAGCAACTTTAAAGAAATAGAAGATCATGTTTCCACTTACGGCATTATCTGCAACCCAAGCAATTGCAACCTCTATATGTATACCCAAGGCGATTGGGATTTTGAATCACTGCGGGAATGGATGAATGAGAAAGTACTCTATGGACTTGTAGGTACCCGTATCCATTTCAGGCATGGGGGTCTTTTACGATTTGCAATGCCAAACAATCGAATAAGCCAACTGGATATTAAAGGGGCTGAACTTTCCAGGCTACAAATGGCTGGCACTGAGTTAATGAACCATCTGCGCGCAGAGTTTCCAGACGCACAAATCCAGGAGGGGAGCGCACTGCAAAACCGGGCTGTACGCATAGAGTTTCAACCTCGTCTGGATCAATTAACTTATTTAGGCATTACAGTTTCAGAGCTAAACCGCCAACTTATGGCTTTGACAGATGGGATATACATAGGCCATTTTTATACTGGCACTAACACGCTACCATTCTACTTCAAAGCAGAAGACCCACAGAGCCTGGAAGTACTTCTAAACACTGAAATATGGATTGATGGGCACGGCCTGATTCCTGTCCGTGAATTAGCAAGCGCAAAATTAACCCAAGCCCCAGCCAGTATTTTGCGAGTTGGGCAAGAAGTCAGTGCATCGTTAAACCTAACCCCGCCAGAAGGGGTCGCAATGAAGTCATTTGTTGAAAATGTAGACCAATCGGTACAGTCCTTTTTAGCAGAAAACTCCTATAGCGATTTGCACACTCAGTTCAGGGGCAGCGCAAATGAACTCAACCTATTTCTAGTTGAATTTCTTAAAATATTCTTGGCTGCTCTCGCAGTACTCGCCCTGTTGATGTATTTTGCCTTAAGATCTGCAAAGCTGGCCGCCGCCGTGCTTTGCGCTATACCCCTCTCATTTGCCGGCGGGATGTTAAGTTTACAGCTATTAAACCTTTTCACCCCCCAAAGCCTTGATGTAATTACAATGATTGGTTTCGTAATTCTAATGGGGCTTGTAGTCAACAACGCAATACTATTAGTGAATCAATTTCAAAAGTCATTACAGGCCGGGGCCAGTCAGCTAGAAGCTATTTATGCAGCAGCCAGCTTGCGCGCTCGTCCCATTATGCTAACAACAATCACCTGTATCTTTGGCAACCTGCCTTTGGTACTAAATCCAGGGAGCAGTGCTGCAATTTATCGAGGCCTGGCGACGGTGATTACTGGCGGGATGATATTTAGCGCTCTGTTTGTTTTAGCCTTTATGTCCGCACTACTCTCACAAAAAATGTTCCGCTCTGAGCAACAGAGTTTTGCTCAAAAGATCGACTCGGAAGCGCCCGAACCTGCTAGCGCGTAACATAAGGGTGGCGATCAATTGATCTAATCTGTGCTGGCAATAACAACCAAAATGTCAGCACAGATATGTCTCGCCAGTTTCTAATCTGCTATAGAGGTTTGTTTATTATCCTTAGTGAAAGTAACTACTCCAAACCCAATCACAAATATCCCTATTCATCCATATCCCCTAGCAACCTATATTGCGCAAAGCGCCATCAATTTACGCCCACAACCTCTTTTTTAATATAGATACCCAGACGTTTTGCAAGGCGGACCAAGTTGCCCCTATCCATTGAGAGCGATTTCGCTGCCCTACTCCAATTCCCATCGTTCTGAATTAATATATGCTTTATAAGATCCCGCTGATATTCTTCAGTGGCTGCCCTGAGATTTAACACCCCTAGCGGTGGCTGAACGGGCTTCTCAAACTCTGGTTGCGCCGCTATGTCATCCGGAATCTCTATATGTGCCGCTGTCAGCGATACGATTTCAGAGAGTGATGCGTTTTTTCTTGCCTTGAGCGCTGCGCGGCTGATGATATGCTCCAGCTCTCTCACATTTCCAGGCCAGCCATAGCGCTTTAATTTAGTGGAAGCATCTGCTGATAGCCGCAACTGACGGAAGCCTAGTTTCCTCGTGGAGCGCTCCAAAAAATAATCTGCCAGCAGGAGAACATCATTTTCTCTCTTTGATAGTGCGGGTACTTCCAGAGGGTAAACAGAGAGACGGTGGTACAAATCGGCCCTGAAACCACCTGAGTCGATTTCTTTGCGCAAATCCCGATTGGTAGCGGCCACAATACGCACATCTACATGCTGTACCGCATCCTTACCAACAGGCTGAATTTCACCACTTTGCAGTACCCGCAGCAATTTACCCTGAACTGATAAAGGCAGTTCACCCACTTCATCCAGAAAAAGTGTCCCGCCGTTTGCCAATAGAAACTTTCCCGGGCGATCCCGATCAGCGCCAGTAAAAGCCCCCTTCGCATGCCCGAATAACTCCGCTTCTGCCAGTGTTTCAGTTAAGGAGGCGCAGTTGAGATAGACAAGGGGTTTTTCCCGGCGAGATGACAGCCGATGTACCGTGCGGGCAACCAGCTCCTTACCCACCCCAGTTTCCCCAAGAATAAGCACGCTGTAGTCAGACCCTGCAACTAATTCAATGTCGCTTCGCAAGGCCCTCATCACTTGGCTTTCGCCGATTAACTCACCGCCATCGCGCAGAAAGGCTTCCTGGGTCAACTCTTTCACCAGTTGTTCGGCATGTTCAGCAGAAAGGGACAGCGCTTTTAGCTCCAAAGCCGTTTTGAGAGTAGCGGCTGAGAGTGCAGCGATTAACTCAAGCGTTCGATCGCTAATCAGGCTATAGGCGTCTGAGGTCATACTATCCAAAGTAAGCAGCCCCACTAGATGATTGTCAGAATACAGTGGCAAACCGAGACAGGAGTGCACCGGTAGGTCCCCTTCCCTATCCAGTAGTAAGCCATCAAAAGGGTCCGGCAGATTGCAATCAGAGGGGAAGCGAACGGGAGCATCAGAACTGCAGATTTGCGCTAGGCGGGGATGCTCGTTAATTAGGAAACGCCGCCCCATAGTACGCCTGGCCAAGCCCTGCACAGCCAGGGGGGTAAGCACCTCTCCATTCAGCCCCAGCAAGGCCACCGCATCACACTTAATTGCCTTGCGGATGGTAGAGAGCAGTCGTTCAAATCGGTCACTATTATTCAGGCTATTTGCGAGATCCAGAGCTACTTCAAGCAGTAGAGTAGAATTAATATCCACCATATCCCACCAAGTCAATAAGCTTCTTTTGTGTCATTATGACATGGTCACAATATAGGTCAAATTGACACAAACAAATATCATAATTCACCTAAAATATTGATTCATAAGGAATTATTAAGCTGGCATAACATTTGCCTAATAACCATTGAGGTTATTTAGTAATAGAGGCGAAGACAATGCTGGACACATACACTTTAAAAATTCGCAGGCGTTTTGAACTCTTGCTCAAGGCCGGAAATCTCACCCTGTTGCTCTCTACCCCCCTGCTATTACTCACCGTTGTCATCTGCTACCCGCTCTCCCATTATTTTTCTATCCCAGCCCAAGTGGCGGGCCATATTTTTATGATTATCAGCGCAACGTTTATCAAGATTGGCTATGTCAGCCGCTGCGTTGCGCAATACAACCTGTGCCAGGAAGTGCGCTAACTGATCACGCCGAGCTTCTCGCCTCCATCCCCTTTGGGGGCGACCTTTGTAGCTTTCAAACTTTCCACACCATCACCTCAGCAGCCGCATCTAACAACTACCTCAGTGCTATCTTCTCTTCAGGGCTGCCAACCCTGTACAGCGATCAATACAAACCCCATAAGGAAACTCGATGTCTGCAATGAGCCGTCTGGCCCTGCTGGCTGTGGTATTTATCGACTTGATGGGTCAAGGACTGCTATTCCCCATCATTAATGAACTAGTCATGTCCACCAAGTTTCAATTCCTGCCTACAGACACCGCACAATCCACCCGTCACCTCTACTATGGCATTGTTATCAGTAGCTTTTTTTTAGCTTGGTTTGTTGGGGCGGTGTATATCGCTAAGTTATCTGACAGTATCGGCCGAAAAAGCGCGATGGTACTTTGCTTGGTCGGCGCCCTGGCAGGCTATGCCATTACACTCGCTGCCTTATTTGCCAGCAGCCTGTGGTTGCTGATTCTTGGGCGCGTAGTCAGTGGATTTACTGCCGGTAACCAGCCCATTGCCCAAGCGGCAATGATTGATGCAAGCCGCGATGAACTGGATGCTTCAAAAAATCTGGGGTTACTGGTGGCGGGAATGAGCGCGGGAGCAGTTGCGGGACCAATTATCGCTGGAGTCTTAGCCGACAAGGCCCTGCTCGGTAATATTGCAAGCATTCAACTGCCTTTTTATTTTGCGCTACTTTTGGTTGCTATCACTCTCGGCCTAATTCTGCTCTTTTACCACGATAGCCGCTCCCCGACTTCGCCTATTCAATTGCGCTTTTCTGACTTGTTCAAGCAATTTGCACACCTCAAAGAGAGACCCTTAGTCATCAGGCTATGCCCAGCTTACCTAAGTTTTATGCTGGTTCACCTCAGTTTTTATATCTTTATCACCAACTATCTCAGCAGCCGCTTTGGCCTCGGCTTACTGGGAACCAGTATGGCCATGCTATTCATGGGAATCGCCGTGGCCACTTCCAGTATCTTTTTGGTTAAACCCGTGCTGTCTAAATGGGGTAAGCCACTGGTTATCAAGGTATCGGCATTGACTATGGGGGCCTGTGCGCTGGTTTTTGCTTTCAGTAACCAGGTTTGGCTTTGTTACTTGAGTGTGTTTCTCGCCTACTTGTGCTTTGGGCTAGCCTATCCGGCACTACTGAACTTGTTTGCCAATAGTGTGGATGAGAGCGAACAGGGATGGGTAATGGGTATCGCCACAGCGGGCTTCACCATTGTGGCCACCCTTATCTCACTATTGGGTGGCGGCGCTATGGAAATTAATATCCGACTACCATTTTTTATCACTGCCATTGCGGCCGCTTTCGTTTTGATACTGAGCTGGTTCAGTTGGCGTAGCAGTGCAATGAAAAAAATTGTTGATCGGTGAAGCCTCCTGAATACTACCGCGGTATCACTGCGGCCCAGAGCTTGAAATGTGGCCGCAGAAATACCGTGAACTCGCGTTGCTACCTCAAGCTATAGCTTGCTCGCCAAGTCCTTAATTTCGTGATTCAGTATTCGATCGTTATGGCTGTAATCCATGGGAACTTCTATCAAATGTACCCCACCCTCCCGGCAGCACTTCTCAATCATCGGTTTCAATTCATCTGTTGCCTGTATTCGATGCCCCTCGGCACCATAAGATTTCGCATAAGCCACAAAATCAGGATTGGTAAAATCGAGACCAAAATTCTTAAGCCCCATCATGGACTGCTTCCATTTGATCATGCCATAGGCATCATCGCGCAAAATCAACACAATTAAGTCCAGCTTCAGGCGCACAGCGGTTTCTATTTCCTGGGAGTTCATCATAAAACCCCCGTCCCCACAGATAGCCACCACCCGGCGATCGGGACAAACCAGCTTGGCCGCCATGGCCGATGGCAAACCAGCCCCCATAGTGGCCAGCGCATTATCCAAAAGTACGGTATTCGGAAAGTAAGCGGGATAATTGCGGGCAAACCAGATCTTGAACATGCCATTATCAAGGGCAATCACGCCCTTCTCTGGCATCACCTCACGCACATCCCTTACTAGTCGCTGGGGTCTGATGGGGAAAGTATCTGCGCTCGAACCCTCCTCAATATGCTTCTGCAAGGCAGCACGGATGCGGTGAGCATCACTAAAACTCCAATGCTCTTGCGGCTCTAGGTGCTCCTGCAGCTGCCATAGGCTGTTGGCGATATCACCGATCACTTCTATCTGCGGGAAATACACCGGGTCTACCTGGGCCGCATTGAAGTTAATATGTACCACTTCTGGCCCACCAGGGCGCATAAAGAACGGGGGCTTCTCTACAACATCGTGACCTACGTTAATGATCAAATCTGCCTGCTCAATAGTGCGATGAATAAAGTCACCATCGGATAAGGCCGTATTGCCAATAAAGTGCGGCCCCGATTCATCGATCACTCCCTTACCCATCTGCGTGGTAATTGCGGGGATTCCCAGCTTTTCCACAAATTTTCTCAGCATCTTCGACGTCAGCTTTCTGTTCGCGCCGGCGCCGATCAGTAGTAGAGGCTTGCGAGAGCTGGCGATAGCCTCAGCCGCCTTACGAATGGCTTTTTCTTCAGCAATGGGACGGCGCTGATAGCTGATGTCGAGCACCGGCATGGCGGAATGCTCCCGGGCGATATCCTCAGGAAACTCCAAGTGCGTAGCCCCTGGCCGCTCTTCCTCTGAGAGACGAAAGGCTTCGCGCACATACGCCGGCACATAATCCCCTCCCACAATCGTTTTTGTGTACTTGGTAAGGGGTCGCATCATGTCGACGATATTAATAATTTGAAATTGTCCCTGCTTGGAACTTTTAATAGGTTTCTGCCCAGTAATCATCACCATAGGCATCCCTCCCAGCTGAGCATAAGCTGCCGCGGTAACCAGATTAGTGGCACCCGGCCCCAGGGTTGCCAAACACACACCAGATTTACCGGTAAGGCGGCCATAAGTGGCCGCCATAAATCCAGCAGCCTGCTCGTGACGAGTAAGGATTAACTGTATTTTGGAGCCCCGCAAAGACTCCAGCATATCCAGGTTTTCCTCGCCGGGAATACCAAAAACATACTCAACTCCCTCGGCTTCCAGGGCGCGCACAAATAGGTCGGATGCTTTCATAGGAGCGTCTCTCGTCGTTGTAATCACTCATGATTTGGCCAGGTATGGGGTATTCGACACTTCTTTCTTTGCTTTTTTACTTGCTAGCCTAAAACCTGATCCAGCATTACCCACACCCATTGGGCAGAGTCAGTATTTTGCACGTACGGATGTAAAACCCCTCTGAGTTTTAGCACAGGATGACTCCTTCGGAGACCGCAAACTCCACTTTTCCTATTAGTCCAGTTTGGAATACTACTTTGCAAGGCAAATTTGCCCATGCCAGCGGCTTGCTAATATCTTTCAACGGAGAACTGGATCTGGATAGGCGGACCCCATGGACCACAAGAGTGAAAGCAGTAAATTGATATTGCCAATCCCGACTCAGCCAGCCCCGCAATCGACTCTAATGCCAGCAGATCGAGAAAGCTCGGCCGCCTTTTGATAGCAGCCCCTTATGAAAAGCAAAGAGAAGACTCACAAGGGAAAATGGTTTCTATCGCTGGCGGCGCTCGGCGTTGTTTTCGGAGACATAGGCACCAGCCCCCTGTACGCGGTTAAATTGATCTTCCACTCGAGGCTCAATATTCCTTTAACTGAGGCCAATATACTCGGTGGCGTTTCAACGATCTTCTGGGCCCTGATACTGATCGTGACAATCAAATATGTGACATTGATAATGCGGCTGGATAATCGTGGGGAAGGCGGCATCATGGCACTGATGACGCTGGCAATGGATGCCACAGAGGGACGAAAAAACCTCCAATGGTTTGTAGTTACCGCCGGTATACTTGGCGCCGCACTTTTCTTTGGGGATGCCATTATTACCCCAGCGATCTCTGTACTCTCGGCTATAGAGGGGCTTGAGGTTGGAAGTCAAACACATCAATCTTTAGTCGTACCTATCTCCATTGGAGTCTTAATTTGCCTATTCTCAGTTCAGCGCTACGGTACCTCTACCGTAGGAACACTATTTGGACCCATCACTGCTCTCTGGTTTCTCACACTTTTGGTGTCTGGAGTATCCAGCATCATCAACAACCCTCAGATTCTCCATGCGATCAACCCTGAACATGCCCTGAGATTCCTCACCAGTCATGGTTTTAGCTCATTCTTGGTATTAGGCGCTGTTCTTCTGGTTTTTACCGGGGCTGAGGCACTTTACACCGATATGGGCCACTTCGGCCGCAGCCCAATCAGAATGGCATGGTTGGGATTGGTTTTTCCCGCTCTTTTTCTGAACTACATGGGACAAGGTGCACTGTTGATGAGCCATCCCCATGCAGTCGATAACCCCTTCTACCGCATGTTTCCCAGTTGGGGGCTTTATCCGGTAATCATACTTGCCACCGCCGCCACAGTTATTGCCTCTCAAGCCTGTATTACCGGCAGCTTCTCCTTGGCCAAACAAGCAATGCAGCTAGGGCTTTTACCCCGCCTTACCCTTCGCCATACCTCAGCTCATCTTGAGGGGCAGATATTTATGCCTGGTGTTAACAGGCTGCTTATGTTTTTAGTGATAGGAGCGGTAGTGGGTTTCGGCTCATCCACCAATTTAGCCGCTGCCTACGGTGTTTCCGTAAGCGGCGCCATGTTGATAAGTACTTGCCTGGCCGCGGTTGTATACCGCATTCAATTAAAATGTCACTTACTACTTTGTCTATCAGTGGCGGCCTTCTTTATCTGCATAGATCTCGCCTTTTTCTCCTCCAGCTTGCTAAAAATTAGTCATGGTGGCTGGTTTCCTCTCGGTTTAGGTGCCATAGCCTGTATCTCAATGTTCACCTGGAGAGATGGCAGGGAAGCCTTAGCACTGCAACTTCAGCGTCAAGAATTCAAACTGGAGCCTTATCTAACCGCCCTGCTAAAGAAAAACCCTATAAGAGTGCCTGGAACTGCAGTATTCCTAACCTCCAGACAGCTATCCACTCCCCACGCACTGATTTATAACCTGAAGCACAATAAAGTATTACACGAAAACTTACTGTTCATTACTGTATCTTTTGTGAATGCTCCACGAGTAATGCCTGGCAACCGGTATATCCTCAGCGAAATCCGTGAAAACTGCCACTACTTACTTTTACGCTATGGCTACATAGAGCAGCCGGATATTTGGAAGGTTTTAAAGCGGCTACGCCTTAAGAAAGAGCTGGATATCGACCCCAATAAAGCTTCATATTTTTTAACAAGACAAACCATCACCCCAACCAAGCAGGAGGATAGCCGTATGTTCTTATGGCGAGAGCGGTTGTTTGCGGTTATGTTCCGCAATGTGAGTAGCGCTGTAGAGTATTACCGTATTCCTATGAGCCGCGTGATAGTAATGGGCGAAAAAATCCGAATTTAATTTAAACGATAAAGCAGTAGCACCAAGTGGCACCACTGCTTGCCAGTAATGGGAAATCATTAACTTATTTATAAAGCGGGAATCTAAATCACTCCGAGCCGTGACAAGTGTTGTCGGGCAAACTGAATCCTTCTCTGCTGTACTTCGGCAAAACTCTTACCATCTATATTGACTGCAAAAAAATACATATTGTTGCCAGTTTCCACTACGCCAACATACCAACCCAAGGCAAATTCATCATTAATCTGTCCACCGCCCGTTTTTGCATAGAGCTTGTACGAGTCTGTCTCCTCTACCAACATAACTTCTTTGAATAAAGAGAGAGAGTCATCAGAAATAGGTAGGGCTCCAGAAAATAGCTTTTGCAAGAAATTCACCTGCTCCTTGGCCGATATCTTCAGGCTCCCATTTAGCCAAAATTTATCCAAACCAGAGGAGATATCCCTGTTGCCATATTCGAACTGAATCAAATATTGGCTCATTCTCTTCCTGCCTATTTGAGAGGCTAATTGCCGATAAATAGGCACTGCGGAATTTTGAAAAGCCGCCCGGATGGGTAGCGGCTTGTCGTACCAAATACTGGGCCACCATCGCTGAGCCGGATACTTCAAGTGGTCATAGGTTAATTCCTGTACAAGGCTGCGGACCAAACCAGCATCTAATGCAATCAGAGTGTTAGGCACCTTAAAGGTTGAGAACGGCGTGAGCCTTACATCAGCTCTCTTTTCATTGATGATTGAGTAAGTGGCCTCTTTGTGATTTTTCAGTACAAATGTACATGATTTGCCACATTCGATATCTTCGAAAGACCAGGCGAGACTACTAAAGAGCAGAAATAAAAATACGATTGCTTTCAATTTAAACTTCCCAGAGGTACTGGTTAATAAAATATCTGATCAGGGTAGCAATCATAAACGATCCTGCCGCATTCTCACCTGCCTTCATTTAAAGAGTACTCCGACACGAAGATTGCACAGATAGCTGTTACCGGCATCGAAAACTGCGCAAAGAGCTATTCTACCCTTCGACTCGACTGAATTAGCTTTGCTAATGCCTTGTGGGCATCAACGAGGCCCAATCCGGTATTATTGGCACCTAAGTGGGATCGCCTTGCCGTACCCTGAAGCGACTGCGCTACCAATGGCACAGCCTCACCGCTGGAGTACCCATAATGATCCGCTGCATCCAATAGCAACGCGCTGATAGCCGCCAACTGTGGTGCGGCAAAAGAGCTACCGGATTCAAAGTTATGGCTTGAAACTGAGTAAACTGCATCTCCCGAAATAGCAAAGCTCCGCTTGATCGCCAAGGGGTTATAACCAGGAACCGTGGCAGTTAAAGAGACTTCGTTGGAGAATGGCTGCAAATTGATCGCAAACATCAAGTTTTGACTGCCTGGAGCACCTTGATTTTGCTGTAAAAAGGCCTTGATCAAATCCAGGTCATAGGTAAAAAAACTTCCCAGCGGAGGAAGGCCTAGACGCTTTCGAACATCCGTATTCTCACCCTCCAGGTCAGTACCTGTATTCCCAATTGACTTGATAAATATTTTGGATTGCAAAATATGGGATAGATGTTCCGAGAACTCCGGATCCAGCTGATCATTGGTGATATGAAAAGCCCGACTCATATTAATTACATCAATATCATCTCGGTTACGCATGTAAGCCATGGCTTCATTGTACGTTTTGCTTTCAGTACTTATGGGTACAATAGTAGCCTTGGGCGCAATATCGAGGATGATATCAATAACGGTATTGCCATGCAGGAAGGTGATGGGATCACCAAATTGAACTTCGCCTTCGATATTAGGGTGCCGCTCGCGCTGTTCCTGTAAACGAACAGGATCAAACAAATCAAACACCCCAATGACAATGCCCTCACCGTCAAAATGCCGTACCAAATTCTGATGCTTGAGGTTGTAGCTAGGCACATAGGGATACAGGAATTCATTAAGCTCCATCCGGAACATATCTAAATTCGCAATAGCAGCTTCAAAAGTTAACCTGTTCTCTTCTTGGTAATCTTCCGGCTGAAAGGTATATAAAAGTTCGGCGAGCACGGTAAACTCAGTGATAGACTGACCCCACTTGTGCATTTTCAATTCATCAACCATATAAAGCGATTTAGCCCACCCCTGATACTGGTCAAACTCAGCGGCCAAATAATCATCGAGTATTGGAGTAACAGGCTCCTCCCAAGGCCAGGGTGTTAGCTCTTTGACAACCTGTAAAGAGGCCCTGGCTTGATCTACGTTGGGATCTGATGCAAAGACCTTTACACTCAATACAATCAGCAACACCACAAGTACTATCTTATTCAAAACTACTTCCTTTTTATTTGAATTTATTTTGAAATGGCAACAAAAATATGCCAGAGACCTCACATGAGTATTTTATTTAACAGTCACAACCTCTCTAACTCAAATTAATAGAACCATGGCCCTGATAAAAAGGCAACCTATTAGGCTATCTCCATCCCACAGGAAGCACTCCTATAAAAAGGCTGTTTTTACAGGGCATCTGCAACTCGGAAATTAAGTATTTTATATTGCTTGATGCACTAGAAATAGACGTCACACTTTTACTACTTGTGTACATGGTTTTCACTTGAGCAAAGTAGCCACTAAAATAAGCCCCCTCCCAACCATGTGAAAATGTAGGCGCAGCCATTCTAGAAACCTCCCTTAACATTGCACTCCAAATCCTTCACATTGGCGCAAAGTCGAGAAGCCAGCAAAGCTCAAGTCAACACCGCAACTTTATTAGTAAGCTTTATGTATAAAACAGAATAAGAAAGGCGCTAGAAAGAAATACCCATATAGAACGCACTCCAAATCAGCCCAAATATAACACTCGAAAACACCTTCATTTAATTAATGCTTATAAACTTCTTCATTTAGAGGCCATGAAACGACAATGCCACTCAATTTGCATAGAAAATCAACTGTCAAGTTTCCCCCAGAACACTTGCCCTTCATACTGTACTATATTTAGATAAAAACCCATCCCAAGGTAAATTAGCTAAGGCTGGCTTCATCTCAAAAAAATTATTATTTTTATATGTTATTATTCCAAGCCCTTAAAACTACCGATAAAAGTTTTTTATTTTACTCTTTTCCTAGCCCTAATTGCTGCCATATTAAGATCAAAAGTCTCTCAAAATTTCTTGGCACTATAATTTGAAGTGTCAACTTCAAACCTTGAATTACTTTTGAACCTATTTGAAAGTTGGTCATGTAAAGTAATATTTAAAAGGGCTTTTAATCTTTCAGCTCACCTTAAATATCATACTAGCTCATGAAAGCATATCCCTTTCCGCTGTGGATACTGGTGCAACCTTCAAATTCACCAACCAATTTATTTTACCCCACCCCAATCGCTTCACACATAAAATGTTCCCAGTAGACTGAGTAACTCAATGAGTACTGGATTAGCTTAAGTCGTTTATCTCCTGCCTATGTTAATTGCACACTAAACAACCTAAATATAATGGAATGTCACAATAATACTTTTTGTCAGGTCTTATGCAGAATAAAGTTAACCTAATCTAGTTGGCTAAATATCTACTAGGTGGTTTATAATGCCAGAACCCGATAACTACTTAAAATAGGGACAATGGGGAATTTTAATGAATAAAAAGATGTTTCGACTTTCTGTAATTTCAGCAGCTGTTCTATTAACATTAACAGGCTGTGATAGTAATAGTAGCTCATCTTCTGATCCTGCAGTCACTCCTGCTGCAGCTACTCCTACACCTACACCTACACCTACACCTACACCTACTCCCGCCGATAAACCGCCAACAGCTAGCGATGTAACTATCAGCGGTGTTAAGCAAGGAATTCCGGTATCTGGAAAACTATTGGGCAGCGACCCTGATGGTGATGCTTTAACTTATAGTTTTTCAGAAAAAGATAAAGCAATTACCCCCGTTGATGACGTTTATAAATTTAGTCACGGCGAATTATCATTAAACAATGATGGCTTTGAATACATTTCAATCACAGGTCAAGACGCCACTATCACCTATACCGTAACCGCAAACGGTGCTTCGGCTTCTGCAAGAATCGAAATTATTGCTGATATTCCTCCAACAGCAAACACTGTTACTATAGATGGTGCAAAGCAGTGGATACCGATATCTATCGAGCTGCTGGGCAACGATGAAGATGGTGATGAGTTAGTCTATAGTTTTTCTGAGAATGGTGTGGCTGTTAATGAAGTAGATGGCATTTATACTTTTAGCCATGGGGAGCTTACAGAAGAAGATGGTCAATTTGAATATAGATCAATCTCTGGACAAGATGCCACAATTACTTATACCGTAACAGCAAATGATATCTCAACATCTGCAACAATTGACTTCTTGAATGTTGCAAATGACCCACTAGCTTATCAGCAGTGGCACCTTCGCAATACAGGGCAAAAATCGTATGCATTAAGTGAGCAGATGGCTCAAGGATTGGTAGATGCTGGATTTTACACTCCCGTAGAAGCTGCCGAAGCACTTGCAGAAGGTGAAGCCGAGGAGCTCCTTGCCGGCGAAGATATGAATGTTGCAGCTGCTTATGCTCAGGGTGTAACTGGTGCAGGTGTAACAGCGGTTGTCGTAGACTCTGGTTTAGAGATTCGTCATGAAGACTTAATAGATAATGTACTAGTTAATCGCTCTCTCAATTTAGCTGTATCGGCAAACGACAGAACAGACCCAACCAGTCTCTCCAATAGCGGCGATCATGGTACTAGTGTCGCGGGCTTAATTGCTGCTAAAGGCTGGAACAATATAGGTAGCCGTGGCACATCCCCAGATACTGGGTTAATCGGCATGAATTATTTGGGCGGTGATACAATAGAGCAAACCGAACTGTTAATTCATGGGTTTCCTGGAAGTGGTATTTCTACAAGCGAGGAAATCTCAGCATTTAATCGCAGCTACGGTATCACTTGGCCAGCTTTTATTGCTTACTCTGCTTTAGATGAAGCTATTGAATCTTACCCTAATCTTATGCTTCGAAGCGGCAAAGGCGCTTTGAACATTAAGTCTAATGGTAATTCTTTTATAGATGGCGGCCGCGAAGGGGCTTTCTGTAAAGATAATGGCGCTAATGAATTAGGTTTAACATGTTATAGCGCAGCGTTCGAACCCAGTCAGGCCCACCCATACTACTTGAGTGTTGCTGCAGTGAACGCCAACGGCAAACATACCAGTTACTCAACAGCCGGCGCAAGCACAATGGTATCGGCTCCTGCGGGTGAGTATGGTCGCTGGGCGCCAGCGATGGTAACAACAGATCAAATGACCTGTATTAATGGTTATTCCGGCTTCAATGGTAGAACAATCAGCGCCTGGGGCGGCGCCTATGGCGAAGACTTTGCAGCTAGCCAGTTCCCGTTCAACTACCCGGGTCACCCAGAGAATGCAAGTTGCAACTATACTTCAACTTTCAATGGGACATCTTCCGCTGCACCGAATGCATCAGGTGTTGTGTCTCTAATCTTATCCGCAAACCCAGAACTGACCTGGCGTGATGTTCGACACATTCTGGCTTCAACAAGTACTTTGATTGACGCTGAAAACGAAAAAGTTGAGCTGACAATTGGGGAAGGTTCTTTTATTGCTCATGACGGCTGGATTGAAAATGCCGCGGGCTATCACTTTAATAACCTCTATGGTTTTGGCCGTGTTGATGCCGGCGAAGCTGTTGCTAAGGCTTTAGACTACTCAGAAAATCTTGGCGAGCAAATTATCACCGAATGGAAAGGTCTAGGCTCAACTGCTGGAGAAGAAGCCTTGCAGGCAACTATTCCAGACAACAGTGCCATTGGTGTAACCCAGCAAATCGAAGTATCAGAAGATATCATTATTGAAGCTATGCAATTCGAGTTTGATATCCGCAATGATGATATGGGGTCTTTTGTAAATGATAATCTACTATCCTCTGCAGGTAACGATCTGGCGCTTGAAGTAGTCTCTCCTTCAGGTACTAGAAGCGTTTTACTCTCCTCTAAGCAGGCATTACTGGAGGCTTCTTGGAGCTCTGCGAATGGGTATAGCGAAGGTTATATCTTGGATGGTGCCGTATTCCTATCTAATGCGTTTTATGGTGAAAATGCTAGGGGAACTTGGACTATCAAGGCACTAGATACCGGTGACACCAACTTTGAATTTAGTGACACAGAAGATCTCGTTATTCTTGTAAATGAAGAGACAGAAGAGAAGCCGACAGGCATGATAAACAATCCCGTAGAAAGTGTTCTAGAGGGGGTATCATTAAGAACATTCGGTCGTGCTGCTCAATAAGAAGGATAATACAATGAAGTTAAATAAATTACTGATCTTGACTGCCGCATTATGTGTATCAGGTATGGCGCAAGCTAGCTCCATTGATAGCATGGACAAAAAAAATATCGGAACCAAACCGCTAAAAACTTTAGCTGCAGCAACAACAGACTCTGCTGAGCTTGGCATTTTTAAAGTTGAGCGATCACTGACAAGCGTTCCATCATCGATTGCTGCACCAGAACACATTGTTGCAAAAAAAGGGGAAGTAGCAATAGTGAATATCGGTGACGATTCTGCAAAAGATATTGTCGGTAAAGGTACAATAGTAAGAAACACAATAACGAAAGAATTAACAACTCTAACTGGAAACGTAACAGTTTTATTAAGTAAAAATGTTACTGCATCTGAAGTAGCTGAAGCTACCGGCATGAAAGTATTGTCGGTATTTCCTGGTACTGATATTGCCATCTTGAAAATTAAAGAAGGCAATGATTTGTTAGAAGCTTTCAATGCAATAAAACAGTCCGGCCTGACAATTGAAAGTCGAGTCGAAGTCACTGAGACTATGCATAAAGCACAATAGATAAAACAACCTATAGAAGTGAGTTTTATCTTATAAAAGCAAAAGGCATCGCTAATAAGTGATGCCTTTTCAATTGCATATAGCGAGCAACGTCCGGTTTTAACCAACAATATTTGGACTATGAATTCTGATCACTAGCTTTTCCAGCTTGCCGAAAGTGGATACTCAAGCCCGGATTGTAAAACCAAAAAATATTAACACTAGAAGCTGTTTCATAACTTATTTAACGTAATTAACATGCATGCAATATAGAAAAAAGCACGATAAGTGGACAAATATCGCTCCCATCTAACAACCAAACGGCGGTAATTTCCCAACCACGCAAAAGTCCGCTCAACTTTCCAACGGCGAGTATACCTTCTGAGCTTTCTACCATCCTGCCTTGAGGCTTTTTTCCTATTTATCCTGTGTGGACAGATAAGGTCGATTCCACGACTCAACAGACTATCTCTAAGAGGATCAGAGTCCGCCGCTTTATCATAAACTAAGCGATGAATCTTTGTATTTTTATACGTAACATCAAGCAATGGATGTAATAACTTTACTTCTGCTGGTGAGGCCGAAGTAATGGTGCCTCCCAGTGGAATACCTTCGCCATCGACCACCACCATCCACTTTGAACCCTTGCCCCGCTTGGTTTTCCCGACTTCGAAGCCCCCTTTTTTGCTGGTGCAAAGCTACCATCAGAAAAGACTTCCTCCCAGTTAAGCAAAGACTGTTGATCCAATAGCTCCAGGAATCTTCTCCATGCATGTAGCCAAGCTCCTTGCTCTTCCCAAAACTGAAGCCTTCTCCAACATGTACTCGGTGATGGATAGTGTGAAGGAAGATCTTTCCATCGCGCTCCAGAACGCAAAACCCACAGGATGCCTTCAAAACAAGCCCGATTATCAATGGGTTTTGGGCCTCCCTTTCCTCGTTTTAATTCAGGAAGACATGGTTCGATCAATTTCCATTGATCATTGGTTAACTCTGACTTGAATCGGCTCACTATTGCTGAACTTTTTTTCTATGTAATTGCGTGAGAATAACCGATTTCAAGTTATGAAACAGCCTCTAGTATCATACTGCCCCATATGAGAAGCGCCAGAACTTTTCCAGCACTCCCTATCGCCCAACTGTCGACACCTTTGCAAGGGTAACCCACTGCGAGCCGTATAGCACCAAACACCAATGACCACGGCAGACTTTCTGAAAGACATGTATTACTATTTTATGCCACGCATAACCTACCGGTACTGTGTACCCTTACTGCGGAACTGAATATTGTGGCAAGTTGAAGCAGCATGATTATCAGTTGAACTTGAGCATCAACGAGATAGAGCTTACCAAGCCAAAAGTCAAGAACCCACAAACGAACACTATCTATAAACGCTCCCATAAAACCATTTGCAGGGGCTTCAGCAGCCCTCATTGCGTCGAAAGCTCCATGGATATAGAAGATCTAAAAAAAGATCTGGGCAAATCGCTTGTATATTACGATAATGATCGCATTGACCTAGGTAAAAAGATCTGGAAGGAAAAACTCGTAAACTGAATTTGACCTGACTGAGCACCTTTTGAAAAAATCGGTAACTATCAGATCACGTCTGAACTACTACAGTTGACCACTACACTTCACTAGCCCACCAAGTTTAGAGTACCTTAGGCCTTATACAATTGAAACCTCAACGAAAACAGATGCCTGCTCAATAGCTTCATGATATGGTTTAACAAATCTAATTTGCGTCCCATCAATTTCGGTCAACTGTTTAGACCAAGCTAATTCATAAAGAGTTTTCAAGTCATTCTTATCAGCTTCGGTGAGCTCACTTTTTTCGCCATAATTCATAATGGAAAATGGCTTATGCAAACCATAGATCACGCTGGGCCAAGCTTTCTCTTTTACGTCAGCAAAGAAATGTCTCAATCCAAATATATGGCCCAGCTCGTGAATCATAGTATCAACCTGCTCCTTCCGACTTTGTTCAAACATTGTGGGAAAGAGCACCAATTCATTACGCCCCGAATTAGGAAAAAAGGCACGCGCTAATGTACAGCCTACCACACTACAACTTTCTACAGGCTCTACTCTAATTTTAAAGTCCCAAATATTTGGGTTCTCATTAAATTTGACCGGAGAAGCATCCCCCCACTTTAACAAGGCCTCCCCAAATAGAGCCCGAATATAGTTTTTCACTTCGTCTGGGTTTTTAAAATACCGCAAAGACTCTTCATCAAATTTCCACCTAAGAGTTACATCTTTCCCCCAAAGGGGGATGTACCCCTCTCCACTGTGCAACACTAAATCCAGCGGGGATCTATTTTCTAAGGCAGGATATCCCACTTTATCCGTGACACAAATCTTATTCTCACCATACTTATGAACTATAGGCTCGACGCAAGAATCACATTCTTTTTTTGACTTAAGTTCCAGATGGAGAGTTTCATTTGAATAGCTGCTATTGTCTGATGACACTGTAATCCACCAATATAAAACATTAAAGAAACATAACTAAAACGATAATACATGTTTAGTAAAACGCGGGGATATAGGTGGTTTCTCGCAACAGAATCCTTTCGAAACAATATTAGAACCTCATAATCTATGCCATAGCACTATTCTCATTGCTTAACCAAATCCCATCCGAGTGGGCTTCAACAGTCTCTACTCCAAAGTCATGGATTAAGTGGCGAAGACTTTCTTTAGCTTTGTCGGTAGTCTGCTTCTTATTGTTGTAGACGCCTTCAAGATTAATGTAATTGGCAAAAATGATAGCCCCGACCGTATCAATAGACTTCAGCTGCGCCTGGTAGGCAAGGTATACGTCCGACGACATCTGATACTGCACTTTAAGGATCGGACAGAAGATCACATGGTTATGTGATCTTAAGACTGAGCTCAACAGGAGTTTTATCCATCCATGAAAGGTAAGAAATACTCAAGTTAAAACTGGACATAGCAGTTTTCTAGTGACCACCTAAAAACAGTGCAAAGTGATACTGCCTGGGCTCAACAATCATAATGGCCTTCGCCAACAAGAGAACTAAGCCCAGCACAGTGAGCCAGAAAGTGAAACCTCCAAAAATCTGTTCAGGTATTTCGTTAACTTCCCAAAAATATCATTCTAGATTCACGGATAAAGTAGATTTCTATAAGAAAGCACAACGTAGTAGAAGAAACCCAACAAACCAGCAAAGGCGCCCCAGTAGTTTGAACCTGAATCACTCGTTCAATTTTATCTCACTTCTTTACCTACTCTTTGCTTTTGATCCCCCTTGGCAAAACCATCGTTTGATAAGCTGATATAATTGAAACAAGTGGCATCATGAGAGTATCGCCAAATAAATGACTTGATGACTAGCGACGCTTTATTTTTTAATTCTTAATTAGTGCCACCCACCTATATAGATTGAACATCACTACATCAATACAAATACCCAAGACTAACAACATGAGTGCGGCAGCTAATGCTATTAGAGGAGCCTCTACATGCTCATTAGAATTCGGCAAATGAGCCACAAAGTAAGTAAAAATTAATATAGCGAGCAAGTATAGAGTCCAGCACCTTTCGAGGTGCTGGAAACATTTATTCTGATTAATATAAAACCTTAAAACGATGAGCTCTGCTAATACAAACATTATTACTCCAGTTAAAGACAAGACTAGAGTAAATTGCATTGCTCTAGGTAAGCTTGGAAATAATGTTGCTGTGTGCGTCATCTCCCAAACTTTAAGACCAAGGACCAGGGATGTGAACCAAGCAGCGCCCAAAAACACCCCTACAAACGGTTTAAATTTCCAGTAACTTTTAGACATTTTGAAATCCCCAACTTTGTTTGGACACTCAAAATTTCAGATGCAAAGTAAATTACGTTGAAAACTATGGCTACTAAAAAATCACATACGATTCAAAGAGTCGTAGCCCCAGTATATTTAAGCCAGACAGAATAATGGCATATTTGTCAGCTATCGTATGGTTTGCAATAGGAGCCCTACTCATACTAACTCTAACTTCCTAAGGTAGTATGAGTAAGCTGATCAGTTTATTCGGCTATCCTTGTGTCCCTATTAGCCTCCTCTCTGCCATGTACAATCCGATAAAGCAGTGGCAATACAAATAACGTCAACAATGTCGAAGAAATAATTCCGCCAATCACTACCGTGGCTAGGGGTCTTTGCACTTCAGCTCCTGTACCTACATTCAAAGCCATAGGCACAAAGCCGAGGCTGGCCACCAATGCAGTCATCAACACCGGACGCAGACGGGTCATGGCGCCATCGATAATTGAGGTGAAAAGCCCGCCTCCTTGCTGGCGTAATTGACGGATAAAAGAGAGCATTACCAGGCCATTTAAGACTGCCACACCTGATAGGGCGATGAAGCCAACTCCTGCAGAGATCGACAGTGGCATACCACGCATCCATAAAGCCAGGACACCCCCAGTCAACGCTAAGGGGACTCCGGTAAAGATAATCAGGGCATCCTTAAACGATCCAAAAGCCATTACCAGTAAGCCGAGAATGATAAGCAACGTTAGCGGCACTACGATTAACAAGCGGGTACTGGCGGATTCCAGCTGTTCGAAGGTACCTCCATAGGCAAGCCAATATCCTGCTGGCAGGGATACCTGCTGCTCGATACTCGCCCGCGCCTCTTCCACAAAAGAGCCCAGATCACGGTCGCGCACGTTGGCTGTTACCACCACACGTCGCTTGCCATTTTCACGGCTTATTTGATTTGGAGCTGGCGTCATCTCCAAACTGGCGACTTCAGACAATGGCACATAGCTACCCAATGGACTACCGGCGGGTAACGGCACAGGTAAATCACCGAGGCTTTCGTAATCACGACGTAGCTCCTCCGGCAGGCGGACTACCAATTGGAAACGACGGTCTCCTTCGTAAATCAATCCGGCCTCCTCCCCACCAATCGCGGTGGATACCAAATCCTGCAGTGTTTTCAGATCAATACCGTAGCGGGCAAGTGCGATACGCTTGGGCACAACAGAGAGAACCGGCAGTCCCTCTACCTGCTCTACCCTCGCATCGGCAACCCCTTCAATACCATTGAGCACACCGAGGATTTCATTAGCGGAGGCCACCAGCTGATCCAGATCATCGCCGAATACTTTGATGCCCAGATCTGCACGCACCCCGGAAATCAGTTCGTTAAAGCGCATCTGAATTGGCTGAGTAAATTCGTAGTTGTTACCTGGCAACTGACGCACAGCTTCTTCAATCTCTGCTACCAGTTGCTCTTGAGGTAGTTTCGGATTAGGCCACTGGCTCCGGGGTTTTAGGATCACAAAATTATCGGCCACATTGGGGGGCATTGGGTCTGTGGCCACTTCTGGCGTGCCTATCTTTGCGAATACTTTGTCTACCTGGGGAAATTCTTTAATTCGCTGTTCCAACAAGCGCTGCATCTCGACCGATTGCTCCAGACCGGTGCCGGGAATCCGCAAGGCGTGTAGTGCGATATCTCCCTCATTCAATTGAGGAATAAATTCCGAGCCCAGGGTGGTTGCAAGCCAGCTACAAAAAAGTACCAGTGCAAGAGCCCCGGAAAGTACCAACCAGCGCACTTTCATCGCAGCGATTAGCAGTGGCTTATAAAGAGATTTGGTAGCAACGATCAGCTTGTTTTCTTTCTCACTGATTTTGCCTGTGAGGAAAATAGCAACCGCTGCCGGTACAACTGTCAGTGAAAGTACCAGCGCAGCCAGCAAAGCCATTACTACAGTAGCAGCCATGGGGTGGAACATCTTGCCTTCCACACCGGTTAAGGTGAACAATGGTATATACACCACCGTGATAATCAACACACCAAACAAGCTTGGGCGAATAACTTCGTTAGTGGCTTGAAAAACCAGTTCCAATCGCTCTTGCAAGGGCAACTTGCCACCTTTACGGCCCTGGGCTTCGGCAAGTCTGCGAATGGCATTCTCGACAATAATCACCGCCCCATCGACAATCAATCCGAAGTCTAGAGCACCAAGACTCATCAAGTTTGCGGAAACACCGGTTTGCACCATGCCGAAAATTGTGGCGAGCATAGAAAGCGGAATTACTGCTGCGGTGATAAAAGCTGCTCGAATATTCCCCAGTAGCAGGAACAACACTACAACAACCAGTAATGCCCCCTCGATAAGGTTTTTCTGTACCGTAGCAATGGCTTTATCTACCAGAGTGGTACGGTCATAAACCGCTTCTACCTTGATACCCTCAGGCACCGTAGACTTTACTCCCTCCAAGGCAACCGCAACATTACGGGCCACCTCTCGGGAGTTCTCCCCCACAAGCATCATGGCGGTACCCAGTACCGTTTCTACACCATCACGCGTGGCAGCGCCGGTACGCAGCTCCTTGCCGATAGCCACTTCAGCCACGTCCGAAACTTTAACCGGCGCCCCACTGCGACTGGTAATCACTACATCTTCAATTTCGGCGATACCTTGTAACTGGCCTGGTGAGCGCACTAATAATTGACGACCATTATTCTCCAGGTAGCCGGCACCTCGACTCTCGTTATTCCGACGCAGGGCTTCGGCGATATCTTCCATGGAGAGACCAAAGTTGAGCATCTGCCGAGGATTGGGAGTAACGTGATACTGTTTGTTGTAGCCACCAATGGTATTCACTTCTGTAACACCGGGCACCAAAGACAATTGCGGCTTGATAATCCAATCCTGAATTTCCCGCAGTGCCGTGGCATCGTAGGGCTGCCCGTTCGGCTGGGTAGCGCCGGGGTTTGCCTCCACTGTGTACATAAAGATCTCACCAAGACCGGTGGCAATAGGCCCCATCTCGGGCTCCAGCTCCGGGGGTAAATTGCTCTTTATGGCACCGAGGCGACTGTTAATTAAATTACGGGCAAAATAGAGATCAGTCCCCTCCTTAAAAACCACAGTGACCTGGGATAGCCCATAGCGGGAAATCGAACGGGTGTATTCCAAGTTGGGGAGACCGGCAAGAGCTGCCTCCACCGGGTAGGTAATCCGTTGCTCAGCTTCTAATGGCGAGTATCCGGGGGCCTCAGTATTAATCTGTACCTGGACATTGGTAATATCGGGGACCGCATCAATCGGTAGTTTCTGGTAACTCCAAATCCCCAGCCCCACCAATACAAAGATCAGGGACAGCACGAAAAAACGCCGCTCAATTGAGAAGCGCAGGATGCCTTCAATCATCTTCTGGCCTCAATTAGTGGTTATGTGCAGCGCCGGATTTTTCGATATCCGCTTTGATCAGATAGCTGTTCTCAGTGACATAGCGATCCCCCGCATTGAGACCACTCAGCACTTCCGTCACTTTGCCATCGGTACGCCCAAGCTTGAGCGGGCGAATTTCGTAGGCTTCGCCTACCTTGACAAATACCACTGTCCAATTGCGAAATGGCTGCAGAGCCCGATTTTCCACCACGAGAGGTACAGGACTTTCACTGGTTACCACTTGGCCCTGAACCATTAAATCGGTTGTCCAAAGATCGTTAGGATTCTCAATTACCGCTCTTGCAATCGCGAAGGGTTGGCCATTACCGCCGGGAGCGAGGCTAGTAATGGTTGAATCGAAAGTTCTCTCTCCAGCTGTAATGGACACTTTTTGGCCGCGACTGATCTGACCACGGCGAGTGGGAAATACCTGTAGTTCAGCCCACAATTGATTGTAATTGGCGATAGTAAACAGGACTCGCTCACCACTAAACTCACCACGGCTGGCTTGTTTATCGATTATCTGGCCGCTAATAGGCGCAACCAGCGGGTAAGTTTGCAGGCTGTCATTGGATTCAATCGTAGCGAGTTTTTCCCCTTTTTCTACCAAATC
Source organism: Microbulbifer variabilis (assembly GCF_023716485.1). Taxonomy (NCBI): domain Bacteria; kingdom Pseudomonadati; phylum Pseudomonadota; class Gammaproteobacteria; order Cellvibrionales; family Microbulbiferaceae; genus Microbulbifer; species Microbulbifer variabilis. Next base: position 2,553,161 of record NZ_CP092418.1, read on the forward strand.
ACCCAGTGCTTTTTCGATAGTGACCAGAGTTCCCGGGTAGCGTGCGCGCACATGGCTAAGGCTGCGGTGATCAACGGCTGTTTTACCGTATAGAGTGACACTCTCTTTTATTGTGCCGGAGCCAGCAACAGCAGTTTCAATACCGGCTTTTATTGCCATTTCCTCAGAGATTTGTACACGGCCTTCATGGGATTCGTAACTCCATTCTGCTCGCTCCCCGTTATGAAGAACAGAAACAGTAACATCGAAAGAATGCGGTTCCCCTACAGCACCTTCACCGCGGTAATACCCGTTGCGTTGTTCCCAGGTAAATGGGATACGATCCACTTTCCCACCGAGTCTCTTTAACTCTACGGCAAGGCGAGCATTTTCCTGAGGCTTATCTCCCCGAGAAATCCAAGCGCGAAATTCCGGCTGAATGCCTCGCTCATAAATAAGCAGTTCAACTGACAGATCACCCTTTTCCAATAAACGGCCTCCATTTGGGCCTTTCTCTACCTCATGCTCGCCGTGCTCATCATGGCTATCACTATGATCACCACTTGCATAGCTTTGGGGCACCAACCAATTCCCCAAGAGAAACAGGGAAAGGAACAGTATCGCCAGCTGATTCGCTTTAGTTGACTCACTCATATTTCAATCCAAAATTATTTACTGCTATCGACGCTCATGGGCCCCAAGGGTCCGGCGGTCAGCTGTTCAATTTCTGCGCCGAAAAGAAGTACGGATCGCGCCGCTTCAATGCGGGCTCGCTCGGCACTCAACAATTCATCCCGGGCAGAAATCAGGTCTACATAGGAATCCCTACCCCGGCGGTAAGCGCGATCTACTTCAGTTAAAGCCTGGCGCAGCTTGGGGATTACAGAGTCTTGCAAGGTGGAGACAGTACCCAGGGCCTGTTCGCGGCTGGTCACTGCGAGAAAAAGCTGTGGGTAGAGCTGCAAAAGTGCTGCCTCACGACGCAGCATGACTTCATCCAGCTCTGTCATTGCGGTTAGTTCAGCACCGCGATTACGTTTGGCGGTAAATAGGGGGACGCTGAAACCCGCTTGGACTGCAGTTTCATTAACTGCCGGATTCACACGAAGACCTGCATACCATCCTACATCCGGTCTGGAATTCGCCTGGGTCAGGCGTAGCCGGGAGGCTTGCAAACGCTCTTCAGAAGCAAATCGTGCTATCGCAGGGTTTGCCTGGGCTCTTTCATAAAGCGCCTCAAAACTTGCACCCGGATCAAAGCGATAAAGCTCAGCGGAGTCCACGCGATAATTTTGGGCTGGCTGCCCCCAGAGTGCCGAGAGCGCATGCTTGTAGTACACCAGCATGCTCTGATCGGTCTGTTGTGCGAGGATCGCTTTTGCCAGAGAAGACTCCGCACGCATACGCTCTGAGACGGGGCTGGCCGCAGCACTGACCCGCGCGCTTACAGCGCTCAAAGCCTCACGTGCCAGCGCGACTTTCTCTTCCGCCAAAACCACCAGCTCTTGGGCGGCCAAGACCTGGGTATAGCGGCGGATCACTTCCGCCAACAGATCCAAAGCCTTAGCCTGTTCATCGGCGATTAACAGGTCGCGCTGCGCATTGACAACATCTACACGAGCCTGGAGTTTATTGCCCATCTCCACGACTGAAGAAAGAGTTACCGTCAGCTCAAACTCATTGTCGGCATCGTCCTCTGGATCTGGAGTATTGTCCGAGTCACCTTCATTGAAGTGCTTGTACTCGGCCTCAACACCCAGCTCCATCTCCGGCTTTAGTGCCGCAGTCTGCCCGGCACCATCCAAACCCCTTTTCTGTAATGGAAAAACTGCAAGCTCCGGATTCTGCGCAAGCGTAAGCCCTATCGCATCCGGTAGTGTTAGCAAGCCCCCCTCTTGTGCAAATACAGGTTGCACAGGCAACCACAATATCGCCATCGCCAATAGCCAGGCGGCAAGGCGACGAATCACACTCGCAATGAGCGTGTGAAACAAATCCATGGATATCTCCCAAATCACATCCCATATACGTGAGCTGGGTCTTGCGACTCTCTTAACTCACGCAGTAATAGATCAATCAGACTTGGGTTATAGGTGGGCGCAGTAAGGGAGAGAAGTAACCGCTGGGTACCGCGATATTAATCACTTCACGATAAGAAATGGTACCCCAGAGAAAGGGTTGGAATGACTGTCCGAGCAGTCCGGCAACGGTACTGCCATGGCAGTGGCAACAGTGATTACAAAAGTCGAGAAGTGGTGACTGTTGCGCGGGCTCATCGACAGGGAGCGAAACTTGAACCACCTCGCCAAGTTCCGGCGAAGTGAATTCACTATTGAGATCAGATTGGTCCAGATGGTGGGGAAGTAGATGCCCGGTTACATCCTGCAGTTCTTCATGACTGTCATAGAAAGCCCCTGCGGTCTGGAAGACCAGCAGTGCGATCAATAAAAAAGACAGCCTAACTAGGTTCATATGAACAGGGGGACCACAAAATCTTATGCAGGACTCTAGCAAACATGTCAGGATAGCTCAAACAGAAAACCCTCTCAGAATTTGCGCACCGCCAACGGCTTTGAGAAATAGAAGCCCTAGTCAGCAAAGTGAGCCCCCTGTCCATTTGGTCACCCTCAACTCCTCTACACTGATTTTGATGCCATTAACTTGAGTTTGTACCGGGAGGTATCTGTATATGCTTGCCCCTCATCCACTTGGCTGCCACACCAGAGCAATGCTTCTTGCTGTGTCAATAGCCTTAATTCCGGCCGTAGTTGCACAGCCCACTCCCCCACCGCCTCAGCCAGGTAGTCCGCCGACCCAGGACCAGCAGGGGGTCTCAAACAATCCACCGCAGGGCCAACCCCCAGCTCCTAATGACAATACTACCGGTCAGGGCCAACCCCCTGCGCCACCGGGGGGCACAACCGGTCAAGGTCAACCCTCTTCACCACCAGATACCTCATCTGGACAAGGGCAAAGCTCTCAGTCCCTGGCGGGAGTTGACCAAAATGGTGAAGCTATTGATCCCAAAGCCATGGAGGCACTGAAGGCAATGGGAAAATACCTGGCGAGCATGAAGATGCTGATGTTCAAAGCCAGAATTTTTGCCGATGTAGTACTTGAGAATGAGCAAAAGTTATTGATCGGGGGCAAAGTCAGATACATGGCAATGCCACCAGATAAACTGCGCGTGGATATGACTACTGATTCAATTACTCGGAACTTTATTCACAATGGTGGCAAGTTCACCATGATTGCCCCGCGCAATGGTTATTTTGCCGAAATGGAGGCCTCTCAACCCACCTCCCAAGTACTCTCCAAGGCAGCAAAGGAATACGGCATTGAAGTACCTTTTGCAGACCTTCTGGAATGGGGGCGCAAACCGGACGCCTGGGCAGGGATCAAGGAGGGCTTTCTGGTTAACTCTCCCAAAGTTAACGGGCAACGTACCAAGCACTGGGCTTTCCGTTCGGAAAACCTGGACTGGGAGATCTGGATCCAGGTTGGCGATAAGCCCCTACCACTTCGGATATCCACCGTTAATACCCGCGATCCAGCCAAGCCGCGCTTTATCGCGACACTTAAATGGATGAAGGCCAAACCAGAAGCGGCAAAAGAGTTCACTCCAGCTACCGGGAAGCACAAACAAATCCCGTTTAAAAAGGCTGAGCCAAACAAGCAGGAGGCGCCACAATGATCCATGCTAAGCATCGTAAGTCGCGAGCCTTGTCACTATGGGCGGCACCACTATTACTCTCCGGAACTCTGCTCGCCGCAGTGTTCAGCTCTCAGGTGGAGGCGCGCGAGCATTTTGGTGGACGCGGCGCGCATTTTAATGTGGGTGGACACTTCAATGCGGTTCGCCCAGGACCCGGAGGAGGCTTCCACGGCGAATTTGCACGGGGGGACTTTGAGCGCAGGTTTCCAAACCATCCACCATTCCACCCCATTCGCCCGGGGCACCACCGTCACCCTCCTTACCCTCCACCCTGGCGCCCTCGACACTGGCCCTATCCCGGCCCTAGATATTGGGGGGTTACTGCTGTGGGTGTTGGTGGCTGGCTCTACACACTACCTCCCAGCTGTGTCAGTGTGACGGTCGGTAATGTGACCTATGAGCGATGTGGGTCTTATTGGTATCAACCCCATTTCGTGGCAGGGCATATCGCCTATCGGCATGTAGGAGCACCACGGCGGCCGCGGCGATAGCTTGAAATTCTTCCCAGCGCCTAACTGAAACTCTCTATTGGGTTTATGGCGCTGGGAGACTTATAGGAAAGTTAGTCCTCTGTTCTTTCCGGCCCACCCTCGGCATAGGATTTACTGATACCACGGAGGATGCTGAGCTGTTTGCCAAAGTTCCTACATGGGGCGCACATTGCCAAATGCAGCTTAAGGCTGGCCTGCTCCCGCAACTGCAGCCTGCGCTCCTGGGACTCCGACATCAACCGCGTAGCTTCCCGGCACGATTTCATTGACTCAGCCCTCCACGCCAAACCAGTTATCTTCCAGGCATTCACGTAATCGCAGGCGCGCCCGGTGCAGTGTCACATTTAAGTTGCTCACCGAAATCTCTGCTGCGGCACAGATCTCGTGACTCTCCAGCTCAATGAACTCTCGCATCATAAAAATTTGCGCCTGGCGGGAAGGCAGATGATTGAGGCATGCATCGAAGATTCGCCAAAAATGCTTGTCGTGAATAGCCGACTCGGGGTCTGCCCATTTCTTTGGTCGCTCATCCTTTCTCCAGTGGCCGGTTTGATCAAATAACTCGTCGTGATCGTGCTCCTCGCGATCCCCACGCACCAGCTGGTCTGCATCAACAAAGCGCTGCCGTTGTCGCAAAATGTCGGCAATCTTATTCTTCAAGATGGCAAACACCCAGGTTTTCAGGGCCGATCGCCCGGTAAAGCTGCGGGAGTTTTTCAGGGCTCCCATAAGGGCCTCTTGCACAGCATCTTCAGCCAATTGGGCATCCTGCAACTGCAAGCTGGCAAAACGAAGCATCTGCTGGCGCAGATCCACCAGAAACTGGGGGTTCTGCAAGGATTCCTCAACTCTTGGTTCAGGCGAAGCATCAGGGGCAAGGTAATCGCTCAACTACGTTCCCTCATAAAATCGAAGCGGAGACCGGCGATATTAACTAAAAAGCGAGAATTATCTAACAGCCAGCTCACCCTGACACCAAAAGGCAACTTAATTCCCTCTGCCGGTACTAACAACACAATCACAAAGTTATTAGTCGTGAAGCAGCGGGACTTGTTACAAAAAGAAAGGACAGGTAAAAAATAACCCACGAATGGCGCCCAGCGCCCGAAAGGAAAATCACTCTGCGAAAGGTATGCTCCATGCATGATATTGTTCAGGACTACTACGGACGCCAGCTAAAAAGCACATCAGATCTCAAAACTGATGCCTGCTGCGATGCCAGTGCGGTGCCAAGTTGGCTGAAGCCGCTACTAGCCAATATACATCCAGAAGTCCTATCCCGCTATTACGGTTGCGGGCTCGTTTGCCCCCCGCTTTTAGAAGGCTGCAGGGTTCTCGATCTTGGCTGTGGTTCAGGTCGCGATGTCTACCTCCTCTCCCAACTCGTGGGAGCAAGCGGTGAAGTGGTCGGTATCGACATGACCGATGAACAACTACAAGTTGCCCGCCAGCACCAGGATTATCACGCGGAAAAGTTTGGCTATGACAACGTCACCTTTCTGCATGGTTATATCGAAAAACTGGATGAACTCGGCCTGGAACCGGGTAGTTTCGATGTTATTGTCTCCAATTGTGTCGTGAACCTCTCTACCGACAAAGGGGCCGTGTTACGAGGCCTATATCAATTATTAAAGGAAGGTGGGGAGTTTTACTTTTCCGATGTGTATGCCGATAGGCGTGTCCCTGACACCCTGCGCACAGATCCGGAACTCATCGGCGAGTGCCTGGGTGGCGCTCTCTACTGGAACGATTTCCTCGAACTGGCCCAGGCCAGCGGCTTCCGCGACAGCCGCCTGGTGGAAAGTCGCCCACTGGAAGTGACCAATGCGCTTTTGCTTGCCCGCTGTGGCAGTGTTCGCTTTTACTCCGCCAGCTACCGTCTTTTCAAACTGGCAGGCTTGGAAAAGGACTGTGAAGACTACGGCCAGGCTGTGGTTTATAAGGGGAGCATTCCAGAACAACCGACTGAATTTGTATTGGATGGGCACCACCGGATTGAGAAGGGGCGTGTGTTTTCTGTCTGCGGTAATACGTGGAAAATACTGGCAGAAACGCGCTTAGCTCCCCACTTTGACTTTATCGGTGACTTCTCCCAGCACTTCGGTTTATTTCCCGGTTGCGGTCGAGAGATGCCTTTCTCTGAGGGGGCTACTAACCCTTCAATAAGCAGTAGCAACACTGGTAGCCAGTGTTGCTAACAGTCTGACCCAACTACTCAGCGTCGCAACAGCGACGCCGAGTATTCAGGCTCTATTCCGCCGAATGACACAGTCGAGAAATTTAGGGACTCTATGTTCGAGCCAATAATTCGGCCGCCACACAGAACCCCCAACAAACCCCACATGCCCCCCCTGTAAAGTGACTTCTAACTGCACCATGGAGCTCACTTCTCTCTTCTCGGGAATAGCCGATGGACAAACGAAGGGATCATCCACAGAATTTACGATCATCGTTGGCACCCCAATTTCCCGTAAAAGATGCTTGCTAGATGCCTTGGTGTAATAGTCATCAACATCCCGGAACCCATGCAAGGGCGCGGTAAAAGTGTTGTCAAAGCGCCGGAAGTTGGCAAAGACCGTAGCATCATCCACATTTGGCAGAGCTGCCGCCATACAAGGGTCTTGCGCCTTTTGTTTGAGAGTGAGGCGCAGGCAACTCAAAAGATGGCGCTGGTAAAGTCTGGAAAGGCCAGTATTAATCTTGCGACTACACGCATGGAGATCCATTGGAGAAGATATCGCCACCGCCGCAGCCACCGGGCTGCAGGTTCCATCCTCCCCCAGCATCTTAAGCAGTACATTGCCACCCAACGAGTAACCCACCACCGTAATTGGGGTCAGGGGTAACTCCCCCCTCAGCTGTTCTACCAACCAACGTGGATCCTCACTATCTCCGCTATGGTATGCCCGGGGCAACCTGTTTGGCACACCCCCACAACCGCGGAAGTGCATGACAGCAACCTGGTAGCGGCGTGCGAGTAAGGATTCCATCATACCCTGGACATAGGGAGAAGCCACCGAGCCACCTAGACCATGGAGAATCAAGACTAATGGGAGTTCAGGGTCATCAACCAAAGGGCGAGGAGTGAGTAGTGCGAGACAATCTCCGTCCGGCGTTTCATACCAACGGCACTGGGTTTCTATCCATGGAACTGGGCGATGCACACGGCCAAAGACGGTTTGAATATGACAGTTTCCAAGGCCTGTGGCGGGGATAAACTGATCAGTCATATACCGGGTTCCGCTATTGCTATTTACCTGCCCTTCTCTGCTCAATTTAGGCACTTCTAGATAGCGACCAAGCAGAGCTGGCTTCGCGAAGCATGAGGGGTAGCTGTCCCTCGAAAGTATTGCGCGAATATCATCAGTATATAACCTGTGAAGACATATGTTGGGATAGGCGACGGGTATCGTGTGTTATTACTGCGGCTGAACCCTAGCTTTGGACATGGTTTCAGGCACGAAGATCAGAAAGAAGGTTGCGGCAATAGTGGCAATTCCCGCCAGCGATAAGAACGCAGCGTTATACCCAAAGTACTGAACAACATATTCTGCCGAGAAATTACTGCAGGCAGAACCAATACCCACCAAAGCAGCCATGGCTCCCTGAGTAATATTGAAGCGTCCTGTACCCTTAGTAAGATCGGCGCACATCAGAATGATGATCACCCCAAAGATGCCGTTGGCCACACCGTCCAACGACTGTATAGCCACCAAAAAGAAAGGGTTATCTGTAGACATAAACAAGAGCGCGCGAATAGGGTTAATACAAAAACCGATCATAAAGATTACTTTACGTCCCCAGGCATCGGCTTTGGCCGCACACAATAGTGACATCAACATCATCCAGAATTGCGCAGCAATTATGCAGGCAGAGGTAAAAGCAATAGCCTGGTTCACATTCGAATTGAGTGACAGCTTTTGGCTGACCAGAGGCAACATAGCCGCATTGCCAAAATGGAATAGAAAGACACTCACAGCCAAAGCGATTAGGCGTTTATCGGTAAGCAATACAGAAAAACCGGCGGGCTCCCTTTTTCCCGAAGCATCGCGCCGTTCACCTCCCCGAGCTCGAATATGATCAATTGAATGGGCAGGAATAAAGCCAACTGAGATAGCCATTAATACGCCCATAACGGCCATCAACCAGAAAACCCCCTCCGCAGCAATCGTCAGCGCTACAATTCCTGCAATCGCCGCAGCAAATACATTGCCCGCATGATTGGCCGCCTGGTTAGCACTGGTCTGTAATGTAAAAGTCTTATCACTACAAACTCCCAGAGTAATGGCAGCAATAGAGGGAGCCACGAAAGCAATAGCCGCCCCCATTAACACCTGGGAGCCATAAATGACAGGTTTGTGATTAGCCAGTGCGACAATAGCGATAGAGACAATCGCAATAATGATACCGCAAGTTGCTATTAGCATTCGCTTTAAGCGGGTGCTATCAATAAAAGCCCCAGCGGGCGTTTGCAATAAAACCGTGGTGATACCACCAATAGCTAAAACGATGCCAATTTCCCCTGGCTGCCAGTGCATAGCTGACAACAGGTATATCGCCAAGTAGGGGCCTAAACCTGCAACCACATCTCCCGCGAAGAAGTTCGTAAAAAGAAGAGGCTTGTTTAAACTCATAAATAAGTCTTCTCGTGGGATTTATCAGCCCAGGTGGATGCCCTGACACCAAATAAAAGAAGTGGAGAATGATTTTCAGAGTAGCAGTAAGCAGAGACGACATCCGAGGCTGCACCAATGTCCCTTAGCCTGATAGTATCGGCGATCATCTTCTTAATGATTGCTGCCCGGCAGTGGCTCCCCTCCTCGATTCGCATCTGGCATATTATGACCCTTGGTGCGATCGCTTTACTGCTCATGCGTCAAATTACCTTTAGAGAGGCTTTCTGGGCCATAGATTGGGATCTGATATTATATTTATTCTCGGTCTTCTCTATTGCCTCAGCCCTGTACGACACAGGGATATCCGCACAAATCAGCCACCGGATTCTTTCAATCAAGCATCCAAGTCTTGTATTAACAAGTTATATCCTCGTAATGGCAATTTGTGCAGCCCTTCTTACCAATGATGCCGCTGCTGTAATCGGTGTACCCATTGCAATTGTACTTGCGCGGAATATGAAATGGGGACTGATTCCACTCCTGATTACACTCTGTGCAACAGTCACAATTGGCAGCATGGTATCCCCCGTAGGCAATCCCCAAAACATACTGATTGCCAACGCCGGGAACTTCGACAATATGTTTGTCGTTTTTGCTCAGTGGACTCTTGTACCCGCTATCGTCACTATGTTTCTGTCCATGCTATGGCTGAAACGTTTTTTCAAAACCAGCGATATAATCAATTACGAAGCTAGTAAAGAGTACAGGGAGTCAGAAAGGGTTACGCAAAAGTGGCCGGCACTTTTATCTGCAGCCCTATTATTAATCTTTATTGTCCTTGCCAGTATCCTACACAACGTGGATGGCATATATCACCCAAGTATTGGGCAAATCGGGCTAGCCGCTTGTTTGCCGATATATTTGGCCAGCCATGAGCGCAGAAGGATATTAAGAGAGGTAGACTGGCCCACTCTTTTCTTCTTTGTTTCTATGTTTGTAGTAACCGGTTCACTGCTACAATCTGGCTCTCTCCAGCACTTCCTGAAAATGGGCAATATTGATTTAGCAGAACCAGAGACCGTAGCTTTTGTCAGCTTCTTTGCAAGCCAGCTATTCTCCAATGTACCAGTAGTAGAGATCTACCTTAACCTTTTGCATCAACAAGACCCTCAAACCTTAATGATGCTTTCCGCCATATCAACAGTTGCCGGCAACCTGTTTATTATTAGCGCGGCCAGTAATGTTATCGTGCTACAGCAGGCGGAGAAGTTCGGGGTAAAGCCCTTTAATTTCTGGCAATTCTTTTATCTGATGCTGCCAGTCAGTTTTATAAGCGTGCTGATAAGTTATATCTGGATTCTCTGGTTTGCATCCTGGCAGTAAACAGCAACAAAACCTACAGTAGTGAGCCATAAAGAAGCAATTTAGATATGCTTAAGCTTTTTCAGGTTTCTCTATACGCGCATATAAACGGTAATCGCCATTTTGGAGCAACAGATAGATATTATAAGGTTCGAATTTTTCACCATTTTCCATTCCCGGGCTCCCAACCGGCATCCCTGAAACTATTAGCCCCACACTACCCTCTGGTGGTGAGGCCAGGAAATTCTGGATATACATAGCCGGAACATGCCCCTCAAAAACATACTGATCGCGCCATACCGCTGTGTGACAGCCTTCCATTCCTCTAGGAATACCCCATTTACGTTTAACCTCCTGCATATTCACTTTAAAAACAGAGGTGGCCGTGAAGTCCTTTTCCTTTAGGTGCGCCATCCATTTTTTACAGCAAAAACATAAAGGATGCTTATAAACAATAAGTCCCGCAGCGTCATCACCGCTTTCTGCGACAGCACCACCAACTAGTGCGATAGCAAATAAAAGCAATAAAAAAACCCTTTTCAACTGCCACCTCTTTATTCAAATTTTAAATAGCCTGAGCGTAATGAATCACATAAGTCTTAGCAGGGTCCTGCCAAAAGCAAACGGACTCAAATCCACTGCGGGTCAATAAACTCTTGAATCCAGCAATTGAATACTTGTGACTATTTTCAGTATGAATTGTTTCCCCTTCAGTAAAGTCTATGCATGTATCCGCTATAGAAATACTGTGGTTCTTTAGACAAACCAAGTGCATTTCCACTCGCTGACGTAACGGGTGGTAAAATGCTCGATGCGCGAATAGAGAAAGATCAAAGTTTGCTCCTAGCTCAACATTGATCCTTTGCAGAAGGTTCAGATTAAACCGCTCAGTAACGTGATCACTATCGTTATAGGCTCGCTCTAAAATAACAGAATCCTTAACCAGGTCTGTACCAATCAATAAGCCATCGCCAGCACCAAGATTCGAGGCAAACAACTTCAAGAGGCGCTCCGCCTCCAATGGCTCAAAATTTCCTATTGTGGACCCCGGAAAGAAGATAACTTTTTTTCTTGAGGAAACATGAATAAGCTTATTCCATACCTCAGATTGGGAAAAATCACCCACCTCACTCCACACCTGAACTTCCGGCAAACTCTTTTTGATCCGTTTTTCTGCCTCCAGTAAAATCTCGGGAGAAATATCTATTGGGCAGTAGCCCCTTGGGGAATCCATAGCATCAAGAAGCTCTTCTACCTTCTCACAATTCCCTGCGCCTGGCTCTATCAGCAGTGTTTCAGGTCCAAATTTTTGAGCAATTTCATCCCGATAGGTTGTAAATATATCCGCCTCATTTCGGGTCAGGTAGTAATCTTGTGAATCGCAGATTTCCTCAAACAGGCGTGAACCAACTTCATCGTATAAGTATTTGCAGGGCAATGTCTTTCTTTTTCTCCCTAACCCCTCCAAAACATCCCCCAGGAATTCATTATTCTGGAGTTGATTCTCAATAACTGACGATACGGCTGCTTTCACTTTAGTCTCCTGCCAATCGGACACCGGTAAATTGCCACGCTTGATGTGGATAAAAGAAATTCCTGTAACTGATTCTGATATGATCAGACGGGGTTGCGAAGGATCCTCCGCGCAAGACCTTCTGGTTACACATGAATTTGCCGTTGTACTCGCCAACTGCATCCTTGTGAGCCTTAAAACCGTGGTATGGCAAATAAGCACTAGAAGTCCATTCCCACAGATCCCCCAAGAACTGGGTATGGCCATTTTGAGCTGCTAAGGGCTTCAGATAACGTTTTTCCAACAAGTTGGCACTGGCAAGCTGATTTACTTGTCGCAAGTGACAAGCCGCTGCCTCCCACTCAAATTCTGTTGGCAGTCTTTTGCCGGCCCAGGTGGCAAAGGCGTCCGCCTCATAAAATGAAAGGTGATGCACAGGTTCAAAACCATTCAGTGGTTGTAACCCGTGTAAGGTATATTGCTGCCAACCGTCTTTCGTTTCACGCCAATACAAAGGATGTTTCTGATCGTTCTTTTGCACCAGTGACCAACCATCCGACAACCACAGGCGATGCTGTTGATAGCCTCTATCCTCAATAAACTCGAGATATTCAGCGTTACTGACTAAACGTGAAGCAATTGAAAAGTCAGGCAGAAACTGCTGGTGTACAGGCCCTTCATTATCAAAAAAGAAATCCTCCCCATCACTACCGATTCCATAGAATCCGCCGGGTATTTCCAGCCAGCAAAGTGCAGCAACTCTCTCAGCTTCTTCTTCGTGAGTATTCTCACTATAAGCAGGCGCCATTGGATTCATCGATAGAGCGTGCTTGATATCAGTCAGCAATAATTCCTGGTGTTGCTGCTCATGATTGAGGCCAAGATCCAGCAGAGCACTAATGGTTGAAGTAATGGGAACTATATCTAACAGTTGCTCTATTGCTGTATCTACAGACTGGCGATAGGCGTAGATGCGCTCAATTCCAGGCCTGGAGATTACCCCCCTTTGCGGTCTGGAGTATGGGGTACCCAAACTGTTGTAATAGGAATTAAAAAGATGGTGAAAATGCGGGTCAAAAAGCTGGTAATTGGGGAGGTAAGGTGCGAGTAAGAATGTTTCAAAAAACCAGCTGGTGTGCGCCAGGTGCCACTTGGTTGGGCTCGCATCCGGCATCGACTGCAGCTGCATATCCTCGACAGATAAAGGTGCAGCAAGACACTCTGTCTCCCCCCGCACCCTTTGATAAGCTAAAAGAACCCGCTGCTGTAACTCTTCCAGAGATACTTCACCTGCAAATATTGTCATATCAATTATCAACTACGATAGAATTCAGTTCTATTGAAATCATCATACGCAGTTTTAGGCGTATTCCTAAGAGCTTGCAGAACTACACGACCTAATCCACGCCACTTTATTCAATTAAGAAAAACTCATGCAAAAAAAAAGGGCCGGATACCCGGCCCACACTCTCGTCATGCTGACATGAATAATGAATTAAAATCGTGCAGTAAAATCTGCGCCATACATTCTCGGCATAAAACGCCATGCCGGGCTCGCCCCGATCGCAGCACCAGTGCCACCATAACCTCCAGCTATTTCTTCATCGGTTAAGTTCTGCACCCAAAGGGCTACTGAATAGTTATCCGATGCGCTATTCCAAGCAGCACGCAGATTAAATAATTGATAATCATCCACGATGCGGGTTCTATCGGTGATGGAGCCGATGCGCTCATCCGTCCAGTTATAATCTCCACGGAATACAAACTCTCCACCTGAAGCTAAATCCACTGTGTACTCCGCCATCAGGTTGAGCTTACTTTCGGGAGTGGAAACCCTGGCCTGACCAACCTTGGAGTCTTCCTCGGTTTCACCAATAGCAGTAATAATTTGATAGTCTGTGAATTCAGTGTCCAAATATGAATAATTACCGGCAATGAACAGACTATCGGTAGCGGCCCACTGCACTTCTATCTCGGCACCGGTTCCCTCAGCGTCAGCATTTCTCAGGTTGTAGCTGGGAATTGGGTAACCGACTAGGTCCAACTCCTGAAGGTTTTTATACTCATAGGTGTATACAGACGCATTTAGACGCACGCGGTTATCAAACAGGCTACTCTTAAGCCCCACTTCCAAGTTGACGACATCTTCCTGATCAAATGAGGATTCCACACCTGGACCAAAGTTAAGGCTGTTAAATCCGCCGGCCTTAAAACCATCCGCCAAGGAGATAAAGGTCATCATCTCATCAGTCCAGCGATAGTCGAGCACGATGCGGCCGGAAATATCACTCCAGCTATCACTCAGCTTGGAATTTAACTCTGTTTGACCATTGTTATAAAAGGCGATGCCAAAAAGCTGTGAGCCCAGATCAACTGTTGGTAGTGTGATGCTGCCGACTTTATTGCCATTTTCATCTAGGAGATCTACGTCTCCGCCAGACAATGACAGCGGGATACTGTTGCCATAGGCGGTTTGGATAGTGAAATCTTTCTTATCGTAGGTGTAGCGGGCACCGACCGTCAGATCCATTTTGTCGGTGATACTCCAGGTCATATCGCCATAGAGCGCTGTAGAGCGGTAATCACCAGTATTGCGCACACTCTCATTCCAAGGGGCATCAGAAGCTATCCAGGGCTGGAAGCCTGCCATCATCTGCTCTACAACCTGATCCGCCCTGAGCATACTGCCACTTACCGGCGCTCCTAGCGCATGAAGTAACGCATCCACCTGGCCACTTTGCAACATCAAGTCATAGACAAAAGTCGCACTGGCAACGCCTTCCAGCCCCATCGACTGCAATAACTGCCGATTCATAACCGCCAGGTCTTCCTGCTCTGTTTGGGTCAATTCTGGAAAACTCTCTTTGATACCTTCGTAAACGGCAAAAGATTCAACAGAACCGGTAGTGAAATAAGCGTAAGTTGTGTGGTCCAGCTCCTCTTGGGAGTATGAGGCTCCCAGAGTCCATTTAATCGAGTCGGTAGCACCGTTGAGGCGGAATTCCTGCGAGAACTGGCTTTGGTCATCTGTATTCGCAGACCCAAACATATGGTCAGGATTGGCTGTGCCATCCTCGTCCTGCTGCAGGTGCGCATCAAACTTTCGATAAGCCGTGATCGAGGTAAGGGTAAAGTTATCGAACTCTTTGCTAACGGTCAGGGAAGTGCCGAAAGAATCTCGATCTTCAATGGTTGGTGTATCCAGAGCGTAGTCCCCGAATACATCGGTTCCCTCTTTTAGGCTGGGCACAATAGTTGTGCGCAACGCACTGCCCTGATCCATTACGCCATAGTCTGCCCGCCATAGCACCTCAATATCTTCCGCAGGCTCCCACAGAACAGATGCGCGGTAGGTCTGGGTATCCTGATCACCTACTGAAAAACCACCCGCCAAATTATCCGCAAAGGGGTCTCGGCGGTTAGTGGATGCGGAGAAACGAGCGGAAAGCGTATCGGTTAGCTGGCGATTGAGAAGCAGATCGGAGGACTGGCGGCCATAATTACCAGCGGTGAGATTTAGCTCGACGGTATTATCTGCCTGGGGCTTGGTGGTAATAATATGAATGGCCCCACCCGTAGCATTACGCCCAAAAAGCGTACCTTGTGGGCCTTTCAGAACCTCCACTCTTTCTATATCCGTCAGGGGAATTTCGGCGCCCGCACCGCGACCGGTGTAGACACCGTCCACATAAACAGCAACGGCCGGATCGGATCCCACGGTCCAATCGTTGGTTTGAATACCGCGGATACTGTATGTTGGCTGCAAAGCGGTATCATTGTGCATCTCGACACCAGGCGTATACCGGCCTAGATCCGTGAGATTTTTGACACCCGACTCTTTTATATTTTCCCCAGTAAATGCGGAAATCGCGATCGGTACTTCCTGCAGGTTTTCCGCTCGCTTTTGTGCCGTAACTACAACTTCTTCAATTTCTGCAGCTTGAACATTAGCGCTCACAGCTGTAAAGAAGGCAATAGCGCCGGAGAGGATAGAGAGGTTAAATTGACGGTTTTTTACGGTGCTACCAACATCGTGCATCATCGCGTCCTCGCATTTATTGTTATACAGCGTGATGTATTGGTTTTTTATTTTTGTTATTCCACGCCATCTTACGGTCGCCTTTTTGGATTTAAAACCCCGACATGACCTTTTTCTTATGACTGGTCAGTTTTGTGAAGGATTGCGCGAAAAGACAGGTTAATCGGCGAAAATAGCTATCTATTATCGTCACGAAAAGTTACTAAGGTGTGTTCTCTAGTAACTTATATATTTACGGATTCTATAGGGTCCGATTTTACCAACGTCCATTTCATTAACCGCTATACGGGAAAAACTATGGTGCGTTCGTCTTATTTAAAAAGTCGTGTATTGCCCTTACTCGTTGTAATTTCGGCACTCATCGCAATTGCTCTTCTCGCAGTCTGGGGTTGGTGGCGACAAAGCCTGCCATCACTCGAAGGAAGTATTGTCACAGGGCAACTACTAGAACCCGCACTTATTCAGCGAGATAAACAGGGTGTAATAACAATTCAGTCCAGTGACCGCAATAGCAGCGCTTTTGCCCTGGGCTTTTTGCATGCCCAGGAGCGCTTTTTCCAGATGGACCTGTTGCGCCGAAGTTCTGCCGGTGAGCTGTCCGAATTGCTCGGCTCGGCAGTACTGAAGAAAGACAAGAAGGTCCGTAGGCATCAGTTTCGCAAGCGGGCAGAGAGGAATATTGCGACAATGCCTGAAGACCAGCGCCAACTTCTCGACCACTATGTGCGCGGGGTGAACTTTGGCCTACAGCAGCTGAACGCCACTCCCTGGGAGTATTTGCTTCTAGGGCAAGAGCCCAGGCCATGGAGCGCAGCAGACAGCCTGCTGGCAACCTTTAGCATGTACTTAACATTGCAAAGTGAAGAGGGCAAGTTTGAGCGGCGCGACACTGCCTTAGCAGATCTGTTACCTCAAGATCTCTATGCTTTCTTCTTTCCCGCCGGAGGCATTTGGGATGCGCCTCTAATTGGCGAACCGGAATCTCTCGATAGTATTCCAGAAACGCCTATTTCCTCACTACTGGATAAAAACGAACCCATTGCCTATCAAGCCATGCAGAGTGATGACAAAGTTTACGGCAGTAACAATTGGGTTGTTGGGGGAGCTTTAACAGAACATGGTAGTGCCATACTCGCAAACGACATGCACCTGGGGCTGGCTGTACCCAATATCTGGTTTCGTGCCGGCTGGAATATTCCTGGAACTGAAAGAAGTATCCGCGGTGTGACCCTGCCTGGAGGCCCAATTGTGGTAGCAGGTAGCAACGGCGCAGTTGCCTGGGGCTTTACCAATACCGGAGCGGATTGGGGTGACCTTATTCCACTGGAATTAAACTCTGATGCCACCCAGTATCTGACTCCAGACGGCTGGCGAGATCTCGCTATCGAACAGGAAACCATAAAAGTAAAAGGTGGCGAAGATGAAACGGTAATGATACAAAAAACCATCTGGGGACCTGTTATCGGTAAAGATCACCGGGGAACCCCCCTCGCCTATCGCTGGGTTGCCCACGATATTTCCGGTGGCAATATGAACTTGCTGCGGATGGAATCTATTACCTCCGCCAGCGAGGCATTAGAGCTGGGCCCGGACATCGGCATCCCCCACCAAAATTTTGTTGTAGGCGATAAAGAAGGCAATATTGGCTGGACAATCGCTGGACCCATTCCCAAGCGTATAGGCTTTGATGGCAGCCGTTCAGTAAGTTGGGCTGAGGGCACAACATATTGGGACGGCTACCTTACTGTGGTGGAACAGCCACGAATTTACAACCCAGACAACCACCGCCTTTGGAGCGCAAATGCCCGTACCTTGAGCGGCGACTGGCTTAAGATCATGGGCGACCATGGCTATGCTCTCGGTGCCCGCCAGCAGCAGATTCGCGACAGCCTACTTGCCCGCCAACAATTTGATGAACAAGCACTATTAGATATACAGCTGGATGATCGCGCTATTTTTCTTCAGCGATGGCAGCAACACCTCTCAGAACTTCTACATGACCGGGAAGGCTATGACGAAGCCTACAAACTCGTTCGAGATTGGGGCGGACGCGCCAGCGCTGACTCGGCTGGATACCGAATTGTGCGCAACTATCGCTTAAAGTTTATGGAGCTTAGTACCGCCCCTATTCTTACATTTATGCGAAAAACCCAACCGAACTTTTCCTTCGGTCAATTAAAACGCCAATTTGAGTATCCGATCTGGACTCTTGCTCAAGAAGAACCTCAACATTTACTTAACCCCGACTTTGAATCCTGGACAGCCCTGAAGCTATCTGCACTTAACCAAGTACTGGATAAGATGTCGACGGGCGGGCTCCCGCTATTAGAGCAAACCTGGGGGGAACAAAACACGGCTTCCATTCGACACCCATTGGCAAGAGCAGTCTCGGCCATAGATTGGTTTACCGCCATGCCCAAGGACCAATTGTCAGGAGACACCCACATGCCCCGCTTCCAATCACCAACCCATGGTGCCTCCGAGCGAATGGTTATCTCCCCTGGGCGCGAAGAGCAGGGTATTTTTCATATGGCTACAGGGCAAAGCAGTCACCCGTTATCCCCGTTTTTTGACAAAGGCCATGAAGATTGGGTCGAGGGAAACCCCTCCCCTTTTATTGAGGGAGAGAGCCGCTATCAGCTCAGACTGCAATAACTGCCGTAACTTTACTGAGAATACTGATAAAAAAGTTATTCAGGCCTATCCCCACCCACACTCGCTGCGGCACAAGCCTGTGCCGCTAATGCTCATGACAGGATTTTTAGATTAACCATTGGAAACAGATATCAGGCAGTCTCATCCAGAATAGCGAATGACAGGAAGGTGGTAAAAAAAGCTAGGCCAACCACTAAAGGTAAAAGTGGAAAGCACAGCATAACCAGAGAAACCACTATCCATAGCCAGCGTACCAACGCCTTCTTTTGGCGATATTGGTATCTATAGCGGCGGGAGTCGTGACTTAATAGGCCAATTTGTGGAAACTCGGGCTGTTGCGGAAGAAAGAATCGCACAAAATTAGTGCAATAAAAGCAAATTATCGTCAGCAGCATGACACAAATACCTGACGGAAAGACCTTCTCAGTATAGGTCTTACCTAGGTAGTTTCAGGCCTGCACAATAGTAATTAGCCTGCCAGAGCCCATTTAGCGCTCGCTGGATTGGTACCAGCTGAGTTTTTTATGCAGCCCCACCACACCACCAATGATGGTGAGTGTAGGCGCCCGTACAGCTTTTTCTTTGGCAAGTGTGGGAAGCGTGTTGAGATCACCGATGATCACCCTTTGTGCCTTGGTAGTGCCTTTTTCAATCAGCGCCGCTGGCGTGGCCGTCGGTAGGCCATGCTGAACCAGCTCTGTACATATTGTTTGCAGGCCCGTTAATCCCATATAAAAAACCAGGGTTTGGCTACCGGAAGCCAGCTCTTTCCATGGCAGGTCGAGACTACCTTCTTTTAAATGGCCCGTAATAAAGCGTACCGACTGTGCATGATCTCGATGAGTCAGCGGAATCCCCGCATAGCTAGCACACCCCGCTGCAGCGGTTATTCCCGGTACCACCTGAAAAGGAATTGAGGCGTCAGCCAGTTTGTCGATCTCCTCTCCACCTCGCCCAAAAATAAAGGGATCACCACCTTTCAGGCGCAGAACTTTCTTTCCCTGCATGGCCAGATCAACCAGTAACTGGTTGATATCATCCTGGGGTACGGCATGAAATGCCTTTTTTTTGCCGACATAAATACGCTCGGCATCTCTTCGGACCAAGTCCATAACTTCTGGAGAAACCAGGCGGTCGTACAGCACCACATCCGCTTGCTGCATCAGTCGCAACGCGCGGAAAGTTAATAAATCTGGATCCCCGGGGCCACCCCCAACCAAATAAACTTCTCCAATCGGGCTGGGGCTCCCCTGCCAGTCTTGCAACGCGCCCAAGAATTCCCTCTCTGCATCCGCCAGCTGGCCCGCTTCCACCCGACGGGCAACAGGCCCAGCAAAGACCCATTCCCAAAAATTCTTACGCCGCGCCTCCGGCAATGCCTGCTTCACCTGTGAGCGCATACGCGAAGCGAAATCAACCAATGATGCGAGCCCAGGGGAAAGCAATGCCTCAAGCTGGGCGCGAATCCGACGGGCAAGAACTGGGGCCGCACCACCACTACTGATCCCGATGGATAGATCGCCACGTTCGACAATTGCAGGGAAAGTAAAAGTGCACAATTCCGGGGCATCCACTGCATTTACCGGCAAGCGGCGCCTCTGCGCATCCCTGGATACACAGCCATTGACCTCAGAACTGCTCGTTGCCGCAATCACCAAGTCGGCCAGATCCAAATGCTCAACAGAATAAGTTACCCGATGCCACTTTCCATCAGAGTCAACCACAATCCGGAGTAATTCTTCCGTGATATCCGGGGATACCACCAGAATCCGAGCCCCCGCCTTTTGCAGCAAGCGGGCCTTTCGTGTGGCAATGGAGCCTCCGCCAACGATTAAGCTGGGGCGATTTTTTACATCGAATGCAAGAGGAAGATAACGCACTGATTAATCCATCAAACAAGCAGTCGGGTAGTATTTTACCCAGAAAAGAAAAAAGGCGAACATAACGTTCGCCCTTTTAAGTCACTGCGCTCAGGCAGCGGAGATTACTTCCTGACCACGCATATAAGGGCGCAGCGCTTCAGGGACCTCGATACTGCCATCCTCGCGTTGGTAGTTTTCCAGCACTGCAATCAAGGTGCGCCCTACTGCCAAGCCGGAGCCATTCAGTGTGTGTAACAATTCCGGCTTGCCGGTTTCCGGGTTGCGCCAACGCGCCTTCATACGGCGAGCCTGGAAGTCACCCACCAGGGAGCAGGAAGAGATTTCGCGGTACTTGTCCTGAGAGGGAATCCAGACTTCGATATCGTAAGTCCTGCGCGCAGCGAAACCAATATCACCACCACACAACACTACAGTGCGGTAAGGCAGGTTCAGCTTTTGCAGGATCGCCTCAGCATTTTTGGTAAGGGTCTCCAGCGCTTCCTCGGACTGGTCTGGGCGCGCCGCCCACACCAATTCCACTTTTTCAAACTGGTGCTGGCGAATCATGCCGCGAGTGTCACGGCCGTGTGAACCGGCCTCAGAACGGAAGCAGGTTGTATGCGCGACCAGCTTGTGCGGCAAAGAATCGCTGTCCTCGACAATATGATCGCGATACATATTAGTGAGAGGCACTTCTGCTGTCGGGATCAGATAGAAGCCACGCTCATCGGTCAGCTTAAACAGATCCTCCTCGAACTTTGGCAGCTGCGAGGTTCCATACAGGGAATCACCATTGACGATCACCGGTACGTTAGTTTCTTTATAACCATGCTCCTCAATGTGCGTATCGAGCATGAATTGGGCGAGAGCACGGTGTAAACACGCTACTTCACCGGACATCACAGCAAAGCGCGATCCGGTAAGTTTTACCGCCATCTCAAAATCGAGACCGCCGAGCTGGGAACCGAGATCTACATGGTCTTTGATCTCAAAATCGAAGCTACGGGGCTGACCCCAGCGACGTACTTCCACATTGTCATCTTCGCTCTCGCCTTCGGGCACCGAAGCATCCGGCAGGTTGGGAATTGCGGACAGAATCGCATCCAACTCTT
This sequence comes from Microbulbifer variabilis, assembly GCF_023716485.1. Lineage (NCBI taxonomy): Bacteria > Pseudomonadati > Pseudomonadota > Gammaproteobacteria > Cellvibrionales > Microbulbiferaceae > Microbulbifer > Microbulbifer variabilis. The sequence continues at coordinate 2,574,505 of NZ_CP092418.1, forward strand.
CTTGCAACTCAGACAGCGCCTGCTTGGCATTTTGTAACTCGCCCCCGAGGGACTCGACTTCTTTGAGCAGCGGAGCAATATCTTCTCCGGAGGCCTTAGCTCGCCCGATATTTTTCGACTTGCTATTGCGCTCGTTTTGCAAACTCTCGGTGCGCACCTGCAGCTCTTTACGGCGCTCCTCGAGGGCTTCCAGTTTGGCAGTATCCAGTTCCACACCGCGTTTTTTCAGGGCCGCGGCCACTTGGTCCATATCCGTGCGAATCAGTTTGGGATCGAGCATCGTTTCCAGTTCGCCTGTAATCAGGCTCCTACAACAGAATTAAAATAAATATTGGTTAAAAATAACGCGTCGCTAAGGCGACCGCGGCTCCCGTGGCCGCCAGACAGCAAATAAGACTGCCGACAATATAGCCAAGGGCCATCAAAGGTTGGCCATTGTGCCACAGTATCAAGCTTTCTAGGGAGAAAGTGGAAAAGGTGGTCAGTGCACCGAACATTCCTGTCATGATTAGCAGGCGCCACTCCTCTCCGAGCATTGCTCTATGGGTGATCAAAATGTAGGCGATGCCAATCAGAAATGATCCAAGCACATTCACGATCAACGTACCCAGCGGGAACTTCCCACTGAATACCGGATAGCTCCAGATGCTTATCTGGTGACGAAGTATTGCCCCCAAGGCACCACCTATGGCGATGGCCAGCCACTGCATGGTCTTTTACCTTAAATCCTTACGGTTTCTTCTTATAGCGTTGCTGCTCACTCTCACTGTTAAGCCGGCGCAACACTTGCAACTTTTCGGAAATTTTTAACTCCAGCCCACGGGGAACCGGCTGGTAATACTCTCTATCCGCAATTTCTTCAGGGAAGTAGTTTTCCCCGGCGGCGAAAGCATCTGGCTCATCGTGGGCATAGCGGTACTCGGCCCCATGCGACAAACTTTTCGCCAACTTCGTGGGGGCATTGCGCAAATGCACCGGCACCTCGTAGCTGGGATCACGACGCACATCCGCCACTGCACGCTTATAAGCGCTATAAACTGCGTTACTTTTCGCCGCGACAGCAAGATAGGTAATTGCCTGCGCAATGGCCAGCTCTCCTTCGGGACTACCGAGACGCTCCTGTACATCCCAGGCATTAAGAGCCAATTGCAATGCTCGCGGGTCGGCATTGCCAATATCTTCACTGGCCATTCGCACTACCCGGCGGGCGACATATAAGGGATCACAACCACCATCGAGCATGCGCACAAACCAATAAAGCGCGGCATCGGGGTCGGAACCCCGTACCGATTTATGCATGGCGGAAATTTGGTCATAAAAATAATCACCGCCCTTGTCAAATCGACGCACGTCAGCGCTGAGTACTTCACTGAGCACATCCTCATCGACCAGCAACCTACCACCCTCCTCCCTGGCCAAATCGCAGGCGACTTCCAGCAGGTTCAGGGCACTGCGCGCATCCCCATCGGCCGCGTGGGCAATTTTAGCCAAAACTTCTTTTGGGATATAAACATTGCGCTCGCGCAGTTGATCATCCGTCTGCTGAGCATACCCAAGCAGCCCGATTAGATCTTCTTCGGGAATACTGCGCAGTAGATACACACGGCAGCGGGATAGGAGGGCATTGTTCAGCTCAAAAGCCGGGTTTTCGGTTGTAGCACCAACAAAAGTCACCGTGCCCTCTTCTACATAGGGCAAGAAGGCATCCTGCTGCGCCTTATTAAAACGATGTACTTCGTCGACAAAAAGAATGGTATTGCGGCCTGACTGCATGCGCTGTTGCTCGGCCTCTGCCACTGCCTGCCGAATATCCTTCACCCCCGCCAACACCGCTGAAAGGGTAGCAAAGCGCGCATCACACTCCTCGGCTAACAGCCGGGCAAATGTGGTTTTGCCGACTCCTGGTGGTCCCCACAGGATCATTGAGTGCAGCTGGCCGCGCTCAACCGCTTCCCGCAACGGCTTTCCCTTTCCCAATAAATGCGATTGGCCCACATAGTGGGCCAGAGAATTAGGCCGCATTCTTGCGGCCAGCGGCTGATGCCGTTGCGGGGCTTGAAACAGGTCACTCATCTTTGATTATGTCTGTACCAGCGGGCGGCTTGAAATTAAAGATGGACTCGGAAAGTTTCGGGTTTGCTTTCATATTGTTGAAAACAATCTCCGTTGTCTGCCCCATACTGTCGCGCACTTTCATAGCAGACGGCAGACCATCTTTAGCAAAGCGGATTTCCATAGACTTGAACGGCGCCTTTGGATTTTTTGGCGTCAGCTGATAAATACCATCTTTTAAAGCCACATCGAAAGATTTACGAATATCCTCAACCTTACCGCCGAGTAGTAAAGCTGGGGTCTCTTTCATTCGCTCATCCACCGGGCGTATAGTGACTTGCTCAAGATCCGGATCATAGAGCCAAAGGGTTTTATTATTCGTTACCAATAACTGGGCGTATGGCTCGCCGGTTTTCCAGCGCAACTTGCCTGGCCGCTGTACTGAAAAACTCCCATTGCTTTTTTGCGATACCTTACCGCGCTCATCAATCAGCGTTTGCTTAAAGTTTCCTGAAAGGGAAGACAACGGTTGCAGGAGTTTGCCGAGCTCTTCTGTAGCATCGGCCCAGACTGCACTGCTTGCAACGGTCAATACCAGCAGGAAGTTGCGCAGAATATTCTTCATCATTGATTTCCAGTATGTTGATTTCCCTAAAGATTAGTCAGCGGGAAGTGAACCGCAGCTTAACTTTGGATGGCGCCGCCCCTCCTTATTTAGGCTGGAGGCGGAGCCAGTACCTCACGGTTGCCATTATGCCCCGCCGGTGAAACAACTCCGGCAGCCTCCATGGCATCGATAATTCGCGCGGCGCGATTGTAGCCGATGCGAAGCTGGCGCTGAACTGAAGAGATGGACGCTTTGCGCGATTTGGTGACAAAGGCTACCGCTTCATCGTAAAGAGCATCAGCCTCAGGGTCATCTTCATCACCGCCCTCAGACTGCAGGCCAGGCACTGGAATACTGTTGTTGCTGTCATCAACAATGCCGTCGATATATTCAGGTTCTCCGCGCCGCGTCCAGTCCGCGACAACTTTATGCACTTCATGATCGTCCACAAAGGCGCCATGAACCCGCACTGGTACCCCACTGCCCGGAGGGAGGTAGAGCATATCGCCGTGACCGAGCAGCTGTTCGGCACCGCCCTGGTCTAGGATTGTGCGGGAATCCACCTTGGAAGAAACCTGGAAACCGATACGGGTAGGCACATTGGCCTTGATCAATCCGGTAATCACATCCACTGAGGGTCGTTGAGTAGCTAACAGCAAATGAATCCCCGCAGCACGGGCTTTCTGTGCGATACGGGCAATCAGCTGCTCCACCTTCTTGCCAACGATCATCATCATGTCGGCAAATTCATCAATAACAACCACGATTGCGGGCAGTGCCTTAAGTGCAGGAGCGGTTTGCTCTTCAGCCGGAACGCTGGAAGCAGGATCCGGTTCCCACAGTGGATCTAAAATCGGCTCACCAGCTTCCTCTGCCTCTTTTATCTTGCGATTAAAGCCCGCTAGATTGCGCACTCCCATCGCCGCCATCAATTTATAACGGCGCTCCATCTCGCCCACACACCAACGCAAACCATTGGCCGCATCGTTCATATCGGTGATCACCGGGGTGAGTAAGTGGGGAATACCCTCGTACACCGATAGCTCCAACATCTTCGGATCCACCAAGATCAGGCGAACCTCATCCGGAGTAGACTTGTACAAAAGGCTGAGCAACATCACATTGATGCCCACAGACTTACCAGATCCAGTGGTACCGGCGACCAGGAGGTGGGGCATCTTGGCGAGATCGGCCACTACCGGTTGGCCGGAAATATCGTGCCCAAGTGCCAATGTCAGGGGTGATTTGGCATTCTCATAGACATCGGCGGACAGCACTTCACTAAGACGTACCATTTGTCGATTTTCATTGGGAATTTCAATACCCACCACCGATTTCCCCGGGATCACCTCCACTACGCGGACACTGATTACCGCCAAAGATCGGGCCAGGTCTTTGGCCAAGTTTGAAATCTTACTCACCTTTACACCCGGCGCCGGTTGGATCTCAAAGCGGGTCACCACCGGACCAGGCAATACCGATACAACTTCGGCTACCACACCAAAATCTTTAAGCTTCAGCTCCAATAAGCGCGACAGGGCTTCGAGGGATTCCCGGGAAAAGCCCGGTTTCTTATTTTGATCGGAAGGATCAAGCAAGCCTAAAGGTGGCAATGTTCCTGTAACAGGCCCGCCCTTGAATAATTCGCCTTGCTTTTCTTTAGCCGCACGGGGGCTCTGCTTGGGCTTTACTGGAGCCGCTTCAATCTTAGGGGGAATTCGCTTGGCGGTGCGCTGCTTCTCTTCTTCCACTGCGGCTTTGCGCACGACTATGGCTTCCCGCGCCACGCGCTGTTCTGTGCGCTTCAGGCGCCATTGCTTGTAGTAACTGCTCAACCAGGCGATAAGCCCTAACACATTACGACCAATGGACTCGGCCAACTTGAGCCATGAAAGGCCTGTGAATACCGTGACACCAATGGCAAAAATCGCCAACAATAAAATGGTCCCACCAACATAACCAAGACTTCCCTGAAGAGAACTTGATAGCGCGTCTCCAATGATTCCGCCGTTTGTGAAAGGCAGAGGATCGTCAGCGGGAGAGAAACATAGTGTCGCCAAAGCGGCACCACTAATTAACAGAAGGAACAGACCAAAGACTCTCAGCGCAAACAGGGGAGCATGGAAACGTGCATTGCGGTCGCGTAAGATTTTATAAGCACGCAAGCCAATCAACAGGGGAAACAGATAGGCCATCCAACCCAATAGCGAAAGGCATACATCGGCAAGCCAGGCGCCTGCAGGACCGATGGCATTGTGAATTTTTCCTACCTGCCCGGTATGGGACCAACCTGGATCTTGGGAATCGTAACTGAGCAGGCTGATAGCCATTAATAGTGCCCCTGCCAGCAGGCAGATTAATGCTCCCTCACGGACCAAACGGGCGACGAGTGAATCCGGCAAAGCACCGCTCTTTTCAGAATTTTCTCCGGTTGCGCTTTCGGCCTTCAATGGCTTACCTCAATATTCTTTGTTGTTGCTTTCTGGTACTTGTAACAAACGGAAATCGCTACTTGAGCGATTTCCTCGATGGCCTAATTATCTTTGATTTATGCTGGTTTGTATGTGCGATATATACAAGCCGGGATCTTAAGGGAGATATCCTCTCCAGTATCCCGCCAACACAGCGAATCTCTTAACTCTTGGGGCACTCTGTCGCGGGCAAAGTTGTTCAGTATTTCTAGTTTGCTGGAGTCTCCACCCAGCTCGGCACCCAGGCTTGCTCGGGTGCTGTAAGTGAATTCAGCCTGAAATATTTCCTCACACCCTCTGAACCCAGCACTTTTAAACAGCCAGGATATCTGGTCCTGCCTGGGGAAGTAGCGGTTGAATGCTTGAGATTCGCAACCAGCCAACATGCTGGTTTTTCGTACGATATCTGTAAACACATCCTGTATCACACCGGAGGCCGGCAGCAATTGCCAAATAATAAAACGCCCCCCTCGCTTCAGGACCCGAAAGACATTCCTCATTACCAACGGTTGGTCCAACTGGGGCACTTCGTGCAGCCCCATTTTGAGTACCACCGCATCAAAAGATTCCTTTTCATAAGGCAATGCCCTGGCATCACCCACAGTAACATCGACAACCCTTTCACGCACTTTTGAGTTGATACGCTTGAGCTGGGAGTGGTGGGTATCGCACATACTGAGGGCGAGCCCCATTGACTTTTTATCACCATACTCCAACAGCAACTGGCTGACCGCGCCACTGCCGCTCATTAAATCCAGTACTTTATTTCCCTCTCTGAGATCCAGCGCTTCGAGTAGCTTTGCTTTCGACTCGGGTGAAGCCACGAAGGCATCTAAAGCATCATGGGAAAGGACATTGTACCCATCCGCCACAATATCGCATCTGACCTGCAGCTTCAGGGATGCGAACAACTCCACTAAATCTGGAGGGCCATGCAAACTGGCAATATGGCTACCATCAGGCCCTAAATCGACAGAAAGCCTCAAGGAGAAAGTGTCATCCAGGATTTCCGACACAAATACCTGTGCTTCATTACTGAGACTGAAGGTAAATGTGGGGTGGCCAATCAAATTGCTGCCCAGATTCAACGGTACTATTTTTCTGCCCTGCCTCATGGCTTCGCCCTTTGGCCGTTGTTATGCATCCCAAATTTGGCTAACTACCAAAAGGATGAAAACACCTCCTCCGAGCCCTCTTGTGACCAAATACAAATACTTTATAAGTCGTACCGAGCGGACTTCACATCGAATAAATCGCAATTTATTCAATAAAAACAATGAATTATTCTCAATTATTGATGTCGTTTCTGGATAGTGAGAGCCGGGTCGACTCGCTGCAGCGATCTAAATAGCACTTTCCAATGGCATAAATTGAGGCAAACTATTTCGTCGAATTGTCACTTTCGCCTATTATATCGGCCAATCTAATAGCTTTGGCTGATCAAAATATGGCCGGCTAGGTGGACTCCCAGTTCTCTGGGTAAACTTTGCACACAGACAGGTTTAAAGAGAGTTTCATGAGCAACAACCATCATCGACTGATTATTCTCGGTTCTGGCCCTGCAGGCTACACAGCAGCCATCTACGCAGCCCGCGCAAACTTGAACCCCGTTGTTATTACCGGTATGCAACAGGGTGGGCAGTTGACCACCACTACAGAAGTTGAAAACTGGCCCGGTGGCATCCCCGAGCTGCAGGGCCCCGACCTGATGGTGCAAATGCAGCAACACGCCGAGCGCTTCGACACCCAGATTATTTTTGATCACATCGAGTCTGTAGATCTGAACAATCGCCCATTCACTTTGAAGGGCAATGAAACCTATACCTGCGACGCCCTAGTCATCGCCACTGGTGCCTCCGCTCAATACCTGGGCCTGCCGTCTGAAGAAGCCTTCCAGGGTCGTGGTGTCAGTGCCTGTGCGACCTGTGACGGTTTCTTCTATCGCGATCAGAAAGTAGCCGTTGTGGGCGGTGGTAATACCGCAGTAGAAGAGGCCCTATACCTGTCCAATATCGCCAGTGAAGTTACCCTGATCCACCGCCGTGACGAGCTTCGCGCCGAGAAAATTCTTCAGGATCGTCTGATGGAGAAGGTGGAAAACGGCAATATCAAACTTTGCTTTCACCACACCCTCGACGAGGTTCTTGGTGATGACAACGGAGTAACCGGCCTGCGCGTTCGCAGCACCCAGGATGACTCCACCAAGGAATTGGAGGCCGCTGGTGTATTTATCGCGATTGGCCACAAGCCCAATACCGACATCTTTAAAGATCAGCTTGAAATGAATAACGGCTATATCATCGTGCAAAGTGGCCTGGAGGGTAACGCCACTCAGACATCTGTGCCCGGCGTGTTTGCAGCTGGCGATGTGTCTGATCACATCTACCGTCAGGCGGTCACCTCCGCTGGAACCGGCTGTATGGCAGCCCTGGACGCCGAGCGTTTCCTCGACGCCTAACAACTGCTTCTCACCCGGGTAGCCTCAAGGCTACCCGGGCCTCCTCAGACCCAGGACAGGAAACAGTTTGTGGCAAGGAATACCCAAAGCCGCCTAATGTGGCTCGACCACAATCATATAGATTTCCCTTCTACCCAGACTGCTCTAGACGATCCCAATGGACTCCTCGCAGCTGGTGGAGATCTCTCCCCGGAATGGTTGTTGGCCGCCTATCGCCGAGGTATCTTCCCCTGGTTTTCCGAAGACCAGCCTATCCTCTGGTGGAGCCCCTCACCGCGCTGTGTAGTAATACCCAGCGACTTCCGTATTGGCCGCAGTCTGCGTAAAACCCTGCGCAGAGGTATATTCTCAGTCACATTTGACCAAGCCTTCGAACAAGTAATCGAGGGTTGCCGCCTCCCCAGGAGTTCTGAAGATGGCACCTGGATTACCGATGAGATGGCCGAGGCCTATATCGACATGCACCATCTGGGCCATGCCCACTCCGTTGAGGTATGGCGTGAGGGTCGGCTGGTCGGTGGACTTTACGGTCTCTCAATCGGCCGTATTTTTTTTGGTGAGTCCATGTTTCACAGAGAGACAGATGCTTCTAAAGTCGCTTTTGTCCACCTCGTTCGCCAATTAGAATTGTGGGGGTGCCCACTGATCGACTGCCAGGTAAGCAACCCCCACCTGAGTAGTCTTGGGGCCGTTGAAATGTGTCGTAGGGACTTCGAACACCTGCTGGAGGACGGCCTTATACAGCCCGCTTTTCCGCAGCCTTGGAAACTTTCGTGGACTTATGGGTAAATATTCTCAGCTAGACTCGGTCCGGCTTTTGGCAACCCTGCCCCACCCATGTGGCTATCTACCAGATAGGGAGGCTACAACGGTATTTGTGGACCCGCAGACAGAGGTAGACCAGCGCCTTTACAACCGCCTCTCAGAGCTGGGCTTTCGTCGTAGCGGGGCCTATCTCTACCGACCTCAATGCGCAACATGCAGGGCCTGTGTGCCCGCCCGTGTACCAGTGGGCCTTTTTGTACCGGATCGCAACCAGCGCCGCTGCTGGAAACGCAATAAGGACCTGGATATCTTTCATATCGAATCCATCGACACCGATGAGCATTACGAGCTGTATGCACGCTACATTGAGCAACGTCATGCCGATGGGGAAATGTACCCTCCGAGCCGCGAGCAGTATCGCAGCTTCCTAAGCCCGGCCTGGGGAGCTACTCGCTATATTGAGCTGCGTGCACGTGGGCGCCTAGTCGCAGTGGCGGTCACCGACCTGCTTACTGCAGGCCTGTCGGCCATCTATACTTTCTTCGACCCGGATGAGGACAAGCGCAGTCTGGGCAGTTACTGCATTCTCTACCAAATTGAATGGGCCAGAAGATTAGGGCTTCCCAATCTGTATTTGGGCTATTGGATAGAGAAATGCCATAAGATGGCCTACAAAAGCCAGTTCCAACCCATTGAAATGCTCACAGAGAACCGCTGGAGCCTGAAATCTCTATAATTCCTACGCACGCGCCCTTTGCTCTATTCTGCCTTTTCGTGCAAAATGCTCGCCCGTCAAGCCACGGCTAGGCAAGATTGCCTCCGGGGTAAAGGTCTGATCAAGTTATTTGAAGGTTGCTGCCGCATGGCAAAAGACGATTATATTGAAATGGAAGGCGAGGTGATCGACACCCTGCCAAATACCACTTTCCGCGTAAAGCTGGAAAACGGACACGTGGTCATTGCGCACATCTCTGGAAAGATGCGTAAAAACTACATTCGCATCCTCACCGGCGATAAGGTCAAAGTGGAACTCACCCCCTACGACCTGAGCAAAGGTCGCATCACCTACCGCGCCCGCTAATTCGCTCGCCAGGCAAAGAGCTTAAGGTGATTTGTCCTGGACACAAAAAAGCCACCTTGCGGTGGCTTTTTTGATGTATTTTTTTGTAGAGCTAGGCAGGAACCGCCGTTTTTATGGAGAGTTCATCATTCTCTATGACGACCACCACGCGGCCCCCCTCCTCTGCCAACTCACCAAACAAGACTGACTCAGCCAATGGCTTACGCAGCTTGTCTCTTATCAAACGCGACATCGGGCGAGCCCCCATTTTTTCATCGTAACCGCGAATAGCCAGCCACTCGCGAGCCTCATCATCTACGATCAGAGTCACACGAGAGTCATCTAGCTGCGCTTGCAACTCGACAATAAACTTATCCACTACTGTTTTAACCACATCCAGTGGCAGAGAGCCAAACTGGATAATACTGTCGAGGCGGTTGCGGAACTCTGGGGCAAACATCTTTTTGATTTCCTCCATACCATCGGAGGAGTGATCCTGGCTGGAGAAGCCGATAGACCGACGACTCATCAGCTCTGCGCCCGCATTAGTGGTCATAATTAATATGACATTGCGGAAGTCCGCCTTGCGGCCGTTATTATCTGTAAGAGTTCCGTGATCCATCACCTGGAGAAGCAGATTGAAGACTTCTGGGTGAGCCTTCTCAATCTCATCGAGCAGTACCACACTATGCGGATGCTTAGTCACAGAATCAGTCAGCAAGCCGCCCTGATCGAAACCCACATATCCCGGTGGCGCACCGATCAAACGGGAAACCGTATGTCGCTCCATATACTCAGACATATCGAAGCGGATTAACTCAATTCCCATCACCTTGGCCAGCTGACGACAGAGCTCAGTCTTACCAACGCCTGTGGGGCCAGAGAATAGGAAGGATCCTATGGGCTTCTCCTCAGCACCCAACCCAGCACGGCTGAGCTTGATCGCCGTACTGAGCGCCTCAATTGCACGATCCTGGCCAAATACCACCATCTTGAGGTTGTCATCAAGCTTGGACAACTGCTCTTTATCAGAAGCAGAGACACTCTTGGCCGGGATACGGGCCATCTTGGCAATTACCGACTCGATTTCACTGATACCAATCACCTCAGTGCGCTCTTCAACCGGCAACAGCGATTGGAAAGCTCCGGCCTCATCAATTACATCTATCGCCTTGTCAGGCAGGAAGCGCTCGGTGATATGGCGACTGGAAAGTTGAGCCGCGGCATCGAGGGCGGCGTCAGTGAAACGAACTTTATGATGGTCTTCGAAACAACTCCGAAGCCCCTGTAATATTTGCACAGTCTCCTCTACCGATGGCTCACTGACATCGATCTTTTGAAAACGACGGGAAAGCGCACGATCTTTCTCAAAAATGCCGCGATATTCGGTAAAGGTGGTGGAGCCAATGCAGCGGAGCTGACCGCTGGACAGCAGCGGTTTCAACAGGTTGGAGGCGTCCATAACGCCGCCGGATGCTGCGCCGGCTCCAATAATGGTGTGAATTTCATCAATAAACAGGACTGCATGCTCGCGCTTCTTCAGCTCTGCCAGCAGCGCTTTAAAACGTTTCTCAAAATCCCCACGGTACTTGGTACCAGCGAGTAGAGAACCGAGGTCGAGGGAGTAAATAGTGCTCTCTTTTAGTGGCTCAGGGATATCCTCATCCACTATTCGTCGGGCCAACCCCTCCGCGATTGCGGTTTTACCGACTCCGGATTCTCCAACCAACAAGGGGTTGTTTTTGCGACGCCGCGCAAGAACCTGGGTGACTCTCTCTACTTCGGGGCCTCGCCCTACCAAGGGATCAATTCGCCCCAAGATAGCCTCTTGGTTCAGGTTGGTCGCGTAACTCTCCAGAGGGTCAGAACCTCCAGGCTCAGAGCCTGTGCTGATCTCCTCTTCCACCTGCTCTTGGGTGGTATCTGAACCGTGGTGGTGATTGTGATTGTTGCCGCTGGAACCGACCCTGGAAATTCCGTGGGTGATGTAATTGACTACATCGATACGCGCAACACTCTGCTGCTTCAGATAATAAACGGCTTGGCTTTCCTGCTCACAGAAAATAGCCACAAGCACATTAGCACCGGTAACCTCTTTTTTCCCCGATGACTGAACATGGAAAACGGCCCTCTGCAACACCCTCTGAAAACCCAATGTGGGCTGAGTTTCACGATCGGTGTCCGCCTCTGGGATTAACGGCGTGGTAGAGTCCACAAACTCCAATAGTTCGCGGCGCAGTGCGCTCAGGTCGGCCCCGCAGGCATGCAACACGTCAGCAGCCGACTCATTATCCAGAAGCGCCAGTAACAGGTGCTCCACAGTCATGAATTCGTGCCGCTTCGCTCGTGCACCCTTGAACGCCAGATTGAGCGTTACCTCTAAGTCCTTGCTGAGCATTTAAACCTCAAACCCTAATCGCCAATGTTCCCCGCCGACTCCGCTGGTAGGCGTGCACCCTTTGCCGGCGTCTAACTCCTGGCTGATTCCCTTCAGGTGACGGGACCCTTGTGCTAAAGCAGCTTTAATTTCAATCAATCGTCTTTACTCTCGTCCGCCTCAATCTCACACAATAGTGGATGCTCATTCTCCTGGGCGAACTGATTAACCTGAGCGGCCTTTGTCTCCGCTATATCCCGAGTATAGACACCGCACACTGCTTTTCCCCGCGTGTGTACTTGCAACATCAACTGTGTGGCGCGCTCACGGTTAACCCCAAAAAACAACTCCAGAGTCTCTACGACAAAGTCCATGGGGGTGTAGTCATCGTTCAACATGATGACCTTGTACATAGGCGGGCGTTTGAGCCGTGGCGGCGCCTCCTCCAGTGCGAGCCCACCCTCGGAACCCTCACCGTCGAAATAGTCTTCTCCAGAATCACTGGAGCCTAGTTTAATGACCTGCAAAATACTCATAACAATTATCAATGTGTTCTATCGAGCCTTGATAGTGCAGCATGCTCAACCATAAATGACCTGCCATTGTAACCTTATTTGACCAACGACACAGGGAGATCACAGCCTCAAGCGCGGTTTCTTGACATTCCTATAGCAGTTGACTACAAGAGGTAGTGCCTGCTCATTCACAGCCGTTAGTCGCAGATAGGATCGCAGCCGATTAATCCGCAGGTCAAATAAATATAAAAACTCTGTAAGGTGGCCGACTGGCCACTCAGGCAATTAGAGGGAGTTCGATATGCCTACTGGTACCGTGAAGTGGTTCAACAACGCTAAGGGATATGGGTTTATTCTTGCAGATGAAGGAGGGGAGGATCTGTTTGCGCACTATTCCGCTATTCAGATGGAAGGCTACCGAACCCTAAAGGCCGGCCAACAGGTCACCTTTGATATCGTCAGAGGCGACAAAGGCTATCACGCCGCCAATATTTCCACCGCAGTGGCGGCAGAGACCGCACCTAGCCCCCAAAGCCCCAAAGTGGCCGCTATTGCAGATCCCAACCACTCTGAAACAGAGCGGGAAAAAGAGGCAGAGATGCTCGACTAACCCTGCAAGCCCGCACAAGCAGACCCCGCCAACAAAAAAGCCCCTTGCTGCAAAGCAAAGGGCTTTTTCTAGCTAGGGCCAGGTTGATTAAAAAACCTAGCCCCAAATCAGCCAATTAGGCCATGTGCTTGATCACTTCGTCACCAAACGCAGAGCAGGATTTCAGCTCAGCACCATCCATCAGGCGCTCGAAATCGTAGGTTACGGTTTTCGCTTCGATAGCACCTTCCATACCCTTGATTACCAGGTCAGCAGCTTCGTTCCAGCCCAGGTGACGCAGCATCATCTCAGCGGAAAGAATCAGAGAGCCCGGGTTAACCTTGTCCTGGCCAGCGTACTTAGGTGCAGTACCGTGGGTTGCTTCGAACAGGGCAACGTCGTCGGACAGGTTTGCGCCCGGAGCGATACCGATACCACCAACCTGTGCAGCCAGCGCGTCAGACAGGTAGTCACCGTTTAGGTTCAGGGTAGCAATTACGTCGTACTCAGCCGGACGCAGCAGGATCTGCTGCAGCATAGCGTCAGCAATTACATCCTTAACAACGATTTCCTTGCCAGTCTTCGGGTTCTTGAAGCTGTGCCAGGGGCCGCCGTCCAGCGGCTGAGCGCCAAACTCGTCGCGAGCCAGTTCGTAACCCCAATCGGCGAAGGCACCTTCGGTGAACTTCATGATGTTGCCTTTGTGTACCAGGGTTACGGAATCGCGATCCTGGTCAACAGCGTACTGAATAGCCTTGCGCACGAGACGCTTGGTACCCTCTGCAGAAACCGGCTTAACACCGATACCACAGTTCTCAGGAAAACGGATTTTCTTAACACCCATCTCGTCCTGCAGGAACTTGATAACTTTCTTGGCTTCGTCGGTATCAGCTTTCCACTCGATACCAGCGTAGATATCTTCAGAGTTTTCACGGAAGATAACCATGTCTACCTTGTTCGGCTCTTTAACCGGAGAAGGTACACCGCTGAACCAGCGAACAGGACGCTGACATACATACAGGTCCAGCTCCTGACGCAGGGCAACGTTCAGGGAACGGAAACCGCCGCCCACTGGTGTGGTCAGAGGGCCTTTGATGCTGACAACGTAATCTTTGATCGCTTCCAGAGTTTCAGCTGGGAACCAGTCGCCAGCATAAGTCTCTGCGGCTTTCTCACCACAGTAGATTTCCATCCACTCGATTTTCTTATCGCCGCTGAAAGCTTTCTCTACCGCAGCGTCGATTACTTTGCGCATTACCGGAGTGATGTCCACACCGATGCCGTCACCCTCGATGAACGGAATTACCGGGCGATTCGGAACATTCAGCGAACCGTCGGAATTGACTGTAACTTTTTCGCCGTCTGCCGGCACTTGGATGTGACCCATATTGCGTAAACTCCCAAAATTCTATGACTTTTTAGGTCCAGCGTTGCTTGCACCGCTCCCCCGGGACCATTGGGCGGGGATAAAAATCGGCGGGATTATAGCAGCATCGGCTAATTTTTGTAGTTGGATTACAATACTCAATTTTTCTTATGCCCAAGATTATTCTCCTAAACAAACCTTTTGGCGTGTTAAGCCAATTCACAGACCCCCAGGGTCGCGCCACGCTGGCAGACTATATCCCGCATAAGGGCTTCTATGCCGCGGGTCGGCTCGACTATGACTCGGAGGGACTTCTACTACTCACAGATGATGGAGCGCTACAACATCAAATCAGCCACCCGAAGAGAAAGATGGCGAAGACTTACTGGGCTCAGGTAGAGGGGGACATTTCAGATGACGCCCTGATGTTTCTGCGCAAAGGTGTAGATTTGAAGGATGGACGCACAGCGCCCGCTAAGGCCCGCAGACTCTCCGAAGTCGACCTGTGGCCGCGCAATCCCCCAATCCGAGAGCGCAAGTCCATTCCCACCAGCTGGGTAGAACTTATCATTCACGAGGGTAGAAACCGTCAGGTGCGACGTATGACCGCAGCGGTTGGCTTCCCTACCCTGCGCTTGGTTCGAATGGCTATCGGCAATTGGAATCTCGGCACTCTGCAGCCGGGGCAGCACCGCTCGGAGGAGGTTTTTTCTGCGCCTAAGCCAAGGCCCAAAGGCAAATCGAAGCCACCTCAGAAGCGCAATCATCCTCGCCGGAGACAATAAGCAAAAACCCAAGATTAAAGCGGCCTTGGTCAGAAGCCCGATTCACAGGTAAAATTCGCCCCCTTTCCATTCCAGTGAAGTAGTGACTGTCCTTCTTATGCCTGATTCCACGCACAACAAACAGCCCAAGCGCGTCATCGTCGGTATGTCCGGCGGTGTGGATTCCTCTGTAGCCGCACTTCTGCTCATGCAGCAGGGCTACCAAGTGGAGGGCTTGTTTATGAAGAATTGGGACGAAGATGACGGCACTGAGTACTGCACCGCGAAAGCAGACTTGGTCGATGCCCAGGCGGTATGTGAAAAACTGGGCATCAAACTGCATACCGCTAATTTTGCTGCCGAGTATTGGGACCATGTCTTCGAATACTTCCTGGCAGAATACAAGGCCGGACGCACGCCTAACCCGGACATTCTGTGCAATCGGGAGATCAAGTTTAAAGTTTTCCTGGAATATGCCGAAGTTCTGGGAGCTGATGCCATTGCCACAGGACATTACACCCGCCGACGCGATATAGAAGGTCGCACCTATTTGCTCAAGGGCTTGGATGGCAACAAGGATCAAAGCTACTTCCTCCACGCTGTCGGCGAGGGTGAGTTCGCTCGCTCTCTATTTCCACTGGGCGAGTTGGAAAAACCTGAAGTACGACGTATCGCTGAGGAAAACGGCTTTATCACCCACAATAAAAAAGACAGTACGGGGATCTGCTTTATTGGCGAACGCCGCTTCAAGGACTTTCTGGAACAGTATCTGCCCGCCCAGCCGGGCGACATGGAAACTCCAGAAGGTGAAATTATGGGGCGCCACGCCGGTCTGATGTACCACACCATAGGACAAAGGCAGGGTCTTGGTATCGGAGGGGTAAAAGGCGCGGGCGAAGAACCCTGGTACGTAGTCGGAAAGAACCTAGAGCGCAACGTATTGATTGTTGCCCAGGGGGCACATCACCCCTTGCTTTACGCCACGGGTCTGGTGGCAACCCAAACACATTGGATCAATGGCGCCGCACCAGGTGAGTCTTTCCGCTGTCAAGCGAAGACCCGCTACCGACAGCCAGACCAGGACTGCACAATACGGGTACAAAAGGGTGGTAACCTGACTGTGGAATTTGACGAGCCACAGCGGGCAATTACCCCAGGACAATCCCTGGTCCTGTACGATGGCGAAATATGTCTCGGCGGCGCAGTTATCGAACAGGCTACAGGTATCGGCACTGCCGTACCGGAAAAATACAAGAAACACTAAGGAGTAACCTTGAATAACTGGCGGGATCAGGCTCTGGCATTGGCCGGAATATTTCAATCCGCAACTTTAGTGGAGCGCTTGGCCAAAACAGGCACCGCTCCCCAGGCCCAGCTGGAAACCGGGGTATACAGCCTTTTCCAGCTCAACCCAGATCGCACCGAAGATGTGTTCGCCGGCGCAGAGAAGCTGCTGCCCGGCTTGCAGGTCTCACGGCAGTTACTGCAATCGCGGCAACACCCTGAATACACAGACTGCCTGCGCTATGCATTATCTGTGCTCTATCTGCAGAGGCAATTGAGTAAGAAAGGAGAGTTGCTCTCCATCATTGGCAGCCGCCTCGAAAAAGCCAAGACTCAGGCGGAACACTTTGCCCCCACCCACGAGAATGTATTTTCCAATCTCGCCAGTATTTATAGCGATACCCTCGGCACTTTCCGCTTTCGTATCCAGGTGCTGGGAGATTTTAATTTTCTGCAGCAACAGCGCGTCGCTAACCAAATCCGCTCAATGCTGTTTGCCGGTATCCGTTCAGCCACGCTGTGGCGACAATTGGGCGGAAGGCGCCTGCATCTGCTATTTCAACGCAAAAAGCTATTGCGTGCGACCGACGAGCTAATCGCACAGATCGAATCTATAAAAAACTAATCCCGGAGATTTACTATGACAGTTGAGCTTTCCGCACTCACAGCGGTATCCCCTATTGATGGTCGCTACGAGAGCAAGACTGCCCCACTACGCGAAATTTTTAGTGAATACGGCCTGATTCGCGCCCGTGTTGAAGTGGAAGTGCGCTGGCTTCAGAAACTCTCCGCGCACTCAGAAATCACTGAGGTAGAGCAGTTCGATGAAGCTGCCAACCAGCTACTCGATAGCATTGTGGCCAACTTTTCCCTGGAAGATGCTGGGCGTATCAAAGAAATTGAGCGCACCACCAACCACGACGTGAAAGCGGTTGAATATTTCCTCAAAGAAAAAATCAGCGGCAATGCCCAGCTGGAAAAAGTAAGCGAGTTCGTGCACTTCGCTTGCACTTCTGAAGACATCAACAACCTGTCCCACGCTCTAATGCTACGCGCTGGTCGCGACAACGTTATGTTGCCCGCAATGAATAGCCTGGTAGAAAAGATCGCCCAGCTAGCCCAGGATTTCGCCGACGTGCCCATGCTGTCTCGCACCCACGGCCAAACCGCCAGCCCTACGACCGTGGGCAAGGAACTCGCCAACGTGGTTGCACGCCTTCGCCGCCAGGTAGCCCAGGTAGGGGCTGTCCCCTTGCTGGGTAAAATCAACGGTGCTGTAGGCAACTACAATGCCCACCTGTCTGCCTACCCAAATATCGACTGGGAAAAGAATGCGGAAGAATTTATTTCCTCGCTCGGCCTGACCTGGAACCCCTACACCACCCAGATCGAACCACACGACTATATTGCCGAACTGTTCGATGCTATTGCGCGCTTTAACACCATCCTGATCGACTTTGACCGCGACATCTGGGGCTATATTTCCCTCGGTTACTTCAAACAGAAAGTCGTTGCCGGAGAAGTGGGCTCCTCCACTATGCCGCACAAGGTCAATCCTATCGATTTCGAAAACTCCGAAGGAAACCTGGGCCTGGCCAACGCTGTATTCCAGCACCTGGCCGCGAAGTTACCAGTCTCCCGCTGGCAGCGCGATCTGACCGATTCCACCGTACTGCGCAACATGGGTGTGGGTGCCGGTTACTCTGCCATCGCTTATGCCGCCACCATGAAGGGGCTGGGCAAGCTGGAAATCAACCGTGAACGCCTGGCAGAAGACCTGGACAGCTCCTGGGAAGTGCTGGCAGAGCCGATCCAGACTGTGATGCGCCGCTACAACATCGAAGAGCCTTACGAGAAACTGAAGGCCCTTACTCGCGGCCAGGGCATCACCCGCGAAACCTTGAAAGTGTTTATCGAGAATCTGGAAATTCCTGCGGAAGCCAAAAGCGCACTGCTGGAAATGACTCCTGCATCCTACATCGGTAACGCCGTCGAGCAAGCTCGCAAAATCTAAGTGAGCACCGCTTCCGGCCACACCGCAGTGGCCGGAAATTTATTCAAATTTCTTTACTGCCGCTCTACTCTGCAGAGCTTTAACCTCGGGCTGAGTTACACCTATTAGTGGCAGACTAGAGAAGATTTCCCCAGCCCAACAAACAGTGAGAGTTACCGTGGCAAGCCCCCTTACCCATCTCGGCGATATGCCGATTGAAGTTTTTATGCGCGATTATTGGCAACAAAAACCCTTGCTGATCCGCAATGCTTTCCCCAACTTCGAATCGCCCATATCAGGAGAAGAGCTTGCCGGAATGGCTCTGGAGGAGACGATTGAATCTCGCCTGGTGCTTGAAAATGGCGAGAGCGGTCCCTGGGAGCTACGCAACGGCCCTTTCACTGAGGAAGACTTTCTATCCCTACCCCGCACGCACTGGACCCTACTTGTACAAGCCGTAGATCAATGGCTTTCCGAAGTGGCTGAATTAAAAGAGTATTTTCGCTTTATCCCAGACTGGCGCCTGGATGATGTGATGATTAGTTACGCGGCGGATCAGGGGAGTGTCGGACCGCACTATGACCACTACGATGTCTTTCTGCTCCAAGCCGAGGGCAAACGCCTGTGGCAGCAGGGAGCGAAAGTGGATGAGACCAATCCCCGCCTGGAAGGCACGCCCCTCAATATCCTGAAAAAATTTAATGCTGAGAACAGCTGGGTACTGGAGCCTGGCGACATGCTTTACCTCCCGCCACAATACAGTCACTGGGGTATCGCCGAGGGCGGCTGCACCACGATCTCCATTGGCTTCCGAGCACCTTCTGCCTCAGCCATATTGGAAGATCTCGCGGCCGAAGTGGCAATGGGACTGAAGGATAGCCTGCGTTATACCGATGCCGGCATGGAACCGACAAAATCCCCAGCGGAAGTTGATCCCGAGTCCGTAGCTCGCTTACAACAACAACTGGCCGAGTGGCTTAGGCAACCAGAGAAGGTCACTCAGTGGTTTGGCGCAGTGATGACTGAAGCAAAATACCCTGATACCGTCGCACTAGACGCGGATGAGGCCGCTGACTGGCGTGAGCAAATGCCAAAGGGGATGCCATTGGTGCTAAACCCCGCATCTCGAGTCGCCTTTTCCAGGGAGCCGGCCACGTTATTTGTCGACGGTGAAGCCCTAACCGCACCACTCACCTTTGCTCAACAATTTGCCGAGTCCCACGAAATTTCCTGGAGCGACATTGAAACCTATCCAGAAATTGCCAACTTCGATGGTTTAATAGACCAATTGGTAGCCCAAGGCACACTGATTTATCCCCCTGAGGATTTCTGATATGGCCGCACTGGTGCGCCCCGCTGACTGGCAAAAAGAACAAGAAAGCATTCGCACTATCCGCGAAGCTGTGTTCGTCCAGGAACAGAAAGTTCCTGCCGACTTGGAGTGGGATAACCAGGAAGAATCTTCACAACACTTCCTAGTTTTTAATGGTGATGTTGCCGTTGGAACCGGGCGGCTCAGCAAAAGTGGTAAAGTTGGGCGGATGGCGATCATGCCATCCGCCCGAGGCAAAGGTCTGGGGGCCCAGTTACTCAAGGCGATTTGTGACTTTGCCAAACTACAGGGCTTTCGCAGTGTATATCTACATGCACAACAGCATGCTGAAGGCTTCTACATTCGAAGTGGCTTTATCCCAGAGGGAGAAACCTTTTACGAGGCTAATATCCCTCATATTAAAATGATTCGTCAGTTGCACTAGGCCGTAATGAAGGCGCTGGTATGTTTACGCATACCGACGCCTTCATTTCCGTCTGCTCGTTAAAGACGAAATGTCCGCCACTAATTTTTAGGTCTCGCGAGACTACTCCCCCTCCTCTTTCTGACTAACATATTCGTCGACGTAGCTAGCGGTAAAATAAAAACAAATGATAACGGCTTTGTAAGTGTATTCTTTTAGTGCTCTGAACTGGATTCCGTATCGCAACTTGGAGTAACCGCAGGAGTACCGGCTACTTATTACTCGGGTCAAAACTCTCGCCCTGCGAAAGACTGCCCAGGCTAATATCAGAATGCCAGGAAACCCTATAAGTGAGTGCTCAGATCATATGCCCAAGACACTACTGCTTAAGAACGCTGAAGTACTGGTAACCATGGACTCAGAAAGACGTGAGATTCCCAATGGCGGTATTTTTGCCGAAGAAGGCATTATCACGGCTGTAGGCCCCACAGATAAACTACCCATGAGCGCTGACACCATTATTGACGCTAGCGGGCAGATAGTCCTACCAGGACTGGTGAACACTCATCACCATTTAAACCAGACTCTCACCCGCAACCTGCCAGCGACCCAGAACAAAAATTTATTCGCCTGGCTTCAGCTTCACTACCCTATCTGGAGCCGGATAAATCCAGAAGCCTCTCGCACAAGTGCTTTGATTGGTTTGGCTGAGCTTATTCTCTCTGGTTGCACCACGGTTTTTGACCATTCTTATTTATTTAAAAGTGGCAACAAAGTGGACTTTCATATTGAAGCAGCAAAGGACTTAGGGGTGAGGTTCCATGCAAGCCGCGGCTCCATGTCTTTGGGCAGATCACAAGGGGGCTTACCCCCAGATGAAAGTGTCGAAGATGAAGATTTTATTCTCCAAGACAGTATCCGGGTCATTGATCGCTATCACGATGCAAGCTATGGAGCCCTGACTCGAATTGTTCTGGCCCCCTGCTCTCCATTTACTGTTTCAGAAAATCTGCTCAAAGAAACTGCCCTGCTGGCCCGTGATAAAGGCGTTATGCTACACACGCATATTTGCGAAACATTTGATGAAGAGCGCCACACTTTAGAACGATTTGGCAAGCGCCCTCTGGAGTGGATGGGAGAAAGCGAGTGGTTGGGGCCCGATGTTTGGTTTGCTCACGCAATACACATCGATACACAAGAAATAAATACTTTTGCTCGTACCGGGTGTGGCATCGCTCACTGTCCAAGCTCTAATATGCGCCTTGCATCAGGGATAGCCCCCGTTAAAGACTATATTGCAGCTGGAATTAAAGTGGGACTTGGTGTGGATGGGTCAGCCAGCAATGACGCCTCCAATATGCTCTTGGAGACCCGCCAGGCAATGTTGCTCTCAAGGTTGCGCATGGGCCTTCGCCCACCGGAGGGGCCACATCGCTACGCCCAACTTCCTCAGTCCCACCCTCTACGCTCGCCGGAATGGATGACAGCCAGGGAAGCTTTAGAGCTTGCCACTATCGGTGGTGCCAGCGTTCTTAATCGTACTGATATCGGAGCATTGGAAGTTGGGCGTTGTGCTGATTTCTTTTCTCTAGAACTCAACACTATTCAATATGCCGGGGCTCTTTCAGATCCAGTTGCCGCGATAGTCTTCTGCGCCCCCCAATCAGCAAAAACTGTAGTAATTCACGGTCGACAAGTTGTGAGCAATGGAGAGATTACTTCAATAAATATGGAACCCGTTATTCGAGATCACAATCAATGGAGCCAGAGGTTATTGGCTAATGGCTAATGGCTAATGGCTAATGGCTAATGGCTAATGGCTAATGGCTAATGGCTAATGGCTAATGGCTAATGGCTAATGGCTAATGGGCACAGAATAGTAGTAAGTGTGGAAGGAAAGAAAAGGTATCTACCTAGGGCGTTGCTGTACGGTTTTTTTTCAACCAGCGCTGCATTCTCAGTTTTATTTGCCCTTCTCTAGCCCAAAACCGAAATGGGACTCCATACCGACAGCAAACCAAAAATTTCAAATGAGTCAAAGGAGTATCTGTTACCACTTGCAAGCAAGTTTAGAATTTGCAGGAATTCTACACAGTATTGGGCGGCTCTGATTTTTTATATTTATCTCTAAGACTGTACTCTTACACACTTCGATTTTTAGAATATACAAATTCAAGTAGATTTTTTTGGTAAAAATATATGGGAAGGGGCTATCAACAATACAGTGATCTTGTTCTGAATAATCACTGGACGTCTCATCATTGGATTTTTCGACCACTTTAGTCATGCCTACATATTACCAACAAGGACTTATTGCTTAATCGCAGGAGCTGGGCTCAGAGACTCCGCCCTGGCCCTTTCAATCATTCAAGTCCATATATCAAAATCAGCGCACGAGTTAGCCACAGAAATGGTACTTACTTCAGGGCTTATATTAGGTCGTATTTTGCAAATAGTCCTTGGGCCTAAGCTAGAACCCCTTCAATATTTTGATTTAACAGAAATAAAAACCAAATATCTTAATCCCTTGCCCACGAGAAGTGAAAATTCCTAAGTTACCAATCAGCCTTCCAGTTGACAGATCTAGTTATCTGTCTCGGCCTCATTAGCAGATTTTTCTTTTAAAGATAACGCAAAATAGCCTCAGTCCTTTCAATTAAAGAACATCGAGGCTATTCCTCTTGAGCTACGCCACTTTCCCTAAAGTTGTATCAAAATTTATTTGTTGGATATTAGATACTGCCGCAAGGACTAAAGCGCTTTAATAGACGCCCTATTCGCTCCCCCAAATATAAAGCCGTAAGTCGGTCAAGCTCATGCACAGCCCCTTCACTATTAACAACGGCCACAAGACCGGACTGACAACCACTTCTATTTCGCCCCTGTACGTCCAGATTTGGTAAAATGTCATTAGGCACCCACAACATCCCCATCTGCGCGGCAAATATCTGCAAAGTCGTTAGAGTATTAAGCTGATCCCCACTGAAATTACTGCCGATAGTAAAACCTGCAGATAGCTTATCAACCCAGCCGCGACTACTGTAACGTTCACTGGCCGCATCCATAAAAGCCTTAAACTGGGCTGAAACCGACCCCATAAAAGTTGGCGAGCCCAGCACAATTCCATCACACTGATCCAGACGATGCATCAAGTCAGGATTCTCATAGCGCCCGTGCTGAATATGCTTGGCCTCAACAGCAAATGTAACTCCTTCACATCCAGAGATACTATTAATTCCATCCGCAGTGGCTTCTGCCAATGTCTTTGTACTGCCGCAAACGGAGTGATAAACAACTCCTGCTTTAATCATGATGCGACCCGATCAGTGTTCACAGCAGCATGCTCTGCAACCTTTTGAGATGAGCCATTCTCAAAGAGGCCAGCTAACCTCTCAAAGGAAGATATATCCTCGGGCACCTCGATCCCAAAAATGCTTAATAGCGTTTTGCGTAACTCTTCAACATTCGCCAGCATGATGACTGTCTTTGCTCCAGTTATCGGCTGATAACTCAATTGGCGATCCAGTAAAGCATGACGCCCTTCGGGGAAAGCACGAGTAGCAATCAGGTGCTCTACAAAACGGGACTCAGGGTGAGTACTACAAAACCAATTGGCGATTTTATAGTCGCCCGCTGTACGTGGCCGTAAATCAAAGCTGTACATTGAATGCCAGGCATCATGGACCTTCACTTCTAATAGATAGTCCTCTCCCGATTGAGTTAGGCGATAAGTACCGTGGGGCGTACTCTGAGGACCTGAAACATCTAAGCGCAGAGGTGCAGTCAGTGTATTGCTGCCAAAGCCCGCATCCACCAAATACGGTACCTGCCCTACTTTTACAAGTAAGATCATATGAGACTGAGCTGGCTGGTGGCCCGGTGGAGTCTGCCAAAGAACCCGAGCGGCAAGCCCTGTAACAGCAAAGCCTATCTGCTGTAACCCAGCCCGTAATAAAGCATTTTGCTCAAAGCAATAACCACCACGCTTTTGGCTCACAAGCTTTTGCTCAATAGCGGCCATTTCAATATTCACGGGACTCCCAAGAAAGGACGTTACATTCTCAAATGGCAGAGTACGAATATGTTGTGTAAGAATATCCCTTAAGGTTTTCAAATCCAGGGCTGGCTTATTGCGGTAACCAATACGTGCTAAGTATTTTGATAAATTGATGTTATGGGTGCTTGGTGTCATTTGACTTCAATCCTCATGGCCAATCAACAATAGCAGCAGTCTAATACCTGAACCTTGGTTTAGGTCAATATCGATTGCTAATTCTCTTTACTCTTTTTGCGCCAAATGTCTCTAAACGGCTGATGGTATGCTGATCATCCTGAAGATACGGATTAATGGATTGGTGCGGGCCAGACAAGTGCAAAGAGACCTTATTCCAAGATCTTATCCCAATAGTGAGTCCTGCGAAGCATATCCTCTATTGTCTCTTCGGGTAATAACTCCAATGGTGTCAGTCCATCTTGAATCTGCCAGCCGCCCCCAAGAGAAAGATAAACCTGAACTAGATTCGCTGCTACTGCACCTTGGGCAATCACCAAGAGATCCTGCTGGGTAAAATTTGAAACCATCGTGGTGATAACAGTGTTGAACTGTATCGCTCCGTCGACATATTGCGTCATGGAGAGATTGACGGCCTCTTCAGAAGCCATAGCGGCGATATTATAAAAGTACTGTTGTTCCTGGGATTTGAGATATGCAACTATGGCATTCTCAACATCAACCTGCGCCTGTAAGACCACTTGCTGGTAGTCTGATACCAGTTGCTGGAAGGTCGCATCCTGCAAGCGCACATTGTTGCGCAACCGGCCATAATTAAACACATTCCAATCAAACTCAACGAATAAATCCCAAGCATCACTTCTGCCATTTAACTGTCCCCCCCTGATATCAATTGCTCCTATTAGCCCACCGATTGCAAAGTTTGGGTATAGCTCCGCTCGAGCAACACCAATCAGCTCCCCCTGTGCTGCGAGAAGCCGCTCAGCCTGGCGAATATCAGGACGCTGACGCAAAAGATCCTGCGGCATGCCTATCGTTATAATTGAGGGCACATGGGGCACCGTTGGAGGTACAGAAAGGAGGTCATTAAGGCTATGAGGGGGCATACCCAGTAGTATTGAAAGGGTATTTTTGAACTGCTGAAGCGTAGCTTCCAGCGCAGGAACAGCAGCCTGAGTGTTACTTAATAAGGTTTGGGCCTGTTCGGCATCCAACGCACTGACCTCTCCTGCATGAAATTTTACTTCAGCGATTCTTAGCCCTTCAGTCTGAATACGAATATTTTCCTGTGCCACCTGAATACGGCGTTTTACAGTGCGAATATTGATATATGTTTGCGCTACCTGTGCAATGATTGAGACAAGCAGCCCATCATATTCAGCCATACTGGCCTCAAAGTCAGCTGCGGCGGAATTAACCAATCGCCTCAACTGCCCCCACATATCCAACTCCCAGGTTAAATTGAAATTAAGGTAGTACTCACTCTGATAGTTTCCGGTTATACCGGAGCGAACATATTTGGAGCGATCTACGAGCCCCTCAATTTGCTGTATCTGGGGATATTGATTCCCTATTGCAATAGCGAGGAGCTGCTGCGCTTGCAGTGCTCTTAATGCGGCTGATCGCAATTCCAGGTTATTTTCTATTGCCTGCTCTACCAAATCATCCAGAACAGGATCGGCGAAGGCAGACTGCCACCAGTAAGGATTCACTGTTTCAAGGATATCTACCCGTTTACTGTTTTGATAAATCCAGGTGTCTTCAACTGTAACAGGGGGCGGTACATAATCTGGGCCCAGCATGCAACCATTACCAACAAATACAGAAAAAGCACCAAGAGCTAAGGACTTGCGTAGATATTCAAACCTAAACAGGCTAAGGATTTTGCGCCGTATCATCTTGGTCGGCGCTCGCAGTATTGCTCAATATGAGCACTGAACTGGTAAAACCAACACGAAGCTCGACAGACTCAGGCCTTTCTGTCAAATGAACTCTCACCGGAATTCTCTGAGCGAGACGAATCCACTCAAAAGTTGGATCAACTCGTGGTAAAAGGTCGTTACCCGCAGTTCCATCAGTTTGTGCAATACCCCAGCCAATGCTTTCAACATACCCTTTGAGTGGCCTATGTGGGTATGCCATTAATGTCACTATTGCCTTATCCCCTGGAGCAATTCTGCGTATAAAGGTTTCACGAAAATAACCTTCTACTCGATAAGTACTAATATCCACTATTGATAGTGCGGGCTGGTTTGCTACAGCTTGATCACCGAAGCGAAAATCCAGATTGGTAACATATCCGGATACAGGCGCCGTCACCGTTGTATATTCCAGATTAAGTTCAGCCTGACGTACTAAAGCCAGAGCTGCGCGCACACCAGGATTATCTGCCCCAAGTGCACCGAGTTGCGCACGGACCTGTGCTAATTCAGCCTGAGATTGCTCTAAAGCAGCTAAGGATTTAACGAGTGTTGCCTCTGCACCAGCCCGATACTCCACTGACGACTCAAACTCAGCTTGTGCGGCCTGAAGAGATCTCACTGAAGTGGCGCGCTGAGGAAGTAGTTCTTGCTGACGCCTATACTCCGCTCTAGCCTTGGTGATCTCTGCATCTAGTGCATTGATGTTGCTTTGCGCCAAATCTATAGCCGCGGAGGACTCCCTTATCCTAGCCTCATAAGCCAGAATATTCTCCCTCTGAGCATTATAAATATCGACTGCCTCCTCGTATTGAGCCTTGGCTTCCGCCAAAGCGGCTTCATAGGTTCTTGGGTCTATTTGAAATAGAAGTTCACCCGCATTGACAAATTGGTTATCTCTAATAGGCAGCGAAACCACTTGACCTGAAACTCTAGGAGTAACCTGGATAATATCCGCCTGCACTTTCCCATCTCTAGTCCAGGGGTTGTTGAGATACTTCCAAAACTGAAGAACCAATACAAAAATTGCCAGGAATACCATACTCGCCGTAAGTATGTACTTTCTAAACTTCTCCACCCTTAAATACCCACAAATACTGACCCAATAAAGACTGAGTAGATAATGCTCAACGATATAATTACTACTGGCGGGTTTGCGAAGTATCTAGAAAGGCGGTAACGATCCAGAAGTCTTGCGGTAAGTAATGCCGCGAGCACCCCAAGTACCCCCGCAACTAGAACTGGAGAAATAAAAAAACCTCCTACTGATACATCATGAGGTATCTTTTCCATACATTAACCTATTTGAATCATAAACATCTTTCTTCACAAAAATATTTCCAATCTACGGACTCTGATAATTTATAAAACTCATCGAGGTAATTGCTAATACAGTGGGTAACACCCAAAAAGTACAAAAAGTTGGACACCCCCTTTGCAGTCTCCTCATCATTTTCCCAGAGCTCCATCAGCCCTCCAACATCCACATTTACTCTATCAAATATACGCCTATAACCTCTTCGTAAAGACTTGATGTTTATATTTCGCTTTTCCCCTGACAAGTAAAACAATATTTTTCCTGCGAGAGATCTCCAAATAAACACCTCGCGCAGCATACTTTTGGTTGCAACAAGTTTCATTTTTGAGTGATCAATTCCATACAAAATCTTAACCTGATTAGCAATCAGCATAAGTAAATCTATTACCCTTCGCATTTGATCCCTCGACATACCTTTAATATTATTGACATCAATACCTTCTTTCCAGTAAAGGATCTTCTCATGCGAAATCACAACGATATTTAAATGATATAAAACATAAAGGCGATGAAATATTGAGCGTCTTGTTAAGGCCGGCAAATCGCCTTCAACCACTAAACGCGCAGCACTATCAAGGAGTCGATTCACATTTTTTTTGAAATTTCTTTCTGGATGAGAGGAAATCGGGATATTTCTAGATACCGCCAGTATGCAAAAAATAATCGCCAGCACAAATATATAATTTGTATAAACGACAAAACTATAAGTTTGATAATTATTAAAGTTGAAAATAATTTGCGGAAAGAGCAGAGCCAAGGTTCTTATCATTGACTGCGCACCAAACATTCGATTTGCAAAATAGGAAATAGTAAAAGTCCAGAAAAACACCATTAACCCTAACGAATAAAATCCTTGCAATTTTGGCATAACTAAAAAGTAAAGAGGTGCGGACATTAAGCATACGAGAATTGTATATATACAAGATTTAAATAAGTTAATTTGTGGGCTTACAGATGCTATGATTGCTATAATTGTAATTAAAAGTACAACAAGCAGCCCGCCTATCATATCTGGAACAAATAAATAAGCTAAATAAGATATCCAGATCCCCACTAGCACGCGAACCACATTAGCCAGCCTATCAGGATCAGGCATTAACAATCCAAACCAGTATTCTTCACGTTCACTTGAAGTACTCGAACTGGAAAATTCCAGGCTTTTTAGATCATTTACAGCATTAATTAGTGCCCGGGTTTCCACCTCCAAATCATTCAAAGAACGCCTTGTTACAGCTATTGCGGCAGTCTCTGGAGTTGACAGCTCCTTTTTTACTTTTTCAACGTCCCCCCTAACCACCCTCTCCCGAGCATCTCCAGCCACCTCATCTTCAGCAATGGCAAATCTAACTCTCTTAAATCGCCCTCTCATAACTTCCAAATAGTCATTCATATTCAAAAGAAACTTCATAATCCCCAAATCACTGGATAGGGCCAAACTCTCTTCTAATTTAAGTAATGACTGTGTTACCGCTGTTGTACGATGACCAAATGCCTCCCACTGCCTACGGCACTCCCAGATTTCATAACTATCAGAACTGGCATCATTAATAGCTGTGCGCAAGCGTGTATCTGCCCTCAACAGTTCAACTCGCTTATCTCTAAGGACTTTAACTTTCTTTCGATCTTGAATTCTTAAAAAACATCTATTTGCAAAAGCACGATGCATATCTAGCAGGGAAACCGCTGCTTCATGCAGTTCTTCGCGGCTACAATTTGGCCAGATCAAAACAGCTACAAGCCCATATACAATAATACCCAGTAAAGATTCTTGAATACGGAATATCCCTTCCTCATAAGAAAGGGATAAATCACCACCGGTCGCATCCCATAACATCAAAATAACGTAGCCACAGGTCATCCAAAAATACTGACGCTTTGACCTTTGCAGGATATAAACGCAGCCCGCAACCCATACCGATAGCGCAATCATAAAAAGCCATCGATCTTGAGGGAATGATGCGACGATTATCCAGCCGCCTAGAAGTGCAAACAGAGTGCCCAGCATCCACAAAATGGCACGATTTAACGACTGCCCCAAGTTTGCCTGACTACACACAATAACGGCAAATGCACCCCAAAAAGGTTTTTCCCAATTGATACCCATTGCAATGGCATAAACAATTACCAAAGCCAGCGCAATTTTTATTGACTCTTTCACATTGCGAGACAGGTACAATGTTATCTCCGAGTATTTTCACGATAAAGCGACAAGCTTTTGACACCCTAATGATTACAAGTCATGTAATTTTTAGGTTGGCAGGAGGAAGTATGGCATATAAGAAAGCAACTAAATCAGGGATACACTTATAGATACAGCACGCACAAAGCGTATTTTAAAGTGCCAATAAAGTATGAGTGTCAGCGAAGATCACTGAAAACTTATATCTCAACATACGACATAAGTTATAAACGAAAAAATGAAATTAGCATTTGAAAACTCATCTCACAGTCTAAGGCTCTCCGTCAGTCTCTTTTTATAGCCTGTAGTTTTGGCATAGGCAAAGAGATAACTTGTATAGGCTTTTTCATTCCTCCCAGCAAAATTGTATTATCAAATTTATTGAGCGGTATACCTTTCTTTAACCGCTTAATAAAATCAGGATCGGTTAGAAAAGCACCCTAAAGCAATCAGCCCATCATTTGCCTACTTAACATTTACTTCACTTGATTACGCGCCATCGTGTCATAACCATACACTTTGAAAATTGAATACCTGCTAAGTCAAAGAATGAGGGAAATGGGCCATACTTTACTCCCTCTGTAAGCGGCCGAAATTAAATGATACATACAGCTAGGACGACTGACCCAGTGGCGCCAACAACCTATCAATTCGAGTAGTTGCGGCGGCTAGTAGGGCGGCACTTTGCACAGCCAGAGTGACTAAATAGGAGGAGGGCACTATGACAACACTCTCCATGCCTTACTGGTTAACAGCAAAGCCATATCACTTATCACCTTCAGGTACGGACCTCTATCGGAATATTAATTCCTATCCACTGTAAGGCATGCTAAATGATACTCCACACCCCCAATAAAAAAGGCCCCTTGAGGGGCCTTTAGAAACAATCCAGCTCAGAAATCAACCATTCAAAGCCTTAAACTCACGCCTGCGACGATGCAGAACCGGCTCAGTGTAGCCGTTTGGTTGTACACAACCTTCAAATACGAGCTCACAAGCGGCCTGGAAGGCAACACTTCTATCGAAATCTGGAGCCATATTGTTGTAATTGGCATCACCGGCATTTTGGCGGTCCACAACTGCAGCCATACGCTCCATAGTTTCGCGCACTTGCTTCTCGCTGACAATGTCATGCTTGAGCCAGTTGGCAATATGCTGTGAAGAAATTCGCAAGGTGGCGCGATCTTCCATCAGACCGACATCATTAATATCCGGCACCTTGGAGCAACCTACCCCCTGCTCAACCCAGCGCACCACATAGCCAAGAATGCCCTGAGCATTGTTATCCAACTCCAATTGAATCTCTTTAGTACTCCAATTAGTGTCTTTGGCCACCGGTACGGTGAGAATATCTTCCAGCTTGGCGTGATGGCGGTGCTGAATCTCTTCCTGTCGACGGTTCACATCGACCTTGTGGTAATGCAGTGCATGTAAAGTTGCCGCCGTGGGCGATGGTACCCAAGCAGTATTCGCACCAGCCATTGGATGCGCGAGCTTGGCGTGCATCATCGCTGACATCTGATCTGGAATCGGCCACATACCTTTACCAATCTGCGCCCTACCCTTGAGACCGCTATTGAGACCCACATCCACATTCCACTCTTCGTAGGCGTTGATCCAAGTGGACTGCTTCATATCTCCCTTGCGAATCATGGGGCCGGCAAGCATAGAGGTATGAATTTCATCTCCTGTGCGATCCAGGAAGCCGGTGTTGATAAAGACCACGCGCTCTTTGGCTTCGGCAATACAGGCTTTGAGGTTTACCGTGGTACGCCGCTCCTCATCCATAATACCCATTTTCACCGTGTGGCGCGGTAGGCCGAGGGCATCCTCAATACGATTAAACAACGTGTTGGCAAAAGCCACCTCTTCCGGGCCATGCATCTTCGGCTTTACGATGTAGATGCTTCCTTCACGAGAGTTCTTGATCTCGTTATTGCCGCGTAGATCATGTAGAGCGATCAGGCTGGTAATCATTCCGTCGAGAATACCTTCCGGAATTTCCTGGCCGTCACCATATAAAACAGCATCGTTAGTCATGAGATGGCCAACATTGCGCACAAACATCAAACTGCGACCCGGCAGGGTTAGCTGATTACCATTCGGTGTAATATATTCACGGTCGACATTTAATTTGCGCTCAAAAGTCTTGCCGCCTTTATTGATGGTTTCCTTGAGGTCACCTCTCATCAGGCCGAGCCAGTTGCGGTAAACCACAACCTTGTCTTCCGCATCGACTGCCGCTACGGAGTCCTCACAGTCCATAATGGTGGTCAATGCAGATTCCATAAGGACGTCTTTAATACCCGCGTCATCGGTTTTACCGATAGGGCTTTCACGATCCACCTGAATTTCAAAGTGCAGGCCGTGCTGCTTGAGCAAAATACTCGAGGGTTCCTCGCTGTCACCGCGGTAACCGGCAAACTGAGTGCCGTCTTTCAAGGTGGCTATATCGCCATTGGCTTGGACAACTTCCAGCAGAGAGCCGTTGATACGATATTGCACGGCTTCTTTATGACTGCCGCAGGTTAATGGAGCAGACTGATCTAGGAAGCTGCGCGCATATTCAATCACTTTGGCTCCGCGCACCGGATTGTACTCACTGCCCTTTTCCGCTCCACCTTCTTCGCTGATCACATCAGTGCCGTAGAGGGCATCGTAAAGGCTGCCCCAGCGGGCATTTGCGGCATTCAGTGCATAGCGGGCGTTCATCACCGGAACCACCAGCTGAGGACCGGCGAGAGTGGCGATCTCCTCATCCACATTCTCAGTGGAAGCACTGAACTCAGCGGGCTCATCCACCAAGTAGCCAATTTCTTTCAGAAAGGTCTGGTAGCCTTCCAGATCAAGGAAGCCCTGCGGATTTTCGGTGTACCAGCGGTCCAGGGTTTCCTGTAGCTCATCGCGTTTTTCCAGCAGGGAGCGATTGACTGGCGCCAGGTCGCGGACGATCGCATCGAGTCCAGCCCAGAACTTATCGGCATCGACCCCGGTTCCTGGAATCACCTCCTCGCAGACCAGGTTGTAAAGCTCTGGTGCGATTTGTAGATCACCGATTTGGACTCGTTCCGTCATACCCTGGGCCTCTCACTGATTGTTGGAATTACGGCATTCTAAACAGCCATTTCAGCATACCGCTAATTTATAGACACAATTTCCACTATTCATAGATCAAATTTTTATGAAAATGGATGACGCATGATTCACTGCCAAGAGAACTGTATATTCACCCGCAGGGCGCATGATTCCTTACTAAGGGGTCACTCATAGAGCCCGACCAATATCCAGGATCAGGCGCCGTAACCATCGGTGCGGTGCGCTCTGCTGTAAAAGTGGGCTCCAAGCCATTTTTAGCTCAAGAGGAGGGATATCCAACGGCGGATCCCTGCGCACGACTCTGGGATTGTCGCTGGCAAGCTGTGCCAGACGGGTGGGCACAGTGACAATCAGGTCACTCTGCTCGGCCAACAGCATAGCCACTTGGTAGTGGCGTGTGAAAACCGAGATATCCCGCTTTTCCCCCAATTTACCAATAGCCTCATCTACCCAGCCCAAGCGTTGCACATCCTCTGGGTTTACTCCTACCCCCACACCCATGCCGGTCTTGCTCACCCATATATGCTGAGCCTTTAAGTAACTCTGCAGATTGTAGTCTTCGAGAATTGGGTTATCCGCTCGCATCATGCAAGAGAAACTGTCGCGCCATACGGTGGCTTGGTGGAAGCTCTGGGGCATGCTATCGAAACGGTTAATTACCATATCCACCTTACCCTGCTCCACATCGACAAAGCTCACATCGCTGGGCGTCATGATATCCAGGCTGATTCCTGGAGCACCATCCCTCAGCTGCTTAAGCAGGGGCGGTATCAACGTGGATTCAGCATAGTCACTGGCCATAATGCGAAAGGTACGCCGGGTGTTGGCGGGATCAAAATCCCTATTGGGCTGAATCACACGGTCAATGCTGGATAGCGCCTCACGAACCATCGGCTGAAGTTCAAGGGCACGCTCTGTGGGCATCATGCCCTCTCGAGTGCGTACCAGCAGAGGGTCGTCAAAGAGTTCGCGCAGGCGTTTCAGGCCATTGCTCATTGCGGGTTGGGACAGCCCTAAATAGTTGGCCGCTCGTGTCACATTGCGCTCGCGCAGCAGCACATCCAGGTATACCAGCAGGTTCAGGTCAGCTCTTTCCAGTTGCATACAACATTTGCCAGATCGATAGTGAAAATAAAATCAATAAATTAGGCAAATTATGCCACTCCTCCTAAGATACTCAACACCTAATCGCAGTCACCGTTTTAAGGAAACACTGTCATGTCCACTTACACTCAAGACATCGACGCGGTAGCTAAGCTCCGTGACAGCAAAAGCGGCACTTGGGATGCTATCAATCCCGAATCTGTTGCCCGGATGCGCGCCCAGAACAAGTTCAAGAATGGCCTGGATATTGCCAAATACACCGCCAATATCATGCGCGCTGACATGGAGAACTACGACAAAGACAGCTCCAAGTACACCCAATCCCTGGGCTGCTGGCACGGTTTCATCGGCCAACAGAAGATGATTTCTATTAAGAAGCACTTCGAAGGCAATACTGACCGTCGCTACCTGTACCTGTCCGGCTGGATGGTCGCCGCTCTGCGCAGTGAATTCGGTCCTCTGCCCGACCAGTCTATGCACGAGAAAACCTCTGTTGCGCACCTGATCAACGAACTCTACACCTTCCTGCGTCAGGCCGATGCCCGCGAGCTGAACGACCTGTTCCGCGAGCTGGATGCCGCCCGCGAAGCCGGCAATAAAGAAGCCGAGAAAGCAGTTCAAGACAAGATCGACAACCACAAAACTCACGTTGTGCCGATCATTGCCGACATCGATGCCGGTTTTGGTAACGCAGAAGCCACTTACCTGATGGCCAAGCAGATGATCGAGGCGGGTGCTTGCTGTATCCAGATCGAGAACCAGGTTTCCGACGAGAAGCAGTGTGGTCACCAGGACGGTAAAGTCACCGTTCCTCACGAAGACTTCCTGGCCAAGATCCGCGCAGTTCGCTACGCATTCCTGGAGCTGGGCGTAGACAACGGTGTTATCGTTGCCCGTACCGACTCCCTGGGTGCCGGCCTGACCAAGCAGATCGCCGTGACCAAAGAGCCGGGTGACCTGGGCGACCAGTACAACGCTTTCCTGGACTGTGAAGAAATCGCAGCTTCTGATCTGGCCAATGGTGACGTTGTAATCAACCGCGAAGGTAAGCTGCTGCGTCCTAAGCGCCTGGCTTCCAACCTGTTCCAGTTCCGCAAAGGCACCGGTGAAGCCCGCTGCATCCTGGACAGCATCACCTCTCTGCAGAACGGCGCCGATCTGATTTGGATCGAAACCGAGAAGCCCCACGTTCGCCAGATCGGCGGTATGATGGACGAAATTCGCAAAGTTGTTCCCGATGCGAAGCTGGTTTACAACAACAGCCCATCCTTCAACTGGACCCTGAACTTCCGCCAGCAGGTATTCGATGCATGGTCTGAAGAAGGCAAAGACGTATCCGCTTACGACCGCGCCAACCTGATGAGCGCCGAGTATGACGACTCCGAGCTTTCTGCAGCTGCAGATGAGAAGATCCGTACCTTCCAGGCCGACGCTGCCCGTGAAGCCGGTATCTTCCACCACCTGATCACCCTGCCGACTTACCACACTGCGGCCCTGTCTACCGACAACCTGGCCAAAGAGTACTTCGGTGAGCAAGGCATGCTGGGCTACGTAAAAGGCGTTCAGCGTAAAGAAATCCGTCAGGGTATCGCCTGCGTTAAGCACCAGAATATGGCCGGTTCCGACATCGGTGACGACCACAAAGAGTATTTTGCTGGTGAAGCGGCACTGAAAGCTTCTGGTAAAGACAACACCATGAACCAGTTCAGCTAAGACGCTCTTATACCTTTCAGGTAGATTCAAGGCGGCGCAAGCCGCCTTTTTCTTCAGGGATTCTCTCCTGTTCAAATTGATCAGGACAATGATTCCGCCGAAGAAGAACAGTTATGCAAACTGCGCTTTTATCTCTGCATTTTGAACTTGGGCCGCAATCGCGGCCCTTTTTTTGCTCCCAATCTTATTGCCTTTTCTCAAAGACTTTTGCGCCATATTAGCTAGCCTTAGGGTATACACGCTAAGGTGCGCACCGCCTATGTCTGGCCCAAGACTTGTACTGACCATCAACTGCGGCAGCTCTTCTTTAAAGTTCACCATCATTAACCCAGAAACTGGTGAGGAGCGCTTAAAAGGCCAAGCCGATGCCCTGGGATCATCCTCAGCAGCACTCTCTTGGCAGCACGATGAAAAAGAAGGAACACAGAAGCTCTCCCCTGGGGATGACTACGAAGGTGTTATCGGAGCGTTGGTAAAGCGATTCGACGGCCCCTGGTCAGCGTTGCGCGAGCAGCTTCGGGCAATCGGGCATCGGGTGGTCCATGGTGGCGAACAGTTCGCAGATTCCACGCTGATCAATGACAGCGTGGTATCAGCTATCAGAGCCTGCTGTGAACTGGCGCCACTACACAACCCTGCAGCCCTGCAAGGTATACAGGCCTCACTGCTCGCTTTCCCAGAGTTGCCGCAGGTGGCGGTCTTCGATACCGCCTTCCACCAGAGTTTGCCGGATTACGCCTACCTCTATGCACTGCCCTACAGTTTGTATCGGGATCACCAACTGCGCCGCTACGGTATGCATGGCAGCAGTCATCGCTATATCGGTGAGCGCAGCGCCGAAATATTGAAAACACCCACAGACAAAATCAATGTGATCTCCGCTCACCTCGGAAATGGCGCTTCCCTGTGCGCCATTAAAAACGGAAAGAGCGTGGATACCAGTATGGGTCTGACTCCTCTTGAAGGGCTGGTAATGGGCAGTCGCTGTGGGGACCTAGACCCTGGTTTATTACTTCATTTGGGGGAGGCACTGGACTATTCCCTAGCGGAACTCGAACAGTTATTGAATCGCAACAGCGGCCTGCTGGGGATATCCGAGCTAAGCAATGACTGTCGTGAACTGGAAGAAGCTATGGGCAAAGGCCATGCCGGTGCTAGCTTGGCATTGAAGCTATTTTGTTATCGGCTGGCCAAATATATCGCAGCCTACACAGTGCCACTAAAGCGCGTTGATTCGCTAGTATTCACCGGGGGTATTGGCGAAAACTCATCTTGGGTGCGGCGAGAAACGATAGGTTGGCTCAGCCAGCTCGGCTACCAGCTGGACAATAAGCGCAATGAAGACATTCGCTTCGGTTCTGAAGGGCAGATATCGAAAGACGGAACACCGGATATCCTTGTGATACCCACCCGTGAAGATTGGGTTATTGCTCGAGATACCATCCGCTTAGCGAACAGGGCGCTATAAACATGCCCCACAACGCGCGCGCCCTAATGCTGATTCCACTGGATGTGGGTGTGGGTATTACGTCGGTAAGCCTGGGCTTAATACGAGCACTTGAACGCAACCGCGTAGAAACCCAGTTTTTCAAACCTGTCAGCGAAGCACCTTCGCGCGACGGCGCCATCGAGAGAACCACAGAGATATTGCGGCAGACTACCAAGCTGGACATTCCCCGTTCAATCAGCGCACAAGAAGCTGAAACTATGATCTCCGCAGGTGGAACCACGGAGCTACTGGAGAAAATTTTGGCCCGCTACCGCAGCAGCGTTCAAACTGCGGATGTAATAGTCGTGGAGGGACTTTTACCCGGAAGGCAGAATCAATTTTCTGACCAATTGAACTGCCAGATGGCAAAAACCCTGGATGCGGAAGTGGTGTTGGTTGCCAGCCTGCACACAGGCGATATTCGCCAGCTTACAGAGCGCCTGCAGTATGCGATGCAACCGTTTGGTGAGGGCCCATCCAACCCGGTGGTAGGCTGCATTATCAATAAGCTGGATGCCCCTCCCCGCATAACCGACCCACCTGGCGGCCACTTTATCTCGGTGGGCGCTCAACAGGAGCCCTGTACCAAAGCTGTCAACCGAAAGGATCTGTATCGTAAAATTCCTCTACGCATCGTTGGCGCCATCCCCTGGAATGCGCAGCTGCTAGCCCCCCGGGCGCTGGATCTGGCCCGGCATTTCAATGCACAACTAATCAATCGCGGAGAACTAGAGAGCCGCCGTTTGCGCAGCGTAACCTTCTGCTCGCGATCCCTAGCCAATATGCTGCATCGCTTTAATTCAGGTGCCCTACTGGTCACTTCAGCTGACAGGCCCGATGTCATGGTAGGAGCCAGCCTGGCAGCAATGAACGGTGTAAAAATTGGCTGCATGCTGCTGACCGGGGGCTACCGACTGGATCGCGGGGTACACAAACTTTGCACACCGGCCATGGAGACTGGACTGCCGGTAATGTTAGTTAGCTCCAACACCTGGCATACCGTGATGGAGTTACAAACCTTCAACCTGCGCACCCCCGCAGATGACCGCGAGCGAGTAAACCGGGTACAGGATTTTTTTGCCAGCCACTTGGATAAAAACTGGGTGCAATCCTTAAGTCAGGTTTCCCAACGACCGCGGCGGATGTCACCCCCAGCATTTCGCTACCACCTAACAGAAATGGCCCGCCGGGTACTAAAACGCATTGTGCTTCCAGAGGGAGAAGAACCCCGCACTATACGCGCAGCTCTGGCCTGTGCAGAACGGGGAATTGCACAACCGATACTGCTGGGAAGACCTGGATCTATCCAGCGAATCGCCGAGCAACAGGGCCTCAGGCTCAGTAAAAAAGTAGAAATCATCAAGCCCGAAGATGTCTGGGAAGAGTATGTAGAGCCCATGGTAGCTCTTCGAAAAAATAAGGGCCTCACTCAGGTGGTTGCGAAAGAACAGCTGCAAGACAATGTCGTTTTGGGCACTATGATGCTGGCCCTAGACCAAGTGGATGGCCTGGTTTCAGGCGCTATTCACACTACCGCCAATACCATCCGCCCCGCCCTGCAATTGATCAAGAGCGCTCCAGGTGAAGAGCTTGTCTCCTCAATTTTCTTTATGCTTCTACCCGAGCAGGTACTGGTATACGGAGACTGCGCCATCAACCCGGACCCCAACGCCAACCAATTGGCTGCGATCGCCATCCAGTCGGCAGACTCCGCAGCGGCCTTTGGGATAGAACCCCGAGTAGCAATGATCAGTTACTCCACCGGCACCTCAGGAACCGGCTTAGACGTAGACAAAGTGCGTGAAGCTACACAAATCGCCAAGCAGAGAAGGCCCAAGCTGATTATTGATGGACCACTGCAATACGATGCGGCGCTGATAAAAAATGTGGCTGAGCAGAAAGCGCCACAGAGCCCAGTCGCGGGCCGCGCCACCGTATTTATTTTCCCTGATTTAAACACCGGCAACACCACATATAAAGCAGTACAACGCAGTGCGGACTTAGTCAGTATTGGGCCTATGTTGCAGGGGCTGCGCAAACCGGTGAATGATCTTTCCCGCGGTGCCCTGGTGGACGATATTGTCTACACCATTGCACTTACCGCTATTCAGGCCCAGCAACATCAATCACATATAATTAAAAAATAACTGGCCTCTATCCACAGAGGGGACGGCGAGGGTCAATATATTCATGCAGCGCGGCGGCAATAACATAGGCCTCCAGGCGGTGCTCATAGGTATCCGAATGGTCACAACCCATCCGCTCCAGACAGCGATGGATAAACGCGAACTGATCAGAATTGTCCCGCCACACTCTACGCCCCTTGATCACCGTTAGCAGCATTCGCCACCAGCTGCGGTCAGCCGCTCTCAACTGCTGAAGTGCGACAGCCAGCCATCCCTCTTCATCGGTAAAGTCCGTACCCAGCGGATAGTAAGGCAACATGGCGAGGGACTTTTCATCGGAAAAGACCTCGGCAATATGCTCCGGGCTATTTCGATTAAACTCGGCCGGAATAGTGAAGTCCTTTTCGATTTTGCCTGCATATTTGGCCTGTTCCAGCAACACTGCCTGAAATCGTGTATCGCAAATACTGAGCATGGAAACCATCACGTCCCGGTCTGTTTTACCCCGCAGGTCCACCGCGCCGTATTCAGTTACCACAATATCCCGCAAGTGCCGAGGTATAGTGGTGTGGGGGTATTCCCAGACAATATTACTTTCACAAATTCCGTCGCGAACGCGTATGCTCGGCAGGGCAATAATGGAGCGGGCCCCAGGCAGTGCAAAGGCCTGGGCAACAAAATTGTATTGCCCTCCAACACCACTAACTACCTGATTATCCATTAAAGCATCGGAAATAACGGCTCCGCCCAATGTCACCATCATGGCTGAATTTACAAAACGTGCGTGTTTGCGCTGGACTTGCTTCAGCATTTGTTGGCCGCGCAGATCGTTGGTGAAATCGATAGAAGTCATATCGATACCGGCCCGCTCAATGGGGGCTAGATCCCGTAACTCTCGATACATCACCTCAGGGCCAAGGTAAAAACCACCGTGCAACCAGATACCGCCTTTAAGTTTGTTGTTCAAACAACTGCCTATCAATCGTCGACGGCCGTGCTCACTGTGTAGGTCACACTCCTCCTCTTCGCCATCGGGTGTTAACAACTTGTGGCCGCGCCAACTGTAACTTGGATCCACAATACCAAAACGCTGCAAAAACGCCGTATCATCAGGGGTTAACGGGCAGTGGATACGCCCTCTCTTTTTCAGAGCGAGCAGAGTCTCTTCGTTCACTGTATGGGTGATCGCATCCGAGTCCAGCAACTCCTGCAGTGCCGCATCAGCAAACACTTCACGGATTAAAACCCCCGCCTTACGCAGATGTAAAAAGCCATGGGGAACCATTTCACTGGCACCATATAGTCCCTGTTGAAAGGGCGTCTTTTGTAGGGGGAGGTTTTTTCGGTATGCGGATGACTCTG
Organism: Microbulbifer variabilis; assembly: GCF_023716485.1. Lineage (NCBI taxonomy): Bacteria > Pseudomonadati > Pseudomonadota > Gammaproteobacteria > Cellvibrionales > Microbulbiferaceae > Microbulbifer > Microbulbifer variabilis. Next base: position 2,614,860 of record NZ_CP092418.1, read on the forward strand.
AATCGGCTAACTTATCCAGCAGGCGAGTGAAGAGCGGATTCTCTTTGTGACGCAAGCGCAAGGCATGACACACCGCATCGCCGAGCGCCCCGATACCCACTTGTAAAGTACCACCATCAGCGATCAGGCTGGCAATATGAAAACCGATAGCATATTCGGTAAAACTCACCGGCATTGCAGGAGCGGCAAACAATGGAGTATTGAACTGGTTACCTTCTAACAAAAAATCGAAAGCGCCTTCCGCAAGCTCACTACTGCCCGGCATATAAGGTAATTGATGATTTACCTCTCCCAGTAAAAAAAGCGATTGCCCTTTGCGATCGGAGGCCAGCTTTAAAAGTGGCAGGGTCAGATCCGGATTACAGCTCAAACTGTATTTGCCACCCGCCGGTGAGGGGGACACCATTTGCGCGATCACATTGATCCCATTGCGCAAGAGATCTTCGGGCACCTCGGTATAATTAGTGCTGACATAATGTTGCTGAGCATAGCGATTACCCAGCAAAGCACCGGGCTCCATAAAAAACTCTATCACCTCAATATTATTGGGAAGCTGCCCTTGTCTCCTTGCCGTCACATAACCAAGATCCTGGTAGTGACTGTAAAGGCGATCCAGTAAAGGCTGTACAAAACGGCGCGTGATATCACTGTCCCCCCTGGGTCGCTCAAGGGTCAGGGCGGTATAAATGGTCAGAGAAATAGAAGGGTCTGCAGCGGCACGCGCGTAAAGGGCATTGGCAAAGTGATTGGCTTTTCCCAATCCGAGGGGTAACCCCAGCACAATCTTTTTACCGACCCTGCGTAACAGAGCATCGATACACTCCTCGGCGCCGGTAAACCGCTGGGGAACATTATCAGGAGAAACTTCCATGGAAATCAGGCTTTTCTCACAAGGCTATTGGATTTTTCCCACCACCCTGGCCAAATGATCAAAGTGGTCGACCTGGATAGCCTTATCCACTGCATCAGCTGCGTCACGAAGAGCATCCGCTTCTTCATCACTAATGAGATTACGTTGCAACCCCTCTTCCACCGACTCGCGACTTAGGGTGCGAATACCCCCCTTTTTTAACTTCTCTCGTGCACGCTCAGAGGCACATACCTTGTTGAAGGCCTGCTCGACAATTTCAACTCCATCGCCAGGATTGCCAAGGAAAACACCACGGGTCAAACGGTCTCGGGTTTTGGAGGGACTCAACAGCAACTCGGCACATGCTCGCGCCTGTCGATCTGAAGCAGTATGGATACTATGCCCCCAGGGCATAGTCAGAAAATGCATCAACTGTCCAAAAAATGGGCGCGGGAAATTCTGAAAAACTTCCAACAACTGAACTTCGATTTTATGCAAACCATCGCGCATGGCGAATTCCAGCAACGGTAAATCATCTTTGGGATTGCCATCATCATAGAAACGCTTAAGAGTACAGCTCAACAGATAAAGCTGGCTGAGCACATCGCCGAGCCGGGAGGATATCAGCTCTTTTCTTTTTAACTCACCGCCCAAGGTGATCAGCGAGACCTCTGTCACCAGTGTCAGCACAGCCGAGTAGCGATTGATCTGACGAAAATACTTGGCCGCGCCTCCAACATTGCGAGGGCTGCTGGCAAAGAGCCCCACGGTCCAACCATGAAATACTCCTCGCAATAGTGTCTTGAATTGGAACCACATATGCTTGGGGAGTAAATGATCCAGTTGCTCCAGCCCCTCCTCTTCATCGGGATTTTCAGCAGCGAGCATTTCATCAAGTATGTAGGGGTGGCAGCGAATAGCGCCCTGGCCAAAGATCATTAAGCTGCGGGTCAATAAATTGGCCCCTTCTACCGTTATCGCCACGGGTACCGCACGGTAGGCATTACCCAGGTAATTCAGTGGGCCATCCATGATGGCTTTACCGGCATGAATATCCATGGCGTCATCAATAGCCTGGCGCAGCCCCCCTGTTGCACTGGCTTTCATAATTGCGGTGATTACCGCCGGCTTAAGTCCATCATCCAATGCCCTGGTGGTTGTCTTATGGGCGCTATCTAGCACGAAAGCGATAGCGGCGATCTCCGCCAGCCGACTTTGCACCCCTTCAAAACGCCCTACAGGAATATTGAATTGCTCGCGGATACGCGCATAAGCACCAGTGGTCCTCGCCGCCATCTTGGCACCGCCCGTAGATAGCGAGGGAAGCGAGATGCCACGCCCGGCAGCCAAGGCACTCATCAACATTTCCCAGCCTTTGCCGACATTCTCCTGGCCACCAATAATCCACTCCATAGGGATAAAGACATCTTTTCCCCAGTTGGGACCATTTTGGAAGGCCTGCATCGCCGGAAGATGGCGTTGACCAATAGTCACGCCTTCTGTATCAGTAGGGACCAGTGCCACAGTAATTCCCAGCTCCTCTTTATCGCCGAGAATATGCTCCGGGTCGTACAACTTAAAGGCGAGCCCCAAGACCGTGGCAATAGGCCCCAGGGTGATATACCGCTTGTGCCAGTTGACACGCATCCCCAAGACCTTTTCCCCCTGATGATCACCGTAACAGACCTCTCCGCGGTCAATCATGGATGCCGCATCGGAGCCCGCCTGAGGGCTGGTGAGGCCAAAACAGGGAATATCCGTGCCATCGGCAAGCCGGGGCAAGTAATAATCTTTTTGCTCCTGGGTGCCATGAGCGAGCAGCAATTCTCCCGGCCCGAGGGAGTTGGGCACCATCACAGTGACGCCGACGGTGTTACTCCGCGTGGAAATTTTGGTGACTATTTCTGCATGCGCAGTAGGGGAAAAGCCGAGACCACCATATTTTTTGGGAATGATGATGCCGAAGAAACGATTTTTGCGTAGAAACTCCCAAACATGCTCTGGGATATCGTGATCAACAAAGCTGATCTGCCAATCATTGATCATTTTGCAGAGCTCTTCGGCAGGCCCATCGAGAAAAGCCTGTTCCTCCTCATTCAGCTCCGGCGGTCCCATATCGAGTAGTTGCTTCCAGTCCGGTTTGCCGGAGAGAAGCTGAGCATCCCACCAAACTTCTCCAGCCTCCATTGCCTCCCGTTCCGTTTGAGATATTGGCGGTAAAATCCTCTTTATGATGTTCAATAGGGGTTTGGTAAAGAATTTCTTGCGCAACTCGCTCATTTTTACCTTCCGCAGTATCCCTAGCGGTGCACTACCCCGCCAATTACCACTAGCCATGGTGCTATTTCAAAAAATAATGATAGGCAACGAATGCGGTTGAAGAGTTTCAGTAAGATCCCTTCCCAAATTGAAAACTCACAAGTATTCACTCAGTACTCCTGACACAACATTTTGTGCGGGGAGAGCCCCCTAGTAACTAGACGCCCAAGAGAACCTGAAATTTATACATCAATAAGATGTATGAAACGCCAGTTGTCGCGATATTCCTGGGAAATACTACCTATATTTAGAGAGATGGAATGGACGCCGCAAATGAAGCTCTGGATCAGTTGATAGAAAGCATTGAATTAGGATGCTCGTATGAAGCAGACTCTTGTGAACTCGCTTGCCGGTGTCGGACTTTTAACCCCCAGCCTGCTCTTCGCCAATCTGGTGGGTGAAGGCCCCCGGCTGGCCCCGGAAGACAGAATTACCCAGGGACAAATTGTTGAAGGTGAACTGAGCCTGGATGAAATTCGCCAGGCCGGGATGCTCATTTTCAGCACCCCCTTTAATCGCTACGATGGCTACGGGGATGGTGCACACGATGAATCCCAGCCTGATAACCACTCCGCGGATGGCGGGAACCGACCGACATTACAGGGCAATGGTACCTTCCTGCGAGTCAATGGACTCGACTCCCAGAACTGCCTGGAATGTCACAGTATCGTCAGCAATAGAACTGTGCCGGCCACCATGGGTATTGGCGGCGGTGGCGGTTTTAGTACCAGCGCAATGCTGCGTCCGGTAAATATCGATGTCATTGACGAAAGCTTCGATGGGACTGCGGAATACGATGGCCGCCTAATCAACCCCCTATTCTTATTTGGCTCTGGAGGGATTGAACTAGTCGCCAGAGAAATGACCGCTGACCTTCAGCGCCTCAAACAATACGCCTTAGACAACCCTGGAACTGTTGTCAGTCTGGATACTAAATCCGTTAATTTTGGCAGTATTTTTGTCGATGAGGATGGCAACCTGGACACCAGCAATGTGGAAGGCGTCGATGCCGACCTTGTGGTACGCCCGTTTGGCAGGAAAGGCGATAATGCCTCAGCCCGCGAATTCTCCTTGAACGCCCTTTCTTTTCACATGGGGATGCAGGCAACAGAAAAGTTTGGCGGGGCAGAAGCCGACGAAGACAATGACGGCGTGACCAACGAAATTTCTGTCGGTGATCTATCCGCGATCAGTATTTTCATTGCCACCCTGGACCGCCCCTTCCAAATAGAATCCGGCAAAAATAACCGGGGTCGCAAATTGTTCCACGAGGTTGGCTGTGCCGACTGCCATCGTCCCGTAATGACCACTGAGCGGAGGACCTTGCCCTTTAAGCTAACGGGCTCCCCGGAGGCCCCATTTGAAGATACTTTCTATCACGTGGATCTAAGTAAGCCCCCCACAGTTTTTAAATCCATTTTTGGAGCGGGAATTGAGGTCGAAATGTTCTCTGATCTCAAGCGCTATGACATGGGCATAGCACTAGCTGAAACCGCCTTTTTCCAGGATGAGGTGCAAAACAGGGAATTTATCACCGCACGCCTTTGGGGAGTTGCTGACACAGCGCCCTATATGCACGATGGGCGCGCACTCACCTTGGTAGAAGCCATCTTGTTACACGATAATCCTGGAAGTGATGCCGGCTACGCCGCAGAAAACTTCCAAAATCTGAGTGACGAAGACAAGAATAAGATCCTTTATTTTCTGATGTCTCTGCGCATGCCCAAGGATCCAGTTTCAGATTTACACAATCGATAGGCAGCTCTTCATGAACGATGTCCGCGGCAACAAAGTTGCCAGCGGGCATTTTTATTTACAAGCTTTTGTGGAAGCTGCGTAATTGAAAAGTGGGGCTCACACTAGTGCTTCTTGAGCAACAATGATTCCGTTGTTATCTCCATACAGATATTCTCCAGGTCGAAAAGTCACCCCTCCAAAAGTCACTGCCAGATCCCGCTCGCCAATACCTTTTTTCTCCGTTTTCATTGGGTGTGTACCCAGGGCCTGAACGCCTAAATCTAGCGCCCCAATCTGGTCAACATCGCGGATGCAGCCATACATCACTATGCCTTCCCAGCCATTGGCTACCGCTTTATCGGCGAGCATATCGCCAAGACAAGCGCGACGCATTGAACCACCCGCATCGACTACCAGAACCTTTCCTTTTCCCGGTTCCGCCACTAACTCCCGCACCAGCGAGTTATCCTCAAAACACTTAATAGTTACGATTTGACCGCCAAAGCTCTCACGGCCTCCGTAATTAATAAACATCGGCTCAACCACTTGCACTGCATCACCGTGGTCATCACACAAATCGGGGGTAGAAATTGGCATAAGCCCTCTCGCAATCATTCCGTAAAAAATGATGATAGCGATAGTGTCACTCTGGTGGCAGGCTGACAAATAAATACCGGGTATCATCCCTATAGATAATACCCGGCCAAGGCTTCGCTGCTACAAAATCGTTTTCAGGTTTTAGTGCGTAACACGCACCGGAGTACCTACACGTACATGGCGATAAAACTTTCTAGCCATGTGCGGAGGCATACGCACACAACCATGCGAGGCAGGGTGTCTGGGCACATGGCCAGAAGCATGCAGACCGATCCCGCCGTTGAAGCGAATATAGTTATTCATTTTTGCACCACGATACACAGTACCGGCGGGGCGACGATGTTTACGAGTATTTACATTGGACCTCACCACCCGTCCTGTGCGCCTATCTACATAACTACCGTAGATCGAAGAGCGATGATGCGGGTGCTTGGACAATACACGGAAGTGTCCTGGCCGCGTACTATAACCCCGCTTACCGGAGGAAATTCTGGATACCCCAACCAACTTACCGCCTTTGTAGAGGTAAGCGCGCTGTTCACTCAAGTCAATCCTGATTGAGGCGCCTCCTCCCCTAGCCGCAGCGCGATCATCAAACCAGTTACCACCGCGGGGCTTTGCCATTGCAGGGGGAACGGCGATTAGTGCCAAGAGACACAACATCAGAAAAATATGTAATATTGGGATCTGTAACTGTCTGCTCGTATGCATAGCTCACCTCAACAACTTTCTCTGCTCTGCCAAAGTGGGCGGAAAGGAAAACAGCCCAACCGATACCACTCAAACTTCTACACCGGAGGATTTACCCCTGCAGGTGAATCAGCACCAAAGCAAATTGCGCTCTGTTTTCCATCTACGCGCTGCCTCAGGACTCTTCCGATTTTATTGAGGCTGGTGGTAAGCCTTAGAATGAATTCTTATCTCTGAAGGCAAGCCATAGAGTTTTGAATTTTTTCGGTAGCGTGTGATCCGTAAATCTCACACAGAAATAGCAGGATAAATTCCGAAGTTATCGAGAGAAGCGGCAACAGAAGTCTAATTTTTGGGCAAACACGCAATGAATTAGGAAAAAAAAACCACAGTCGCTGGAGGGGCGCTTAGATAGGAAAAGCGGCCCAAAAGGGCCGCTTAGAAAGGAAATTAGGCTTCTTCGTTAGCTAGGAATAGCCAGGTATCTACAGCGGTATCCGGGTTCAGGGAAACACTGTCGATTCCCTCATCCATCAACCAGCGGGCGAAGTCTTTGTGGTCAGAAGGTCCCTGACCGCAGATGCCTACATATTTACCAGCTTTTTTGCAGGCCTGGATGGCGCGGGACAGCAGAGCCTTCACTGCCGGGTTACGCTCGTCGAACAGGTCGGCCACCAGACCGGAATCCCGATCAAGACCCAGGGTAAGCTGGGTCAAGTCATTAGAACCGATTGAGAAGCCATCAAAATGCTGCAGGAACTCTTCTGCCAGCAGGGCATTGGATGGCAGTTCGCACATCATAATGACCTTGAGACCAGCCTCGCCGCGGCGCAGACCGTTCTCGGCGAGCAGACCGACAACCTCTTCTGCCTCTTCCGGAGTTCGCACGAAGGGTACCATGATCTCCACATTGGTCAGCCCCATCTCGTCACGCACTTTCTTCAGTGCACGACATTCCAGGGCGAAACACTGGCGGAAATCTTCAGAGCGGTAGCGAGCCGCACCACGGAAGCCGAGCATCGGGTTCTCTTCGCTGGGTTCGTATAGTTGGCCACCAACCAGGTGTGCGTATTCGTTGGACTTAAAGTCTGATAGACGCACGATTACACGATTAGGTGCAAAGGCCGCGGCCAGGGTAGCGATACCTTCTACCAGTTTCTCAACAATAAAGTCTTCCGGGGAGGCGTAACCGCCTATGCGCTCGCGGATATTCTGTTGCAAGTCATCCGGGAGGCTATCCAGCTCAAGCAGGGCTTTCGGGTGAATCCCAATCATGCGATTCAGGATAAATTCCAAGCGCGCCAGGCCAACCCCCTGATTGGGCAAGTGGCTAAAGGCAAAAGCGCGATCTGGATTGCCCACATTGAGCATGATTTTGAAAGGCAGATCCGGCATTTCGGAAACTTCAGTTTCTTCACGCTGGAAGTCCAACTCGCCGGACATTACGAAGCCGGTATCGCCTTCGGCACAAGAGACGGTGACGGGAGTACCGTCTTCCAATAACTCGGTGGCGTTTCCACAGCCAACCACTGCGGGAATCCCCAATTCACGGGCAATAATCGCCGCGTGACAAGTACGGCCGCCGCGGTTGGTAACAATTGCGCTCGCCTTTTTCAACACCGGTTCCCAATCCGGGTCGGTCATATCGGTCACCAGGACCTCACCGTCCTGCATAGCTGCCATATCTTGGACGGACTTCAGCTTGCGAACGCGGCCTGCACCGATACGCTGACCAATCGCGCGCCCCTCACACAGTACTTCACCGCGTTCCTGCAGGCTGTAACGCTCAATGCTGGTACCCTGATCGCGGGAGCGTACGGTCTCCGGGCGCGCTTGTACGATAAATAGCTTACCGGTATCACCGTCTTTGGCCCACTCGATATCCATCGGACGACCGTAGTGCTCTTCGATTTTACGGGCCTGAATTGCCAGGCTGGTCAGCTCTTCATCATTGAGAGCAAAACGCTGGCGATCTTCTTCTGCAACCTCAACGGTTTTTACTGAGCGCCCGCAATCGCCGCTTTCGTCGTAAACCATTTTGATGGCTTTACTACCGCGATTGCGACGTAGGATAGCTGGGCGCCCAGCATCCAAAGCCGGCTTGTAGAGATAGAACTCGTCAGGATTCACAGCACCCTGTACAACAGTCTCACCCAGACCGAAGGCCGCAGTGATAAAGATCACATCACGGAATCCACTCTCAGTATCCAAGGTAAACATTACACCGGCCGCGCCAGTCTCACTGCGCACCATGTGCTGAATACCAGCCGACAGAGCTACACCTACATCCGCGTAGCCTGTATGTACACGGTAGGCGATGGCACGGTCGTTATAGAGAGAGGCAAATACTTCTTTAACCGCAATCAGAACCGCATCTATACCACGGATATTCAGGAAGGTCTCCTGCTGGCCTGCGAAAGAAGCATCCGGTAAATCTTCAGCAGTCGCGGAGGAACGCACAGCAACAGCTGTCTCACCACCACCCAAAGCTTCATAACCATCGCGGATCTCTTTTTCCAGCTGTGCAGGAAATGGGGTCTGTATGATCCAATTGCGAATTTCATCGCCGGCTTTGGCTAACTCAGTAACATCACCGACATCGAGTCCTTTCAGCCGCTCGGCGATACGCTGCTCTAACTGCTCATGGGCTAGGAAAGCCCGAAAAGCCTCCGCTGTGGTCGCAAAGCCGCCCGGTACACTCACACCAGCGCCGGCCAGAGATGAAATCATCTCGCCGAGCGATGCGTTTTTACCGCCGACTTTGTCGACATCATCCATTCCCAGTTTTGCAAAGTCGATGGTGAAATTCGTCAAGTGAAGGCCCTCTGAAATCAGGTTTGTTGGGCGCTGATTATAAGGATGAGTCTTGTAAAAAATAGCCCAGGAAAAACGGTCAATATGTTGTAAATTTTCTACAAGCTTGCTTAGCTCTCAGAAAATAAGACCTTTAAGCCCACCACCCCTATACTAGCGGCCACTAAAAAGTCCCGCCAACAGACAGAGACGCAGCATGGCAAAAGACAAACGCACCGCTTTTTTTATTTCCGATGGAACCGGCCTCACTGTAGAGGGCATTGGCCACAGCCTATTGGCACAGTTTCAGGACCAGCATGTCGAGCAGGTGACTCTGCCTTATATTGACTCTACCGAAAAGGTCCAGCAGGCTCTCCAGCGTATAGAGAGCGCTGCCCAGGAATCCGGTCTGCAGCCCATCATTATTACCAGCATCGTTTCTGACCAGATTCGCGATCAATTGCACCAAAGCCCCGCTTTAATGCTGGATATCTTCGAGAATTACCTGACACCTCTGGCCAATTTATTTGGGCGCGATCCTGCACAGACCGTTAATGTCTCCCACGGCATTGCCGATAATCGCCGCTATAGCGAACGCATTGATGCGGTGCATTTTGCTATCGATAACGACGACGGGCGCCGCATCAGTGAATTTGAGCAAGCGGATGTCATATTGCTCGGCGTCTCCCGCTCCGGCAAAACCCCCACCTGCCTATATTTAGCCCTGCAATTTGGACTGCGCGCGGCCAACTATCCCATCACCGAAGAGGATATGGACTCCACCACCCTGCCCAAGATTCTGCGCCCCTTCCAGCGCAAACTCTTCGGTCTCACCATAGATCCCAAACGCTTGATGCAGATTCGACAGGAAAGACGCGCCAATAGCCGCTACGCTTCTATAGGGCAGTGCGAATTTGAGGTGCGCCAAGTCGAACAGATGCTAAGGCGGGCGCAAGTGCCCTTCCTCAATGCCACCCAGCTATCCGTGGAGGAGCTCGCTACGCGCCTGATGTCCCAGGCCGGCATCGAGCGAAGAATTGACTAAGGGATGACCAAAAAGCCAGGCGCCCTTTTCACGCCGCGACAAAGTGTGTAGTGTGCGCCGTCTTCCAGACTGCCGTGTTTTGATATGCAAATAGTCTCCCTGCCCTATTCACTCAATTCTGCAGCAGCCTTCCAGGCAATTGCGGATCTACCTGTGCCGGTATGGCTCGATAGCGGCCGGCCTCTCAGCAGCGGAGGTCGCTACGATATTATCAGTGCCGACCCTCTTAACGCGCTGGAACTGGCAGCAGATAGCAGCGAGCCTTTCACTCGGGTAGATGACCTAAGTCGTGAGCTGTGCCCTCAGGAGCGGGACTCGCAACTGCCATTTTGCGGTGGAATCATCGGTTTTGCCGGTTATGAACTGGGCACCGGCGGTAACTTTTTGCCGGCGGATACCCGACCTACGGACCTACCGGCAGGCTTTTTTGGGCTCTATAGCTGGGCTTTTATTGCAGATCACCAGCTGGGCTCCTGCCATCTGGTTTTTCATCCTGCCTGCCCAGCCAGGCAGGTACAAGAGCTAATCGATCGTTTTAAATCGGTGCACTGGGAGCGAGAGCAGGATCCCGAGGGGTTTCGCCTTTTAGCACCATTTGCCCACGAACTCAGTGTTGCTGACTATGAGGAGCGCATTGCGCGAATCCTCGAATATATCGCAGCGGGAGATGTCTACCAGGCAAACTTTACCCAACGCTTCAGCGCCCCCTACGAGGGCGATCTCTTTGGTGCCTACCTGGCATTGCGTCGACGCGTGGCAGGGCCATTTTCAGCATTTATGGAAATGCCCCAGGGCAGCTTGCTGAGCCTATCGCCAGAGCGCTTTATTCGTGCCGATGGCAGTAGCTTGCGCACCGAGCCCATCAAGGGCACCGCCGCCAGAGTAGCTGATCCGGTAGAGGACCAGCGTGCGGCATTTACCCTGCAGAGAAGCCCTAAAGATCGCGCAGAAAACCTGATGATCGTGGATTTGCTGCGCAACGATTTCAGCAAGTTATGCCGCAGTGGCAGCGTGAGGGTGCCGGAGCTATTCCAGCTGGCTAGCTTTGCCAATGTTCACCACTTGGTCAGCGTAGTGACAGGAGAGATGCATGAGGACTCAGCTTACAGCGACCTGTTAGCGGCCTGTTTTCCCGGAGGCTCCATCACCGGTGCCCCCAAACGCCGCTCTATGGAGGTCATTCGCGAGCTGGAAGCCAGCCCCAGGGGTATCTATTGCGGCAGCATCGGCTATATCAGTAGCTGCGGCCGCGCCGATACCAACATCGCCATTCGTACCTTTAGCGCCAGTAATGGGCGCATTACCTGTGCTGCCGGTGGAGGCATAGTCGCCGACTCTGACCCGACAGCAGAGTACAAGGAGTGCCTGGCCAAAGTGCGCTTACTTCTTGAAACCGCAGAGCAATTCCTGAATTGATCACCCAGCCCGTCAAAAATCACTGCCTGCCGGGCTTTTCTGTAGTCTTACTACAGCATTTTGGTTATAGAACTATCTAGGATTGATATTTCAAAGTTATTAGGCCATCTGATAGATTCAATGCCAGTAGTGCCAATTTCAGCGCTTAACTGGATCAAGGAATTTATTGTGAAGATCACACTAGTCAAAAAAGTACTCGCCGATGGCTCACCCTGCGCCAAATGCCGGGATGTGCAGGAAAAACTGGAAGTGAACGAACAACTCAAATTTATCGATCAAACCTTGATAGCTGACGTGAGCGACCCGCAAAGTGCCGGGATGCAAATTGCACAGCAATTTAATGTGGATCGAGCGCCATTCTTTGTGGTCGAGCGTGAAGGGCAAGAAGCAGAGATCTATACCGTCTACTTCAAATTTGCCAAGGAAGTTTTACAACCCCTGATCCAACAGGCAGAGGCCTCTTAGCCTCTGCCAGCCAGCTACACCGCAATACTAATATACCGGCAGCTCTGTATCGGCAAATAGCGCATCTACCTCAGCTCTGGAAGTAGCATGCGCAGCTTGATCCACCAATTCCCGGGTGAGATGCGGAGCAAACTGTTGGATGAAATCATACATAAAGCCTCGCAGGAATATTCCCTTGCGAAAGCCGATCTTGGTAATACTGGACTCGAACAAATCACTGGCATCCAGGGCAACTAAATCTTCATCCTCACCATCCACCGCCATATCCGCCACTATGCCAATACCGAGACCCAGGCGCACATAGGTTTTAATAACATCCGCATCCGCGGCGGTAAACACGACCTTAGGCGAAAGCCCTTTCTCCAGGAATGCCTCATCCAATTTTGAGCGGCCGGTAAAGCCAAACACGTAAGTGACGATTGGATACTTTGCAACCTCTTCAAGATTCAGCTTGCTGACATGGCAGAGAGGATGATCTTTAGGCACCAAAATACAACGATTCCAGCGATAAACCGGCATCATCACCAAATCACTGAAAAGCTCTAGTGCCTCGGTAGCAATAGCGAAATCCGCAGTACCATCGGCTGCCATTTCCGAGATTTGCATGGGGGTTCCCTGGTGCATATGCAGCGATACATCAGGGTAACGGGAAATAAACAGCTTGATAACCGGGGGCAGCGCATACCGCGCCTGGGTATGGGTAGTGGCAACCGCCAAGCTGCCCTTCTTGTCATTGCTGAACTCCTGGGCAACCTGCTTGATATTTTCCACTTTGCGCATAATTTCGCCAGCGGTCTTGAGGATCGCCTCCCCCGCTGGCGTCACCCTGGTGAGGTGCTTGCCGCTGCGGGCAAAGATTTCCACCCCCAGCTCATCTTCCAGTAGGCGAATCTGCTTGCTGATGCCCGGCTGGGAGGTATAGAGGCTCTGCGCAGTAGCAGAAACGTTGAGATCGTGATGCGCCACTTCCCAGATATATCGCAACTGCTGCAGCTTCATAAGTCCTCCCTTTAATATCAATCACCCCGCCCCAGGACGAGTGCAACTCTGACATATAAATTGTTAGTTATAAAAAACATCTTGAGTTATGCGAGAAAAGAATAGCAGCCAATCGAAGCCGGGGCCAACGGACAGATGAATATCCAGTGAAGAGCGGCGGGTGTCAATCGACTTTCAAGCATTAATTGGCCCCGAAAGGGCTCAAATACTCAGGCATCACTATTTGCGATATTGGCAATTCCGTGCGGCACATGACCTGTAGCCACATGCTCAGCTGCGGAGGCACAGTGCGCCGGCTGGTCATCAAAGAACACATCAGCACCGAATGCCCGCAGAAACTCCCCCTTTGGAAGCCCCCCCAAAAATACCGATTCATCTACCCGGATGTCCCAAGCACGCAACGTGCGTATTACCCGCTCATGGGCTGGCGCAGACCTTGCCGTCACCAGGGCGGTGCGTATTGGACAGCTCTCTAAACCAAATTCCGCCTGCAATGTCTGTAAAGCCTCAAGAAATCCCTTGAAAGGCCCCCCACCCAGCGGCATCTGTGCAGAGGCACGCTCTGCACGGGTAAAGGCATCCAGCCCATCCCGCTTGAAAATCTGCTCAGCCTCATCAGAAAAGATTACTGCATCACCATCAAAGGCAAAGCGCAAAACATCGTCTCGCTGTTCGCGACTACCTCCGGCCACCAGAGTTGCCGCAGCAACCCCCTGATCCAGGGCGCGACGAACATCCAAGCCATCAGTCGAGAGAAACAAATTACAGCCAAATGGACCGATATAGCGATAGGGGCTTTCACCATTGCAAAAGGCAGCCCGGGTAATATCCAGACCATAGTGCTCAATTGAGTTAAACACCCTAAGTCCTGTATCAGCACTGTTACGGGAAAGCAGGATGACCTCGACCCTGGGCTCCCCCTCAAGCTGCTCGTTGATTTTTAGAAATTTCTCTACCAGGTGGAAGGCATCTCCTTTCTGCAAAACATCATTCTCCCGCTCTACTTGATAGCGCGAGAAAGCTTGCAGGCCCAGCTCCTCGAAAACCTTATGGCTATCATTCAAGTCGAACAGTGCCCGAGAAGAAATCGCGATTACCAGTTTGTCCGGACGCATGGCCATCAGGGCGCCTCCACATCACTGAGCCCCTCGGGACTATTATCGCTTCCTCTGAGGTTCAACAGAGTGAAAAGCATTTGCTGTAAATCTTCACGGGTACGGTAAGCACGCACCTCTGCTTGGTTAACCATCACCAGCAATAGCGCATGGCAGCTTTCCAGTGTGAGCCGACCCAAGCGATTCATTTCATTGGGCGGGCAGGTAAAGCCCAAGCGATGGAACATATCCACCAGGTGCCCGATCACCAGCTCGTCATGGCTCTTATCCAGCTCGTGCAACTCGGGAATTCCCCACATAGCTTGGGCCAATGGCAGCAGTCCTCGCTGCTCACGGTACACAGCTAGAAGGCGCCCAACAAACTCATCAATAAAACTCCCAAGTGTCATATGCTCGAGATCGAGCTCTGCCAGCTCAGCCATGGCCTCACTGATACTAGCGAGCCACTGCTCGCCCATAGCATAGAGAATCGCATGTTTATTGGGGAAATAATGGTAGAGGGAGCCCACTGAAATATCGAGCTTCCGCGCAATTAGGATAGTAGTGAGATCATCGAGCCCGACCTCTTCCAGGAGCCTCCCGGTGACATCGAGTATCTGCCGGGCTCGAGCCCGTGCACGGGCTTGGACCGGCTCGCGGCGAGGGGTTAATTGGCTTTTGCGCTTATGCTGTTCGGTACTGGACAAGATCGGTTTCCTAATGGCAACTCACAGCATCTTAACACCAAAGGAGTCGACAATTTCACCAGCAACAGTCCAGCCACCTCACCTCTTTCAATGCCCAAACCTATCAAGCAAACTGTGGTAAAGCATTCCCAGCACCAGGCCCGGCCAACGCAAAAGGGTTCCACCAGGAAAAGTCTCTGTTGGGATCTTCGTCATGATGTCAAAGCGCTCCTCAGTGCCAGCAATTGCTTCAGCGAGCAGTTTTCCCGCAAAGGTTGCAGTAGGCACCCCGTGGCCCGAGTAACCTTGACTGTAATAGATATTGGGCTCCAGGCGCCCCATATGCGGCATGCGATTCATAGTGATCGCCAGAGTGCCGCCCCAGCCATAATCAATTCGGGTCTGCTTTAGCTGCGGATACACCTGCAGCATTTTTTTCCGTACAAACTTGCGTATATCTGCAGGAAAGCTGGCCGTATAATTCTCACCACCACCAAAAATCAGGCGGTTATCTCCCGATAACTTCCAGTAGTTGATAACAAATAGTGTGTCCTGCACTGCATAATCATTGGCGATCAATTTTTGAGCAGCAGGCTCAGACAGAGGTTCAGTGGCCAGAACAAAATTATTGATTGGCATAATTTTGCCAGCCAGCCGCGGCTCCAAGTTTCCGAGATAGCCATTGCAGGCCAATATAACCTTAGCCGCCTTTATCTGCCCCTTGGCTGTTTCGACGGTACAGGAATTCCCTCCCCGATAGCTAGTCACTCTGCTGTGCTCATAGAGCTCGACCCCAGCTCTGACACAAGCCGCCGCTAACCCAAGCCCATAGTTCAATGGGTGAAGGTGCATGGAGCCACTGTCAATTTGCGCGCCTAAATAACGCCTTGTTCCCACAAGGCCACCCACCTCCTGCTCATCGGCATAGCGCACACCCGAGTAACCATAACGCTCCTGAAGAAGCTCGGCTTCCTTGCGCAGGTAGTTGTCATGGCTGGGTTTAGCTGCGAGATGCATAATCCCTCGCTTCAGGTCGCAATTAATTTGATGCTTATCAATCAACTGCTCTACTAGCCGCACCGCCTCAAGGCTAAATTGCCAAAACCGCTTGGCAATCTCCACACCGAACATTTCTTCCAAGTCACTTTGGCAGCGCCGTTGCCCAACCCCAACATGTCCACCATTGCGACCAGATGCGCCCCATGCCACACGCTGCGCTTCCAAGACAGACACTTTGTAGCCCCGTTCCGCTAAATGCAACGCTGTGGAGAGCCCGGTATAGCCGGCCCCAATCACACAAACATCCACCTCCCGGACACCATCCAGCTGGGGATAGGAGGTAAGCGGATTGGCACTTGCTGAGTAGTAAGAATCTGTATAACCAGAGGTGGTTTTCATCAATGCAGCCCTTCAAGGCGTTGAGTATGCGGGAAGCTCTAAAATAGTTCGGCCCCGAGAATAGCAAAATGGTAATTCCCTTTTACCTGCCGTGCCAGGCTTCCCATAAATCTCAAAACATATTCGGCAAGTCATTATTTTTGCCTGCACTGGCGGCTACCGCCAATGTGAGGGTCAGGCATATACTGGTACGACATGTAGATGGAAACACACTGGGTAACTCTAACAAATGGACAAGATTACAAGCTGGCTCGCCGAACACGATATTGCCGAGGTGGAGTGCCTGGTGCCGGATATGTCGGGTAATGCCAGAGGCAAATTTACGCCTACAGATAAATTCCTTACCCAGGACAGCCGACTTCCAGAAAGTATTCTTGTGCAAACCGTTACCGGCGACTATGTCGATGAGCACAATGAACTCGTGGACCCAGCAGATACGGATATGTTGCTGGTGCCAGATCCCGATTCCGTTCGACTTAACCCCTGGGCCAATGATCCCACTGCTCAAATTATTCACGATTGTTATACCCGGGATGGTCAACCACATCCGATTAGTACGCGGAACATCCTCAAATTCGTTTTGGAAAAATATAAAGAGAAAGGCTGGAAACCAATCGTTGCTCCGGAGGTAGAGTTTTACCTCATAAAGCGCAATCTTGATCCAGATGAAAAACTCTCAGCACCCGTTGGCAGATCTGGCCGCACGGAAAAAACCAGACAGTCTTATAGCATCGACGCTGCCAACGAATACGAACCCATTATTGAGGATATGTATAATTTCTGTGAGGCGCAGGGGCTCGATGTAGATACCTTGATTCACGAATCAGGAACCGCGCAGATGGAAATCAATTTCCTTCATGGAGACCCACTTCAACTCGCCGATCAAGTTTTCACCTTTAAACGCACCGTCAGAGAAACTGCTCTGCGCCACGGAATTTATGCCACCTTTATGGCCAAACCCATGGAGGACGAACCCGGCAGTGCATTACATCTTCACCAAAGTGTTGTTGACTTAAAAACAGAGAAGAACATATTTGTAGACGACCATGGAAATGAAAACGATAGCTTCATGTATTTTATTGGCGGTATGCAGGAGTACACTCCAGGATTCATTAGTTTTCTAGCCCCAAATGTCAATTCTTATCGACGCTTCACTCCCGAAATGGCCGCCCCGACAAGCCTGCATTGGGGCTATGACAATCGCACTACCGGCCTTAGAGTTCCCGACAGTTCACCTCAAGGAAAAAGATTGGAAAATCGTTTTCCTGGTGCCGACTGCAACCCTTATCTCGCCATTGCGGCTTCTCTCGCTTGCGGTTATCTCGGTATGATCAATAAGGTAGCGCCTAGCGCACCGTATCAGGGCGACTGCTCCAAAGAGACCATTACCTTACCCCGCACTCAAGAGCACGCCCTCAATCTTTTAACGGAATGTGAAGGCGCCGCTGAAATGTTTGGCAAAAAATTCGTAAAAGCATGGAGCGCAATAAAACGTGATGAATACGAGGAATTTAACCGAGTTATCAGTTCTTGGGAGCGGGAATATCTACTTCTCAACGTATAGATAATCCCAAAAAATATTTTTGAGACTTTTCTGAAATTTTATTCTCGGCTGGCGCACCACCCTTTTATCGGGTTTATTTAAGCGCATCAATTTGGATTCCTCGGCAGGATATTATTTGCTGATTTGTGACTAATTAAGCAAAAATATCGAAAACAATTCAAATATATGAGTTTGTCATCACCTTTTTGTTGCCACTAAGCACATGCAAGGTAATCTCAGGTTGCCCGGAATATTTGGGCAACCGGTTTGAGAAAGCGGACGTCAATGCCAATTATTGGCCCCACCCCAGATGCCCGGCCTTCTTCTGCTGTCTTACCAACCATAAAGACCGTTTGCATCAAGTTGCTGAAGCAATCAGTAATTCCTTACTGGATTGTTTTCCAGCTGCTGATGCTCGGTCGCTAATAAAAAAGTTAAATAAGGGAAAGCTAGCAATGAAGCATTTCATAGGACTTACCTGCACTTTAGCTATGGCTATTAGTGCGCAGGCTGCCGACCGTGTTCCAGCCACTCCAGATATGCTCTCGCCACAGACATTAAATACCGTTGCCGGATCTGATATGGCATTGGTAAAAATTCGTGAGCGTACTCTGGGAAATGGCAAAACCGTCGCCCGCTACCAACAAACCCACAAAGGCATACCCGTGTGGGGACAGACCGTAACCAGTTCTGGACAGGGACTCATTACCGAGATGCACGGTAATATCCTTACCGGACTCGAACTTGAAGTACCCACCGTGCGCGCGGCAATTGACGCGGGCAATGCCCTTGATCGCGCCATGAACCATCAGGTTTCACTGCGCGCACAACAGGGAGTGATGTCGGGTGCTTTATCACTGCCAGTGCTTAAACTGGAGGCCAAAAACCAGAAAAAAGAACTCTATGTTTACATCAATGAACAAGATGAGGCTCGCCTGGCCTACCTGGTGAACTGGGTCGAGTATGGAGACGACCCCAAGCGCCCCTTCTACTTTATTGATGCCATGACCGGTGAAGTGATTAAGCATTGGGATGGCCTCACCTTCCAAGATGCACAAGGTCCTGGCGGCAATGTAAAAACGGGCCGCTATGAATATGGTACCGATTTCCCCTCCATGCAGGTTGATGCCAACTGCCGTATGGATACTACCAACGTTGAAACTGTGAACCTGAATCATGGAACCAGTGGCGGCAGCGTCCATCAATTCAACTGCCCCTACAATGATCACAAAGAAATCAATGGTGCTTATTCACCGCTAAATGACGCGCACTATTTTGGTGGCGTGGTCTTCGCAATGTTCAGTGACTGGTACAACACTTCACCGCTGACTCAAAAGCTGCGCCTTCGCGTGCATTACGGTAATAACTACGAAAATGCTTTCTGGGATGGCAGCCAGATGACCTTTGGCGATGGGCAAAACACCTTCCACCCCCTAGTCAGCCTGGATGTTACGGCTCACGAAGTCAGCCACGGCTTTACCGAGCAGAACTCTGGCCTAGTTTACAGTCAACAACCAGGGGGAATTAATGAAGCCTTCTCCGATATCTCTGGTGAAGCCGCTGAATACTTTATGACTGGCAGTAACGACTGGCTGGTTGGAGCCCAGATTTTCAAAGCCAATGGCGCCTTGCGTTATTTTGAAGACCCGACACAGGATGGACGCTCCATTGGCCATGCCGATGATTATTACAGCGGTATGGACGTACACTATAGCTCCGGTGTCTACAATCGAGCTTTCTATCTGATCGCCAATACCAACGGCTGGGATACTCGCAAGGCATTTGATATTTTTGTCCTCGCTAATCAGATGTACTGGGGCTCAAACTCTGACTACGATGAGGCTGCCTGCGGTGTTGAGCAAGCTGCTGTAGACCTAGGGTACAGTAAAGCGGATGTTACAACTGCCTTCAGTACCGTAGGAGTTACCTGTGATAACACTCCACCACCTCCTCCTGGAGAGCTTGAAAATGGAGTTTCCGTTGACAACCTTGGTGGCGGCTCTGGCGATGAACTCCATTACACCTTAGATGTTCCTGCTGGCGCTACCGGCCTAAGCTTTAATATGTCTGGTGGCACCGGTGATGCGGACCTCTATGTACGTTTTGGCTCAGCACCAACCACCAGCACATACGACTGCCGCCCCTACACTACCGGCAACAATGAAACCTGTGAGATCTCCAACATACAAGCAGGCACCTACTATGTGATGGTGCGTGGTTATAGTTCCTTCTCCGGTGTCAGTCTGGTAGGTAGCTTCACCGACGGTGGCGGTGGCAACCCCGGCGGCTGGGAAAAAACCAATCTGTCTGGCTCCGCTAATGCCTGGCAGCACTTTACCCTGGATGTGGACAGCGGTATGTCATCCCTGAAAGCGGTAATGTCTGGTGGCAGTGGGGACGGTGACCTCTATGTTCGCTTTGGCTCAGCACCAACTCGAAACACCTGGGATTGTCGTCCATATAAATGGGGTAATGATGAGAACTGCAACATCAGCAACCCACAAGCAGGTACCTGGTACATTAGTATTCGCGGTTACCAGACATACTCCGGTGTAGCACTCAGCGCCCAAGCAGAATAAGCTTATCTGCTGAACAATCTGGCCCCGTTGCCATACCAACAGGGCCAGACAATAAAAAAGGCAGCCACTAGGCTGCCTTTTTTATTCTAGGAGTAACCCTTGCAAGCCAAGTTACTTATGGCTGGGGTCCTTCCAATAATCCTTCACCGTTGACTTCATCTCCTTCGCCAATATCGTAATACCAAACAGGTTCGGTAAGGTCATAATGACGATGGCTACCGCAGACAGGTTCCAAATAACGGTGGTGTCCTCAATCGCCGCCCAGAAGAAGGCAATCACATACACAATTCGGTAAGGCATTACCGCCTTGGGACCAAACAGGTAGATCATAGAGCGATCACCATAGTAGGACCAAGCGATAGCGGTCGAGAAAGCAAACATGAGAATACCCAGAGTTACAATCAAGCCACCGTATTCTCCGAAGAAACCGCGCTGGAAAGCTTTACTGGTCAATGCAACGGAATGAACCAGGGATTTACCCCAAATATCCACATCCTCATTAGCAAACTTACCATCAACAACATTAAGCACACCGCTAAACTGATCTTCACCAACACGGAAATCCAGATCTTCTGCAATTGAGCGTGCATGAATCAGGGTGAAATCCTGCAGGTTTAGAGGCTGCCCATCAGTGACAACCACTGATCCGTTATAGGGCTTCACATCACTGGGTTGACCACTTAAGTAATTAAACAGCTGTTTAACCTGCTTGGGGTCACTCTCTTCGTAGCGACCTTCGACAACATATGTGTCAGCCCCCTCAAACAGGTTTTCGTGTTTTTCAGTCCATACACCGGAAGATAAGATTACCAAGCCAGTCAGAGTACAGATAATGATGGTGTCGATAAACGGTTCCAGTAGTGAAACCATGCCTTCGGAAACAGGCTCATCGGCACGTGCGGCGGCGTGAGCAATCGGTGCAGAGCCCTGCCCCGCCTCGTTGGAGAAGAGGCCACGATTCACACCACGGTTAAAGGCATAGGCAAAACTGGCTCCGAGGAAACCACCTACAGCAGCACTTCCTGTGAAGGCATCACGGAAAACGGCCACAAATGAAGGGACGATATTTTCTATATTGTAGAAAATCACACCCAACGCACCAATTACATAGATCAGTGCCATTGCCGGAACGATAGTGGAGGTAACCTTGGCAATTCGGGTAATGCCACCGATGATCACCATCCCCAGCAGGATGGCAAGCACACCACCAGTGAGCGCTTTCTCAATACCGAAAGAATCGTGCATCGCCTGGGCAATATTATTCACCTGGGGCAAGCTTCCGGTACCGAAGGAACAAATTACTGTGGCGATGGCAAATAACACTGCCAGCCACTTCATATTGAGACGGCGCTCCATATAGAACATAGGACCACCTGCGTAGTAGCCATCTGCCGCTTTAATACGATATTTATGTGACAGTGTGACTTCGACAAACTTGGTTGTCATCCCCAGGAAGGCAGTCATCCACATCCAAAACAAAGCGGCCGGGCCGCCCAGGAAAATAGCCAAGCCAACACCACCGATATTACCGGTACCTACAGTTCCTGAAAGAGCGGTAGCCAGTGCTTGGAAGTGAGAGGTATCTCCTGGGTCACCGGGTTTATCATATTTCCCCTGGACAATCTTAATCGCATGTCCAAAGTAACGAAATTGCGGAAACCCAAGATAGATAGTAAAAAAGAAACCTACCCCGAGCAGCACCCACGGGAACCAAGGTGCCGATCCGAGCATACCGTCCAACGACAGTAGCAGCTGATTAAAGGAATCCAAACTAACCCCCCACTTCTCTGAACCAATTCTGATTGTTTTATATACAGCCACAGCTGTAATTTGTTGCGCAGGTTAGCAGCTTCCGAAGCACTAGAACAGTAAAGGGGCCTAAACCCTATTAAAAGAGAAGTTATGACGATAGGGGAACAAGGCAAACTGCCCCCCCGAATGCAGAAATACCAGGTTACTAGATCCTTTATAATGGCCTTTTCTCAATTCTTGCATCAGCCCATAAAAAGCTTTACCGGTATATATAGGGTCCAACAAGATTCCCTCTAGAGCAGCAATCTCTTCAATCATTTCGTAGATTGGAGGTTCAGCCTTGGCATACCCCGGCCCAATATAGTCGGCGTTCACATGCACTTGCAGAGATTGCAAATCCACAGGGTTTCCCGATAGCCTGCTCCAATGGCGGATATCCTCTCTCACTTTGGTTTGAAAATAAGTAGCATTATCGCAGACAGCATAACCTGTGACCTGAACACCAAGCCCCAGCAGATAGCACCCCATCGTTAAACCCGCCTGGGTACCTCCACTGCCAGTGGCACACACAATATGATCCGGCCGGAATCCTCTCATTCGACAATCTGTAATAAGTTCTTGCGATGCCGAGAGATACCCCCACAATCCCAGACCATCGCTGGCACCAATAGGGATACAGAAGGGAATGTGCCCGCGCTTCGAATATTGATCAGACCAAAAATTGAACAGCCTCTTGAGATCTTTGGCAAAATCTTCAGGCGAATGGATGCTCACTTCTGCCCCCGCCAACTGATCCAGCAGTAGGTTTCCATCTGCTTGGGCTAAGGGCTCACCACGCAATAACAGGTGCACTTTGAGTCCTAAGCGAGCACCGACAAGTGCAGTGGTGCGGCAATGATTGGACTGAATACCCCCAGCGGTGATCAAGGTATCGCTGCCCTGCTTTAAGGCCTCAGCAACAACAAACTCAAGTTTTCGCAATTTATTACCTGACATTCCAGATTCAGTCAGGTCATCCCTTTTTATCCAAATTCTAGGGCCGCCAAAAGGAAAGGAATATTGTTTACTAATCCTATCCAGCGGCTGTATTGGCGTGGGAAGATGGGCTAAACGTATCCGCCCAGGTAAAGAAATCGGCAAGCTGTCAGGCATAGCAAGTTCCACTGCAAATACCAAAAAGGCTTATCGGTAAAGGCATAAAGCCTTGTCTATACTAAATCTCCCGTAAAGGTAACAATTCTAGGACTCGTTAAAAGCCAATGTAATCCTGGCAGGAACAGCATTTACTACAGTCTGTAAACCCATGCAGGCAGCGCGGCAAACTCCCACCATTCTCTCAATCGCTTCCCTCGACTCTGCAGATTTAACAAAAACAACAGTTTCTACTCCTTCACAGACCCCCTTAGGTGGAGTATCGGTACATTCCTGCATTTTGTACACCTCAGCCTTAAAACGCATCTGTTGCTCAATCTTGACACTTTCAACATCCAGTTTGTTCTGATTAATGTAGATGCTGATATGACTGAGAAAACAAAAAGCAATACCTGCTGATAGGTAATCAAGTGGTGCCGGTGCGCTATCCGCACCTCCAATAATGGTGCCTTCGTCGCAGAGTAATTCAAAAGCACCACATCCCGGTACGTTCGCTTGTACAGTGGCAGTCTTCAGGTACCCCTCTTCCAAGGCTGCTTTAGCCGAGAGGTTAACTTGAAAGTGAAAACTTCCCCGTTCTTTAACTGGTGGATCCACTTGAATTTTGGATAACTTAGGAAGTGCCGTAACTTTTCTAACAATGGCTGCTTTCAAAGCATTTTGGCTATCGCTTTGCATATGGGGCCTCCTGAAAATTTCTAAAACAATTAACCAGAAGTATCGCCCGAGTAAATCTCACTTGCCGAAAAACGAGAAAGCCCGGCATATGCCGGGCTTTCCAATCTGAATCACTAAAAAATCTAGTAAAAAGCTATCAGATCTTCTTTATCGTGCCCTTGGGCAAAACAGCATGAACTGCTACTTTCTGGAACTTCAAAGACATATTGTCTGCAACTTCCAGCACGATGTAATCTTCGTCCACCTTGTCTACACGCCCCAGCATACCGCTGCTCATCACGACTTCGTCACCCTTTTTCAGTGCACCAACCAACTCTTGATGCTCCTTCTGGCGCTTGCGCTGAGGACGGATGATAAAAAACCACATGAAAGCGAACAGGCCCGCAAACATCAACAGGGTGATCATGGGGTTACCCTGTGGCGCCGGTGCCGCTTGCTGTGCCATGGCGGAGGGGATAAAAAAGCTCATGCAAAACCTCAAAGAGTCAGCCTATAAAATTGCCGCCAACTCTAACGGGTTTCCCCTGTTGAGGCAACGGATTGGGCCGATCAACAGGAGACCGGCCTAACCAATTCGCACTCACTTAAAAGCGTTGACGCACTTGACGGCGATAACCAGTTGGCGACATACCGGTCCAGCGCTTGAAGGCACTGGTAAAGCTGGTCCGATCAGAAAAATCCAAAATCCTTGAAATTCCGTCAACACTCAGGGCGGTATCTTTGAGGAAGTGCACCGCGTGGCGGAAGCGCACGTGGTCACGCAGTGAGGCAAAGCTCAAGTTATGCTCCTGCAAACGACGCTGCAAAGTCCGGGTGGACATGCTTAAGTCGGAAGCAACGGGGCGAATAGCGAGAGAAGCCTTACCAATGCGCTGTTCGAGCACATCGATGACTCTGGCAGCAATGCCAAAGCTGGTAGCTTCCGGTGGGGCCAGCAGCTGATCGAGAATATTCGGGTCGCCGGATATTCTGGCCTGCTGCAGGGGTTTATCTTCAGAGAGCGAAGTCTGGTCGGGCTGAGTATGGTTCATCGAGCTGCTCCTTTTGAGTTCCGTGAGCCGCAGTTATTTTTCTATGTCCGCATCCAGCGAATCCCGGTTGCCCCTGCCCACACCAACACACCTACAACTTCGGCGGACTACTACTCGATGCGGGATGCACCAAAAACAGACATCGAATCCTTCACAGAGATGTACAATTTTTAAACTAACCGCTCCGGCAATACCCAAAGAGAAACACTCTCTCGCCGGCGCACCTTTCCTTTACATCTGCCAGTATAGACCAAGAATTGAGAATGCAAGGGACGACAGTGGTTTTTTTCATCTTATTGTGCAGCAGAAGACGAAATTGAGTGGCCCCGGTACGCAATTTCAATGAAAACTCAAGGAAATTCGGGGGCCAGAGGCTACCCTACCCCCTTAAAAAGAGTTTGCAGAAGCTGTGTAACAGATAATCAATCCAGATTTTCAGCCACCCAGCCAAGCACATCATCACTGTGGGTCTTGGTTTTCACTTTGTCGATAACATGGCGTAAGCGTCCACTTTTGTCGATGATAAAAGTTGTCCGGATTAACCCCATATACTCTTTGCCCATAAACTTCTTCAGCCCCCAGCAACCGTACTTGTCCGCAATCTTGTGATCCTCATCGGACAGGAGGTCGAAGTTCAGCTCATGTTTATCAATAAATCGCTGCAACTTAGCTTCTGGGTCTGGGCTCACACCGAGAACAACAGTGTCTAGCTCCTTGAACGCATCGGCACTATCCCGGATACCACAAGCCTGTGTTGTACAACCTGGGGTCAGTGCCTTTGGGTAGAAATAAAGCACAACATTGCTTTTTTCGCGGAAATCTTTCAGTGAAACCTTCTCTCCGCTTTGGTTTGTCAGTGTGAATGCCGGTGCCAAATTGCCAATTTTGGGAAAAGACATAAGAAATCCCCTGAAGTGTTGGTTTAAGTTTTGGGGGGATTATAACGAAAAGTACTAACTGAAATGCCAAGAACTCCATCATTCAAAACTGGTGCAGGCGAAACTCCTTCTCCCTGCGCGCAAAAATGCCTATTTTCCTCAGCTTTTGCACTAACTCTGCCTTCTCTGCATCGGTCAAAAACTCACCTACCTCCAGGCATCCTTCTGGACCGCTAAAGGTCACCGAGGCAGGCTCAGCCGGACTGTTACCCATCCTCACCAGCAAGGCAAGATTTCCCCGTGAGAACTCCCGATGATAGACAGATTGCTGGCGGAACCCTTTACAACAATCGAACACAACCCGCTCATCGCTAATGCGGATTACTTCGCGACGGGTCCCCTCTAGGTAGATATAGGTGAATAAAACTGCGAGTAGTAAAATTTCCAACCCTGCAAATGGCAGGATCATCCAAGCCCCAGCAAAGGCAAAAGCCAAACTAATACCAAGGGAAACGCCAACCAGGGAAAAGAACACCCAAAGGTTTCCCGTTGCCGACAGGGATTGATTAGGCTGAAGAAGAATACAGGCGCATCGAGGGGCTTGGCGGCCGACTTCTGTGACCATGGCAAAAACTTCCAGACAATACTTACCTAATCAGTGTAGTGCCGCCGCCATCAGCCCACACTCGTATAACGACCCGCCAGTATTCAGGCTACCCCATTCTATTTTAAATACCATTAGCAAAAGTCACTTTATTAAGCTGCGGCTAAAGGAACCCTAATCTAGCCTTTCTGAATAAGCCACTGTTGGCGGGATTGAAAAAATAAGAGGAAATGCCCTCACTTGGTATCGCTTACTTCTTACTTGAAATACGCAAACTTTTTTATCTGGACTAGCTGGCGATTTTATAGCTACAGCGAAGTCAATAAATCAGCGCCGAAGAGCCAAATAAAAAAGCCCGCACACTGGTGCGGGCTTTTTAGACGAACCAGCCATCAAGGCCGATCAATCGACAGGGTTAGGGCAGCAGGTGAGCGACTGCATCACGCTCTTCCGCCAACTCCTGCTCGGTTGCAGTCATCTTCTCGCGGGAGAAGTCGTTGATGTCAACGCCTTGAACAATTTCCCAGTCGCCGTTTTTGCAAGTGCAAGGGAAAGAGTAAATCAGGCCTTCCTGAATACCGTAAGAACCATCGCTGAATACAGCCATGCTGGTCCAGTCACCTTCAGCGGTGCCCAGAGCCCAATCGCGCATATGGTCGATGGCAGCGTTGGCAGCGGAAGCCGCAGAGGAAGCGCCGCGCGCCTTGATAATAGCTGCACCACGCTGTTGAACAGTCGGGATGAAGTCGTTTTCGTACCACTCCTGCTCCACTTTATCCATCGCCGCAGCACCGGCAACCTTCACTTGGTGCAGGTCTGGGTACTGAGTCGAAGAGTGGTTGCCCCAAATAGTCATATGGGTGATGTCGTTAACGCTGGAATCAGTTTTGTTCGCCAGCTGGGACAGAGCGCGATTGTGATCCAGACGGGTCATCGCGGTGAAATTGCGCGGGTCCAGGTCTGGCGCATTGCGCTGAGCAATCAGGGCATTGGTGTTAGCCGGGTTGCCAACAACCAGTACTTTTACGTTACGAGAAGCAACGTCGTTCAGGGCTTTACCCTGTGCAGAGAAGATAGCAGCGTTAGCTTCCAGCAGGTCTTTGCGCTCCATACCCGGTCCACGGGGACGCGCGCCGACCAGCAAAGCATAATCTGCATCTTTGAACGCAATAGTAGCGTCATCGGACTGAACGATACCCGCGAGCAGCGGGAAGGCGCAGTCTTCAAGCTCCATAGCAACGCCTTTCAGCGCTTCTAGTGCCGGGGTAATTTCCAGCAGCTGCAGAATAACTGGTTGATCTTTACCCAGCATCTCGCCGGAAGCGATGCGGAACAGCAGCGAATAGCTGATCTGACCGGCAGCGCCGGTAACAGCAACACGAACAGGTGCTTTCACGATAGTTCTCCTCGTTTGTAAGCGGCCGCATTATAGGGCCTCTTGAGCAAATTTCACCTCAAGCGGAGCAATTCCCAACTCAATTTGCCTAACAAAACTTTAATTTTTTATAAGAGACGCCAAAAAAAGGCTCAAGCCGAGGCAGTTTCCCGGTAACGCTGCTGCAAAATGCGATAAACCTGCTCACTGTAATCTACTGCCGAGGCATCAAGCTCAGCAGCGATTTCCGCTAAGTGCTCATTGTCTTCACGTCCGCTCCAGTTCTTCACATAAGTTCCTTCTTTGTAACCGTTATCCTGGCGGAATCGATTGAGTACGTTCTTTCCTACATAACGTTGATACAGTTCAGTAAAAGGCATCTCTGTGTCGGCAAGAAGCTGCGCAAACCCTGGCAGATCGAATTGTTTACTTGCCAAGGTGCTCAAAGTAAAGGCCTCCAGGTCTTCACGAAAATCACCGGGCTCTCGCTGGCCAGCCTCTAATTCCCTCAGCATCTTTTCAGCAACTTGGGCCGGAGAGCCCTGTTGCAGCTCAAGACTCAGGCCAAAATGCCAGATATCCACCAGCTCCAACTTTACCTGGTCGATATCCGGTTGCTGCTTTTTCCACCACTTCCAGCCGTAATGATCCAAGAGTTCCGCGCTTTCTACCCAGATCGCGCGATACCAGGCAAAATTTTGCGCACGCCAGTTTTTGTTAACAACGGTATTAATTTCGTCCTGCAGGGTCAGCATGACCTGCAATTGTTGCTTCATCATATAGGGAACTTCTAACTAGCCGGGCTTAAGCAGCCCGAGGAAATAATCGGAGAAAGTTTTCTGTAGTGATTTCAGCTAGCTGCTCGTATGAAATTCCGCGCAACTCAGCAATAAATTCGGCTACTTCCCGCACATAAGCCGGGATATTGGGCTTGCCACGATAGGGGATCGGTGCAAGGTAGGGAGAATCTGTTTCCACCAACAGACGATCGAGAGGCAGTTTGCGCGCAACATCGCGCAGATCCTCGGCATTTTTAAATGTCACAATACCGGAGAGGGAAATATAATAGTTAAGATCTAATGCGGCCTTGGCCATCTCCCAGCTCTCAGTGAAGCAATGCAATACACCGGCTGTTTGTGGGTTTCCGTACTCTTGAATCAACTGAATTGTATCTTCACGAGCATCGCGTGTGTGCACAATAACCGGCAACCCCACCTGACCTGCGGCCTGCAAGTGAGCAATAAAGCTCTGCTGTTGGGTCTCTTTGGTGTCCGTACTGTAATAATAATCAAGACCAGTCTCCCCAAGTGCCACTACCTTGGGACGCTCAGCCATCACGATCAGTTCGTCCACCCCAGCGAGACCGGATTCAACATCCAGCGGATGTATTCCAACAGAGCAGACAACATCCTCATATTTTGAGGCGATTTCTACGACGGCATCTGCATTTTCCAGACTGATACCAACACATAGGAATTTCTCAACTCCTCGGCTGCGTGCGAACTCCAAGACTGCATCCAGATCGCCATCAAATTTATCGAGCTTCAGTCTATCCAGGTGACAATGAGAATCTACGAGCATGTGAAAATTACAACGTGTGAGTAGGTCGACTGGATTCAAGGGTGCCAGCCAGGTAAGTTTCTATCTTGTTTTGTGCAATGTTGTCCTTATCACCAAACTGAACGCCAATACCCGGCGTACGGTTTCCCTGGGCTCCATTAGGGGTTATCCAGATAACCTTGCCTGCCACCGGAATTTTTTCCGGCTCATCCATCAAGCTTAACAACAGGAATACTTCATCGCCGAGGCTGTAGGATTTATCCGTGCTGATAAACAAGCCACCATTTTTTACAAAGGGCATATAAGCGGCATAGAGAACCGACTTATCCTGGATTTTTAGCGATAGGATGCCGTTTCGGGCACCGCCTCCCATGGCTTTCATGCTCAACCTCAATGTTTTAAATGTTGCGCTAACTTATCTGAGCGTACTGTTTCTGTCCAGAACACTACACGTTCCCGGTAGAAAGAAGCTTAATGTCCCCCGCGTGTGGTTACGGCTTTACATTTCTCATTAAGCAAAAAGCCTAGACCACCGTATCATCAACTCCTCCAGCAACAAGCGACGATTGGGATTCGCTCCACTCGCAAGCCCCTTACGCGCCTGAACGAGGTGATCGTAAAAACCAAACAGTGGGCGCAAACTGCCTTGCCCTATTCCTGGGAACCTCTGAAGAAGGGTCATAACCTGAGTATCGCCAGTGGAATCACAACTGCGCACCCTAGCCATTTGGGCAACCCACTGCTGCCAAAATTGAATAAGCTGGGCCAGATCTGCAGGCTCGGGCGGAGTCTCCCAGCGACCTGCAGCTGCCACAGCCCTTGCACCACCCTGAGCTAGGGCAATTAGCTCCCCCAGAAAGCGCTCCCGAACTTCCTCGCATTTTGGCTCGGCCAATTGCGTAGCCAATAATGGCGCCCCACCGGCCAACGCCAGGGCCTTGATTGCCGCACCTTCCTTCAAACCATATCCATGCAGCCACTGCAATGCCATTTCTGCAGAAGGGGATGGAAAAGCAACAGCTTGGCAACGACTGCGAATTGTTGGCAGTAAACCTGCGGGAGAGTCACTGACCAGAAGGAAAATCACTGATGCCGCAGGCTCCTCCAGGTTTTTTAATAGCGCATTGGCCGCATTGATGTTCATAGCTTCCGCTGGCGCCAGCCATACCAAGCGCGCCCCCCCGCGCCCACTGGTGCGGGAGACAAAATCCCCCAGCTGGCGAATCTGTTCAACCTTAAGCGGACCGCCTACCTTTTCAGGCTCTACCCGAAGAAAATCCGGGTGCGACCCCGCCTGCCAAAGGTGGCAATCCTTGCAACTTCCACAGGCCTGCCCTTCTCTGGGCTGCTCGCACAATACCAGCGCAGAAAAAGCCTCAGCAAAAGCGCGTTTGCCAAGACCAGGCTGGCCACTCAGTAATAGGGCATGAGGGCATCGACCAGCGCGCCACTGGGTACCAAGCCGTTGCCACTGTTCCGTTTGCCAGGGTAGTAAAGAAGGAATAGGGGTATGTTCAGGTACTTCAGACACTGCCAATTGCCAAATTTGTAACTGGAAACTTCACCACACTCGTGGTGACCATATTTTAAAGCGTGCATCAAAGAAGCCGCTGTAACTCTTGTCCCAGCTGTTGCTGGACCTGCACTAAAGGTTGACTAGCATCGACAACGGCATAGCGTGAAGGGGCTGCCTGAGCACGTTCACGATAAGCTTCACGCACCCGGTGGAAGAAAGCCAGCTGCTCACTTTCAAACCGGTCGGCAGCTCCAGTACTGGCAGCGCGCTGTAAACCTATTTGCGGGTCCAAATCTAAAAGAAGCACCTTATCAGGCCGCAAATCTCCCTGCACATCATTTTCTAAACGCTCGATTAGAGCCCTGTCAAGCGCTCGCCCCCCACCTTGGTAGGCATAAGTGGCATCAGTAAAGCGGTCACAAATCACCCAGTCACCCCGCTCCAAGGCCGGGATAATCACTTTCGCCAGATGTTGTGCTCGAGCGGCAAAAACCATAAGCAGCTCCGCCGTGGGATCAACAGCCTCGTCACGCTTAGCCAGTAGCAACTCCCGCAGCTGCTCAGCCAGGGGAGTGCCGCCTGGCTCACGGGTTTGAATAAATGGAATATTACGATCAGCTAACCACTGGGTAATAAACTGCAGGTTGGTAGACTTGCCAACCCCCTCCCCGCCTTCCAGGGTTATAAATTTTCCGCGCGACACTATTTCTAATTTCCTTTTGCCGGACTGGAGCGGTAATCCGCTCGTCTTTTCAGCTGATACTCCCGCACCGCACGGTTGTGCTCTGTCAGAGTGGCTGAGAAATGATGGGAACCATCCCCCTTACCTACAAAATACAGGCTTTTGCCGGGCTTTGGGTTCAGTGCGGCGCGGATAGCCGCGCGTCCCGGCAGTGCAATTGGCGTAGGGGGGAGCCCATTGATTACATAAGTATTATACGGGGTTGGCTGGCGAAGGTGTGCTCGGGTGAGGTTACCATCATAGTCTTCCCCCAGCCCATAAATTACGGTGGGATCGGTTTGCAAGCGCATGCCCATATTTAGGCGCCGCACAAAAACTCCGGCAATTTGACTTCGCTCGGAAGGCTGACCAGTTTCCTTTTCAATCAACGAAGCCATAATCAAGGCCTCATAGGGTGTTGCGTAAGGGAGGCCATCCTCTTTTGCCTGCCACTCTTCATCCAGCACGCGCTGCATACGTTCATACGCTTCGCGTAAAAGCTCAATATCTGTAGTCCCAGAGCGATATACATAGGTATCTGGGAAAATCCAACCTTCCTCAGCACCCTCTTTCAGGCCAAGAGCCCTGGCCGCGGCACTGACACTACTGCCAGCCTCAGATCTAACAACCCTCTGCCCCGAGCGAATCTTTTGCAGCGCCTGCCGGAAAGTCCACCCCTCGACTAAAGTAAGTCGATAAATGGTGACGTCACCCCGGTTTAACCGGGTAATTAAATCCACTGCCGTACTTCCGCTGGGTATCAGATACTCACCAGAGTGGATATCGGTTTTGCCCTCCCAATAGGCATAGGCAAGAATCAATCGCGGCCAGCTAATCACCCCGTCACTTTTCAATTTCCGCAAGGTTCCAGATAAGCTGCTACCTTTTTGCACTTGGAATTGCAGGCCCTTTTCTCCCACAGCCAGCGGAGACGCTAGGGCCATCTGTAACATCCACAGAGAGGCTCCGCCCAATAAGGCAACGAGGAGAAAACCACTAAACAGGATTTTCCAAAACTTGAAAGGAGAGCTTGTCCGCTTTTTCTTTACCACAATGTTTCCATGATCAAATGCTGCAACCCTCGAACACCAGCCCCGATCGGCCAACGTTGATGACCGATAATCTCGACAACCGGCAATACCCCGCGCACGCTGTTACACAATGCTACTTCATCAGCCCCGCTCAGATCCCGAATTTCTAAATCTCGCTCCTGCCACTGAATCTCACTGGATAACCAGTCCCGCATGACGCCCCGGACACCACAGCGATGCAAATCAGGCGTTATCCAGGTATTACCAAAGCGAGCCAGTAAATTACAACGCAAGCTCTCGATAACCCTGCCCTCACTATCTAACATCAGGCCATCGATACGCTCCCCGTCAGGAAGCTCAGATTTCGCCTTATTATATCGATTGCGACATAGAAGTTTGCTGCCTAAGTTCCTACTTTTTGAAAGCGGTAGATAGGTCTTACAGGGGTAAAGCCGAACTCCAAGTTCAGTCTCGGCAGTCAAATTTAGCGGCAACAAGGACAGATCCCAGCACCACTCACCACCAACCGAACCCAGCCGCAATCGGGCGATCGCCATTTTCTGGTTAAGCTGCTCAACCAACCGGGGTATGCACTGATCAATCTCTTTAAGAAGCAGCTCATCAAAACCAGCATTCCGGGCCAGGCGCTCTCGGTGTAGCGGCCACAGCGGCAACCTTCTGTTGTGACAGCGCATGGTTTCGAGGATTCCATCTTCGTAACTCTCATCAGCAGGCAAGCTCTGCACAGGTCGGCTTCTGAGAAAAAATTGTGGCAATTTGCACATATCAGGAAGGGAGTTGCCCGCCCAGAGGCGGGCAGACAGATCAGGTTCGCTTGAAGATTAATGAACCATTGGTGCCACCAAACCCAAAAGAGTTAGATAGTACCGAATTAATTACTCTAGGCTGGGCCTCCTGAGGCACTAGATTGATATTTTCACAAGCCTCGTCTGGGTCATACAAATTGATTGTTGGCGGCGCCATTTGATCGCGCAGAGCGAGGACAGAGAAAACTGCTTCAAGAGCCCCTGCAGCACCGAGAAGGTGGCCAGTCATAGACTTTGTAGAACTTACCGCCAGCTCTTCTAAAGAATCTGCAAAAACCTCACGAACAGCCTGAATTTCAGCCGTATCTCCCAATGGCGTAGAGGTGCCATGAGCATTGATATACTGGATATCAGCAGCATTCATACCGGCGTCATTAAGTGCATTCTGCATGGAGAGCGCAGCTCCAGCACCATCTTCTGGAGGCGAAGTCATGTGATGGGCATCGCCACTCATACCAAAGCCTGCAAGCTCTGCGTAAATCTTTGCGCCGCGGGCTTTCGCGTGCTCGTACTCCTCCAGGACAAGTACCGCGGCTCCCTCTCCCAGCACAAAACCATCTCGACTTTTATCCCAGGGGCGGCTGGCCGTCTTGGGGTCATCATTGCGCGTAGAGAGCGCTCTGGCCGCACAGAAACCACCGAGCCCAACAGGCGTAGTGACCATTTCGGCCCCGCCACACACCATAACATCCGCATCGCCATACTGAATGGTCCGCATACCCAATCCCAGAGCATGAGTGCCAGTAGTACAGGCTGTTGTGACGGCGAGATTTGGACCTCGAAGACCAAATTTTATCGACAAATTGCCAGCGACCATATTGATGATGGCACCCGGCACAAAAAATGGTGACACTCGTCGAGGGCCCTTGTCGGCAATTAACAGGGCATTATCTTCAATAGCCAAAATGCCTCCCATACCGGAACCGATACAGGTCCCCATACGCGAAGCATTCTCTTCATTAATTTCCAGACCGCTATCTTCCATCGCCTGGTTACCCGCAACCAGGCCATATTGCAAGAAAGTGTCCATCTTGCGCGCATCTTTTGCGGCTACATAAGGAGTCGGATCAAAATCTTTCACCATAGCGGCGAAGCGGGTTGAGAACGCCGAAACATCAAATGACTCTATTGGAGCAGCTCCACTGACGCCCTTTAGGATGCCAGACCAAGTCTCCTCTACGGTGTTACCCAGCGGGCTCACTGCGCCCATTCCGGTTACAACAACTCTTCTGTGCGACACTGCGGTCCCCCCGAAACTCTTACTGCCACTGCTCTCCCTTCAATCTAAGTACGAAGGAATCAACACTAGAACAGCAGTCACAATTCCATAGTGCAAATATAAAGAGAGCCGCGCTATGTAACATAGAACGGCTCTCAGAAACGCTTGGCTACGCACAGTAATAAAACTGTTCGCGCCTAAACCACCCAGCAGGAATTAACCAAGGTTGTCCTTGATGTAATCAATTGCCAGCTGAACAGTTGTGATTTTCTCAGCTTCTTCATCGGGGATTTCGGTTTCGAATTCCTCTTCCAAAGCCATTACCAGCTCAACTGTGTCGAGTGAGTCCGCGCCCAGATCTTCAACAAAAGAGGCTTCAGGCTTAACGTCTTCTTCCTTCACGCCCAGTTGTTCAGCAACGATCTTTTTAACGCGCTCTTCAATGCTGCTCATGATTCAATTTAACTCCTAGTGGGTAAAAATCTGTTTTAGTCGCTATTGTTATTTCGCCAATCCAATTAACGGCGATAACGACCGGCTCACACAGCTTTTGGATAATTCAGAGGCCATTGTACCCCAAGTTTTTAGGGTTGTAATGCACGGCTCTGCGGCACCATCAGCAAATACAAAAAACTTTTAAAAATCAATAGGTTATTGAAATATTTTCAACGTACCTCAGGCCATATACATGCCGCCATTGACATGTATCGTCTCCCCCGTGACATAAGCTCCGGCATCACTCGCCAGGAAGGCTACAACAGAGGCAATCTCTTCGGGCTGCCCCAAACGACCCAGAGGGATCTTACCAAGAAGCGCCTCGCGCTGCGCCTCAGGCAGCACTTTGGTCATATCGGTATCAATAAAACCCGGGGCGACAGTATTCACAGTAATGCCGCGAGAGCCGATCTCTGCAGCCAGGGACCGAGCAAAACCTGCTACTCCAGCCTTGGTGGCCGCGTAATTGCTCTGACCCGCGTTGCCCATGCTACCCACCACGGAGCTGATATTGATGATACGCCCCCAGCGCGCCCGAGTCATATCTCTGAGGCAGGCTTTTGTCATACGGTAGACAGCGGATAAGTTTGTCTCGATCACCGAGTCCCACTCATCATCTTTCATGCGCATGAGCAAATTGTCTTTTGTGATTCCCGCGTTATTAACCAAAATGGTCGGCGCCGCAAAATCATTTTTCACTACTTCTAGCAGCCCAGCGATACTTTCCGCACTGGTGACATCAAGTACCATACCTGCGCCATTGAAGCCCTGCTCGGCGAAACGCGCACTAATTTTTTCGGCACCACCAGCACTAGTGGCAGTACCGATGACCACTGCGCCTTGGCTGCCCAACATATCCGCAATTGCTGCACCTATGCCGCGACTGGCACCAGTGACCAGGGCAACTTTGCCCTCAAGGGAGGTCTTCAGACTCATACTTGCTTTATCCTTATTTGACCATTGCCATCGTGCCTGAGCAACTCAGGCGGCTGTAGATCTCAGTGCTTCATTAAAGCTGCTGGGAGTGTCTATACCGTGACAAACGGCACTGCGATCAATACGCTTGATGAGACCAGCCAGCACCTTACCCGGACCACACTCGACCAGCTGGGAAGCACCATCGTTTATCAGCTTTTGCGCACAGGCAGTCCAGCGAACCGGACTATATATCTGCTCAATCATCAAAGCCTTGATCTTCGCAGGATCAGATTCAGTTTCGGCATGCACGTTGTGTACAACAGGGATTTGCGGGGCACTGAATTCCGCCGCCTCGATCTGAGGGGCAAGCTTCTCCGCTGCCGGACGCATTAACTCAGTATGAAATGGCGCACTCACCGGCAAAGGCATGGCACGCTTTGCACCGGCCGCCTTACAGGCATCTATCGCCCTTTCCACAGCAGCACTATTGCCTGCAATTACGATCTGGCCCGGAGAGTTGTAGTTCACCGCAGCCACCACTTCACCTTGAGCGGCTTTAGCACAGAGCTCTCCCACCACATCATCATCAAGCCCAATCACTGCGGCCATAGCTCCTGTACCCACGGGTACAGCTTCCTGCATCAGGCGGCCACGTTCACGAACCAGGTGGACAGCATCTTTAAAAGCCAGGACACCGGAACACACCAATGCCGACCACTCCCCAAGACTATGCCCTGCCATGCGAGCAGGCACCGCACCACCACGAGCACGCCAATGGCGATAGAGAGCAACACTGGAGGCTAAAAGAAGAGGTTGTGTACGCTGGGTAAGATTGATTGCTTCCTGCTCACCATTTTGACAGAGATCCCAGAGGTCATATCCCAGAACTTCTGAGGCTTCAGCAAAGGTGGATTGGATTTCAGGGGCCTCCTGAGCAATTTCGGAGAGCATGCCGATCTTTTGAGATCCCTGCCCCGGAAAGACGAATGCAAGCGCGGCATTGGTCATAAGATATCCTTA
Source organism: Microbulbifer variabilis (assembly GCF_023716485.1). Taxonomy (NCBI): domain Bacteria; kingdom Pseudomonadati; phylum Pseudomonadota; class Gammaproteobacteria; order Cellvibrionales; family Microbulbiferaceae; genus Microbulbifer; species Microbulbifer variabilis. The sequence goes on from NZ_CP092418.1 coordinate 2,651,848, forward strand.
AACCTGTTTGGCAAATTTCAGTAGGAGGGAGGTGTAGTATCTACCCCATTTCCTTTGAGTTTCGCTCGCCAGCTTGTACCAAGGCCGCGCCAACTCTGGCAGCCAAATCGGCATCGGCACATTCTTTTGCCGTCACCATAGCCCGGTAAAAAGCTTCGCTGCTGGCACCCCCGTGACTTTTAATCACGTTGCCCTTCACCCCTACAAAGCTGGCGCCATTATAGCGAGCGGGTTCCACCTGTGTGCGCCATTTTCGCAACAGCTTTATGGCTAATTGGCCAAAAAAACGTTTGAAACACCCCTTTTTCTCAATGGTGAACGCTTTTTGACCCATCAGTCTAATCACGCCTTCGGCGGATTTCATGGCAACATTTCCCATCAAACCGTCGCACACAACTACATCGACAGCCCCGGTAAAGATGTCGTGCCCCTCCACAAAACCCACATAGTTAACCTGTGGATCCCCATCGAGGAGCTCGGCCGCCCTGCGTATTTCAGCAGTACCTTTGTGCGCCTCGGCACCAATATTCAGCAGTGCAACCTCAATGTCCGCACGCGGAACGCCAGTGTGGAGATGCTGAGCCTCAATACCCATACGCGCAAACTGCAGTAGATCTTCCGCGCTGCACCCCACATTTGCGCCGAGATCCAAAAGGTAGCAGGAACCGTGCCCTGAGGGTACAGACTTGCCCAGTGCCGGCTTGCGAACGCCCTCAATATTACCCAGAACACTGCGACTTAAGGCCAAAAGGGCGCCGGTATTTCCAGAGGTAACCATTGCCTGGGCACTACCTTCCGCCACAGCTTTTAGAGCTTGGGCCATAGTGGAGTTGCGCTTATGGCGAACCGCCTGCAAAGGGTTGCACTCTTGGGTAACAACCTGCTCACAAGGGATGATTTCAAGGCGATCGGGAATTTGAGCGTGGCGCTGCTCGAGGAGCAGAGCTTCTAATTGCGCGCGCGGGCCGAAAAGTTTCAACTGCGCTTCAGGGAAATTTTGAAGAAATCTAATACAGGCCGGAACGACAGAGCGGGGACCTAAGTCCCCGCCCATTGCATCCACGGCCAATCGCAATTGGCTGGACAAAGCTTACTCTTCTTCGGAGCCGCCGCCGATGTCGATCACCTTGCGACCACGGTAGAAACCATCTTTGGTCACGTGGTGGCGACGGTGCTTTTCACCAGTAGTCGGGTCTACGGAGAGAGTTGCACCGGCGCCTAGCGCGTCGTGTGAACGGCGCATACCGCGACGGGAACGAGTCTTCTTGTTTTGTTGAACAGCCATTGCTAGCTCCTAAAATAAACAAATTTCGCTGGAACCGGGGCGCCTACCGGCGAGCCCAAACTCTAAGAGAAAATCTAGGATTTTCCCGAAGAACCCTTCAACTGCTCCAGCACTTTAAAGGGGTTTTCCCGTTGCTCACCCGCTTCAGATGCCTTCTCACCAATATGGAAAGTCTCCTTGGAGACACACTCCTCATCGTGATAAGCCACCATCGGCAGATTGAGCAAAATTTCATCTTCGAGGATCTGGTGCAAGTCCAGCTCATCGCCATCCTGAATCACCGGATCCAAGTCTTTGGGAAGAGCCTTGCCCTGCTCTTCAGACCAAACGATACCCCAGCAAAACTGCGCCTCGAGTTGCTCGCCTACAGGATGCAGGCAACGCTGGCATAACAAATCCACCGTGCAGTGCACCTTACCGCTAACAGTGAGGTGATTTTGCAGGTCGCGGCCAAATTGGATTTCAGCCTCGACCTCCCCTTTCACAGACTCAACGGCTTCACGTAGTCGCTGCAGTGACTCCAGAGGCAAAATACCTTCCAGATACTGCTCGCGCTGCACCAATTTCCGAGCGTCAACGCTCTTAGGCAATACTGATTTAGAGGGGGCTATCGACATAAGCGCGCAATTCTATGGACTCACCCTACCCTTGTCAAAACAATTCAGTCACTGCAGTATCGCTCGGTCACAAACTTTGACCTAACAACCATGGAACCGCCCAAATAATGGCCTCCACACTGATACTAGCTTCCAGCTCCCCCTACCGCAGGGCGCTACTGAAGCAACTCCACCTCCCCTTTCAGACCGCATCTCCCCATATAAATGAAGATGCCAAGCCAGGGGAGGCCGCTGGCGCCCTTGCCTTAAGGCTCGCACAGGAAAAATCTCGCGCTTTAATGCGAGACAACCCCCAATCCCTGATCATCGGCTCCGACCAGGTTGCAGAATGCCGGGGACAAATTCTGGGCAAGCCCGGTAACCGCGACAAAGCCATTGCTCAATTACAGGCCTGCTCCGGCAACAAAGTTACCTTCCATACAGGGCTGTCTTTGCTGGAAAGCGCAAGCAACCGCCAAGTGAGCACCGTGGAAACCTTTACAGTGTATTTCCGTCCACTCAGCCTTCCGCAAATTGAAAAATATATTGAGCTGGAAGAGCCCTACGATTGTGCAGGCTCATTTAAAGTGGAGGGCCTCGGTATAGCATTATTTGAAAAGCTCGACGGCACCGACATCAACACTCTTATAGGTTTACCCCTAATTCGCCTGGTAGATCTGCTCGGCGAATTTGGTATAGATCCACTGAAATCAACTGCTAAGAGCTAAGCGGCGGCCAACCCAGCAACCCGGAAAACTCATCGATAATCGCCTGGGGATTACACTCCCGCAGGCGACTTGGGCAATGAGCGCCATAGCTAACCCCCACGGCGGGCATACCAATCGCTGCCGCCATTGCCAAGTCATAAGTGGTGTCACCAACCATCACCGCATCATCAACACCGCAATCAACTTCAGCTAGCAGTTCACTCAGCATCAATGGGTCTGGCTTGGAAGCAGTTTCATCTGCACAGCGGCTCGCTATAAATAAGTGCTCCATGCCATGCTCTTCAAACTCCCGACTGAGGCCTCGACGACTCTTCCCCGTGGCGACCGCCAACTGATGCCCCTGGCAAAGCAACGCATCCAAAGTATCTAAAACCCCATCAAATAAAGGTAGGGGTTCCACTCGCGCCGCCATCCACTCCTCTGAATAGAATTGCTTCAAGGCTTGCCGATCTTTATCAACAGCCTCAGGAAAAAGAGTGGCCACCGCCTCCGGCAAACCCAACCCAATAATATTGCTCACCGCTCCAGGAGAAAGTGCCGGCAAACCAACTCGCGCCGCCGCGCGCAACATGCAGCCAACAATCCGCGCCTCGGAATTACAAACAGTGCCATCCCAATCGAGAATAACCAGCATCGCCGCGCCCCTTTACTCGTCTCGCAACTTCTTTAATAGCGCTTGCATTTCAGTGGGTAGCGGCGCTTCAACATGCACATCGGTGCCGTCTGGAAGCGTGCAGCGCACAGAAGCCGAGTGCAGGAAAAGACGCTTAAGGCCTCGCTCACGAAACGCACGGTTATCCTCACCACCGGTGTACTTACTATCACCCGCCAGGGGACAACCAACAAACTGGGCGTGCACGCGAATCTGGTGGGTGCGCCCGGTTACCGGCTCTGCGCCCAACAGTGTTGCCGCCTTAAAACGCTCCAACACCTGGAAGCGCGTCTCGGAAGCCTTTCCATCCTGATGCACCGAGACCATCCGCTCACCACTCTTGAGGGTATTTTTACGCAACGGGGCTTCAACAACCCTCCTACCTCGAGGCCATTTACCTACCGCCAGCGCCAGATAAGACTTCCCAATCCGTCCGCCCCTCAGTTCCGCCTGCACATGCTGTAAAACATTACGCTTGCGCGCCACCATGATCGCACCGCTAGTATCCCGGTCGAGGCGATGCACAAGCTCAATAAATGGGCTCTGCGGATACATCTGCCGGAGCACTTCAATCAAGCCAAGCCGGACGCCACTACCGCCATGAACGGCAAGGCCGGCAGGCTTATTGATCACAAGTAGGCCCTTATCATCATAAAGTATGGAGTCGTGCACCAACTGGCGCAGCTGCTCTCCAGCATGGGGGGCAGGAGCCTGCTCTGCCGCACGAATTGGCGGCACACGCACCATATCGCCCGCCGCGAGCTTGTATTCTGCCTTTACCCGTCCTTTATTTACCCTTACCTCACCCTTGCGCAGGATTCGGTAAACGCGTGAACGGGGCACACCTTTTAGGCGTGCCTGAAGGAAATTGTCAATCCTCTGCCCAGCCAGCTCTTCAGGCACAGTCAAAAACTGCACGCCGCCAGAGGGGTTCCAGGTATCAGAGGGAGTGTCGGCCGCAGCCGTTTTCAGGGGAGGTGTACTTCGCATGACGCGCATCATAGCGCCGCCGCAAGGACAATTGAAGCACCTCCCTGCCCGTGCTATATTCGGCCGGCCTGAATTCGGCTGGTTTTCGGTCATCGGCGGCTTCCCACATGAAGAAATAGCCATGGCTTCGGAGAAAATACTGCTGTTCGGCCAGTGCGCGGGCATACCCGTGTTATTGATAAAAACTTAGCTGATGAGCACTCCCCAAAACGAGAATCTCAAGGGGGCCTCACCAGCACAACAGCCCACAGTTAAGTGGGTAACAATCGCGAAGGTAAGACGGGCCGCGACCCGCAGCGCTTGAAAGGACGACTCAAAACTTGCGTCCCGCTCTGTAGATAATGCCAGCGACCGAACTGGCAACCAGGAGACAACTGCTTACTTTAACCTGGTCAACAAAATATAGAAGAAGAGTAGCGGCCAAAAGCCGAGCTACAGAGCTAGAAACGATGACGCAAACCTTGCCACCCAGCTTGAAACTGACCCAAGGGTGGCGCCCAACCCGGCCATGGAAACCCACGGCCCCGGTACAGGGCAGTACTAAACGTAAGGTACTAAAGGAAGAAAGGTACTGGTAAGTGCCAACGGATAGCAGCACAGCATCGCATATCCGGAGTTTTTGCAGTGGAATGTTGGGCGAACGCTCGTCTCGAAAGGCCGCGTAGACTGAATTTGCGGAACAGACAGCCTCTCTAACTTCCCTGCCCCGCCACCAGGTCATCTCCTCTTGGCGGCCCATAAGCAAGCCTGCAATGAGCGGTGTCTCACCTTTGCGCAACGCAAGGAAATCGACACGCATGAAGAGAATGTTGATCAACGCAACCCAGCCTGAGGAGTTGCGTGTAGCACTGGTGGACGGCCAGTGGCTCTATGACCTGGATATTGAAAATCGCACCCGTCAACAGAAAAAAGCCAACATCTACAAAGGTAAAATCACCCGTGTAGAACCCTCGCTTGAAGCCGCATTCGTCGACTACGGTGAAGAGCGCCACGGCTTCCTTCCCCTGAAAGAAATTTCCCGAGAATACTTCCTCAAGCAACCCAAGGACATCGAAGGCCGCATCAAGATTAAAGATGTCGTCAAAGAGGGGATGGAGGTTGTTGTTCAGGTAGATAAGGAAGAGCGCGGCAACAAAGGCGCCGCCCTCACCACATTTATCAGTCTCGCCGGGCGCTATCTGGTACTAATGCCGAACAACCCCCGTGCCGGCGGCATCTCCCGTCGCATTGAGGGCGATGAACGCTCTGAGCTACGTGACGCCCTAGCCAGCGTGGATGTCCCCTCTGGCATGGGCATGATTGTACGCACCGCCGGTGTGGGCCGCAGTGGCGAAGAGCTGCAATGGGATCTCAACTACCTCCTGCAACTGTGGAGCTTAATCAAAGAATCAGCGGACAAAAATAGCGCGCCCGAATTCCTCTTCCAGGAAAGCAATGTAATCATCCGGGCGATTCGCGATTACATGCGCGATGATATTGGTGAAGTTATTGTTGATGATGCGGATGCCTTTAAACTAGTAAAGGGCTTTGCTGAACAAGTAATGCCCCACTACGCCCACAAGGTAAAGTTCTACGAAGATAGCATTCCGCTCTTCAACCGATACCAAATCGAAAGCCAGATTGAGACCGCCTTTGAACGCGAAGTAAAACTTCCCTCCGGCGGCTCAATCGTTATTGATGTGACTGAAGCACTGGTCTCCATTGATATCAACTCCTCCCGCGCCACCAAAGGCGGAGACATTGAGGAGACCGCGCGCAACATCAACCTGGAAGCCGCCGATGAGATTGCCCGCCAGCTGCGCCTGCGCGATATGGGCGGCCTGGTCGTGATCGACTTTATCGACATGCAAAGCAAGTCCAATCAGCGCGAAGTTGAAAAGCGCATGGAGAAAGCTCTCAGCATGGACCGCGCCCGTGTACAAGTTGGCCGCATCTCCCGCTTCGGCTTGCTGGAAATGTCACGCCAGCGCCTGCGCCCATCTCTCGGTGAAACCACCTTCCGCGTTTGCCCCCGCTGTAGCGGCCAAGGCACTATTCGCGGCACCAAATCTCTGGCCCTCTCTATCTTGCGCCTAGTAGAAGAAGAGGCCAAGAAGGAGCGCAGCGCAGAGATTCGCGCAATTACCCCGGTAAACGTTGCGACCTACCTCCTCAACGAGAAGCGCAAGGCGATCTCCCAAATTGAGTCACGCAATAAAACCCGCGTAGTGGTCGTACCTAATGCGGAAATTGAAACGCCGCACTTTGAGGTTCAGCGCCTACGCGATGACGACACATCTACCCTCGAAACCTCCTATAAAATATCTGGAAGCGTAGAGGAAACTGTCACCAAGAAAGAAGAGCAGCCAAAGCGCCCACAAGCACAGCCTGTTGTACAACCGCTCGCGCACACCGCACCGGCACCAACTCCGGAGAAAAAACCGGAGCCAGGTCTGTTTAGCCGCCTGATAAACGCTATTGCTGAGCTTTTCACCAGCAAAGAAGAAGAGCCCAAAAAGCATCAGAAGTCCCAAAACCGCGGTAAAGATTACCAGCGCAATCGCAACCGCAATCGCAATCAGCGCAGTAGCAACCGTGGCAGTCGCAATGAACGCCAGGCTCGCCGCAAAGACGATCGCCGCGAAGATAGCAAGAGCGATGACCTGCGCGAAGCCAGGCAGACCACAAAGTCGTTCGATGAGCGTGATAGCGGAGCCGACCGCGGTGAAGGACAGCGCCGTCGCCGCCGCCGCCGTAGCGGAGACAATCGCCGTAAAGATGAAAATCGCGGCAACGTCTCCGAGGGTAACACTAACGAAAACATCTCACAGGTAGATGAAAGCGCCGATCAGGATCGCCCGGCACGTCGCCCCAGCAATGTTCGGGGCCGTCCACAAGCTCGTCGTCGTGGCCGCCGTACAGAAAACACTGCCGCCACAGCCGTAGCTCAGAGCCAGGAAGAGCTAAATCGCGAAGTCAATGAAGCGATTGACGAAGCGGAAAGTGAAGCCAGGAAATCCAGGGATACCGCAACCAAAAACTTAAGCGAAGCTCCTGTGAGTGAGGCGGCGAAGCCCAAGCACAAAGAGCAAAAAGCTCCCGAGCCCACCCAGGTAACCGAGCCCAAGCCTGTAGTGAAGGCTCCTGAGCAAAAGCCTTTTGCGCCTAAGGTTTCTGAAAGCCAAGCGGAAGTAAAGCCAGTTGCAGAGGCCTCCCCAAAGGCACAGCCAGCAATCCCAAACGAGGCACCCGCTCAGCAATCAGTAACACCTGAAAAGGCTACTGCAACCAGAGAAGAGCAACCCTCTCCTACCCTGGTAACCCCCAAAGCCTCTCAAGAAGTACAAGCCACAAAAGTGTCGGCACCTGCTACTAACGTGGAGGCTACCGCAGCAACTGAAGATGCTGAAGAAACTGCCCTAAAAGAAGCCAGTGAAGCCGCAAAGGCATCGGTAGAGCAAGGCGACGCTATCGCCAGAGAGGAAATGATGGCTGCAGAAGCTAAAGCTTCTGAGGAAATCGCTACGCCGGCAACTCAGGGACGCGCCGGCAACGACCCGCGCATCAACCCCAAGCCATTGCTGGAGTTGGCAATCGTGACAGAGCATCGTGACATAGGCTCCCAGCAGCCGCTAGACACCGCTCAACCAGCGGCCATCCAGCACAGTCCTCGTGCACTTGCACGCCCAGCCAATGACCCGCGTGTGGCACGTCAAGTAACACAGGCTAATACTGACCACAATTCTGCAGAAGCAGGCTAAGCAACCATCAAAGCCGCCAGCAGTTGTACTGCTGGCGGCTTTTTACATCTGAAGAATTGCCCTTGACTGGTCAATAAATCACCTAACCCATTGAACTAATTGAAAAAATTTAAAACGGCACTTGTATGTAGCACGAAGCTATGTATAATGCACAGCACAATTTGGTGGGGTGGCTGAGTGGTCGAAAGCGGCGGTCTTGAAAACCGTTGACTGTAACAGGTCCCAGGGTTCGAATCCCTGCCCCACCGCCATATAAAGCCTTGTAAATCATAGAGTTGCAAGCACCGAAGGGCGGTACCAATCTTCTTGGTACCGCCCTTTTTCGTTTAAGTCTCAACAAAGTCTCAACGCAAAAATATCTCTTACTGCCAGGGAGGCGGAAAGTGCATATGCACACAACATCCCCTTCCCCACCTCTCAGCTGACTTATTAACGGGTAAAGCTGAAGCCGGCTGCGGTAAGAAGAAGCGGAAAAGCCATCTGAAAAGGAGTTTTTATGGCAGGCTTCAAGCTAGGTATGTGCGAGGAACTAGAGCGCAGATATGCCGAACTCAGGCGGCAATCGATCCAAATGGCCAATGAGGCACTGGATCTACCAGATACCCGCCTTGCACTTGTCGATAGTGCCTCCTATGCGGCTTTCCAGCTTTGGGAGAATCATCCCAACCGGAAGGTTGATTGGGACTGGCCTTCTTCCTGGATGAGCTGGAAACTCAAATTCCCTAAACGATTTGAATCTGCGACTTGGGTTGGGAGCCGCCTAGTAGGCTTTGCTATGGGGCGCCCTACATATCACGCTACAGGGCTAAGGCTGGACTATATCGAGAAATCACCAGAAGCTGGGGAACCACATTTAGACCTAACTTATTTGGCCCTATACGCCTATGCCACTCTTCTCGGAGCTACGCATGTAAAAATCATGCACCCTATGAATAGTGATGTCCGAGATTACTATGAACACAAAGGGTTCCAGTACGACCCCAAAAGCGACAGCTGTATCCGGAGAATTATTTGATGAATGACAAAATCAAAGACTTCAATACTGCTCATGACGCGAAGCTCAAAAAGCTTTCCAAAGAAGAGCGGGCTAAAGCCGGCCTAAAAAAACTAGCCCAACAAATGAAAGTAGGCAAAGGCAAAATCAAAGAGCCAGAAGGCTTGGCGTCTGGAAAAAGTGACAAAGATGGAAAGATGATCATTGATCTCGATGAGGACCATGACGATGAGCGATAAGCCACTAACCGACAAAGAGAAGCAGTTCACTGTTCTGCCTAATGAAGCAGACCCCAAAAGCTCATACACAAAGGCAAAGCAAGCAATCTCGAAGGCATTATCCGAAGTGAAAAGAACAAAAGGCTCAAGGTAACTGGGAGGGCAAGACTGTTACTACCGATCAAGCCGGTACAAATCATATCCAGCTTTAAAGGTGGCTTCAGACACCCATCGCCCCGGTAATAGATACCAGGATTTCGTGGTCCTGAGCAGTGAAAAATCTGTTCAAAGCGCTTCAAAACCTTTCACAGTGTGAAATCTCCATTGACTTCAGACCCCGCACCAGCTCAAGCGCTGGCCACTTGTGTCATTTCACCAGCTAAAAGAGCACCCAAAATCGGCAGGCGTGGGGAGGAGTGACCGGTGGCCCTTTTTGTCGCACAATTAATGATCAAAAAAATCAGAAGGAACTGATTATGCGAGTTTTCAAGGGGCTTTTGACCTTTAGTGCTTTCTTTCTAGCTTTGACGGGGTGCAATGACACAATGAAAGAAAGTGAAATCTACCCAACTATAGATAACCTGCTGGAAGTTGATGCTAACCAACTCAAAATTATAGAGGCCCGAAACACTGATGATGGCATCCTGATTGTAATAGGTGAGTCATCGAACAACCGCTGTGATATTCAGATCCAAAGCAAACGATTAGGGGGCAGGTTTGTTTACAACTCCTTAGAAGGTCAGCCTGAAAGTGTTAAAGTCCAGTGCCAATGGAACGACAATCATTTTAATCAGTCTCGAAAGAATTTTACTTCCTTTGCTCTAAGACTAGAAAAAGCTTCGATTACGGTTGATCTTCAGCTAGTCGACCTATATCACAATAAATATTTAGCTTTTACACTTATTGAGGCACCACTATCAAACGAATTAAAAACAACAGGACGGATGTAAAGTGGACTTAATCTATCATTACACAGACATTCAAGGGCTCTTTGGGATTCTCGATAAAGATGAGTTTTGGTTAACTGATCATAGATTTCTTAATGATCCATCAGAGGGGGCCTACGCTGATGAAATACTGAAAGACAATAAAGATAAAATTCTGGCCGACTGCAACCCGGAATCACATGAATTAATATTCTACAATCTAGAACGAACATATACAGGTAGTGAGAATTATCACTCACGCATCTATGTAGGATCATTCTCAGCAGCTCCAGACCGCTTGAGTCAATGGCGTGGATACTGCGCAGAAAATGGGGGCTACTGTATTGGCTTTAATCTCAAGAAATTACAAGAAATATCAACTGATTATGACTTCTGCAAATGTAATTATGATTATGAAAAAGTTATTTCTCGGTGGAAGGAGCTTGCCGGGTTTTATCACAACTCACTTTTAGGCGTTGACTACGCCACAGAAGAAATACACAAATCAGAGAAATTCCAGGATGCCTTTAATTTTGTAATCAACAAAACTCACATGCGATTTGAAACTAAAGATCCCGGCTATTACGAAGAAGAAGAAATACGACTTTATAGAGACCTACCAATCTCAAACAACGAGACTTGCTACAGACCATCGCAAGGCGCTCTCATACCTTTCATAAAGTTGAAAGGCATAAAAGATTGCATAGAGGAAATAATTGTTGGACCTTTAGGTGATGCAGAGAGGAATTATTTAGCCTTATCCGAATATAAAGCACAGAAGAGCGCAAATTTCGTATTAGCACCCTCTGCAATAAGATTCCGATAAGCACCACTTGTGCAAAATCTGCGGACATTGAATTTTTTTCGAGCCTTGCTGGTGTGGGTTACCAATTAATCCATACCACATAAAAATCCTCGGAGAGATCGATTAAGAATAAGTAATTATATGTAAATGTTAGCAGGACCCATCACCAAACTGTTCCACTCTGCTCAAAAGCTCATTTCCTCTTGCATGCAGAGACACCCACTGCAAACTAAAAGTGCTTCGGTCAAACTTTAACTATCTCATAATTAACACATCTTTTTCTTAAATACTTTTTCCAATGAATAGTTAATTACCCTAACAGTCCTACATACTAACTTAGCAGCATATTATGCGCAGGAACCTCCGGCCCCATCCCTTAAAAGAGCTAGAGTTGACCGTTAGGGATCAGAAACACCTCCTAGCAAGGCGATATTTTTTTGCCTCCCATATTCATCCTGGGAAAGAGAGGGGTTAATGAAAACACTAACAGCCTCACTCAACAGTAATTACAAAAGGATACCAACTTTAAAAAAGCAACAGACGAGTAGGTTCAATTTGTAATAAATTGCCTGAAGATCAGGCCTAGAGCGAACCGGGATGGTACGCCATTGAATGAGTTGCTTGTGGAGCTACAAGATAAGAGAATTGCAATTATTGCTTGAAACTTAGCATGTGAAATTAATGAGATGAAAAAATTATTTTATCTGTAAAGAAAGCTTATATCATCTCTTCTCCAGCTTATGGGTAAGAGCATTTCAGAAAAAATAGAAATTAAAGAGGCACATTAAAATCAATGTATAGCTGGTATAGTTGTAGACAGCCTCTTTACATCTCTAACAAAACTACCCGACATGTAGATAGCTACTTATTAACTTTCACATAGCTTAGCCCCTTTGAATATAAGGTTTTAATATAACTTAATGCCACTCTTTTAAACTGGGGGAGCTAAAGTTGATTTATCTGATGTATATCAAAGCTTTAGGTTTTAAAACATGTCTGATCCCAAGTGCAACCATGAGAGCTCAGAAAAAAATCATGTAGATAGCCTTGCAACTCCAGCAGCGAGCCAAACCTCATCAACTTTCATAGCCTTGCTGAATGCCTATCAAGCGTATAAAGCAGGTGTCCCAGGAGCATTAAATATAGAAAATCAAAGCCCTTATGTGTTGAAGTATGCCAATACATTTTGGCTAAATAATATTATGGGGTTGAACATACCTGGCTTCAGCATTCCTGGTAATGGGAAAGGGGCAGAAATTCCTTTCGCTGCAAGCGCATGGAGTGATGCTAAGCTTGGTGTGGCATATGACTATTGCGAAAATTTTAGCGAGGGGGGGAAGCGTAGGATATTTATATTCACCCAATGGAAGTCAGCAACATTTGCTTTTATGGGGGCATGTGCACCATTTTGGAGTAAAGATGCAAACGGAGTCCTTCAACCACCAGAATTGCCACCACTGAAAATACCAGACCCAAAAGATAAAAATAAATTAATATATAATTCAGAATGGGGTTTAAAAAGCATATGGGAAGTTGGAGTTTTTGATGCTACTCCAGATAAGCTAGAAATAAAGTATTTAACGAATGGAAATACTATTCATGTTTTGGTGCAAAAGCAATCAAGCACTCAGTGAAAGCTTGTCTTTTAGGAGGGGGGGGGGGCAAGTCACTAAACAGGTTATTTATAGGGCCGTAAGATGATCTGCTTGTAGCATAAGTAATTGCAACTATTACTTGCAATCAAGTAAGAAATCAACTCTTCTCTCTCTAAAATCCCTCCCCACCTTATTAAGCGCTCGGTATAGGCCCCTGTCACAATATCCAAAATCTGCAACCAAGAATAAAACTTTGCTTTCTTAAACTTCGCAATTTCTTCCGCTAACTCCAATGCCGCCTCTTCAGTAGGCGCAGAACCTCTTTAGCTTTTTGCACCACCATTCATTAAATGGACTCCTTCGGCAAATATTGCAAACCTGTTGATCTCTCCTCCCATAATTACCTCCAATTCAATTACATATTTATCATGGGTACGGTAATGCCTGTGAGCTCTATCAACCCACAATCGGCGCCAGCTCAGAATCCAGTTTGTCGGCGTCGCTCTTCTGCCCGCTAAATTCCCCGGCCTGGTCGGGCGCTTTGGTTTTTAGTTTTGTACCGTTATCGGTGTATTCGTGGGTATGTGTTGCGGCGGTGTTGGCAATTGCGCTGGTCACTTTGATTAGCTCATCCAGAATCCGTAGTACGTTGCTAGATTCATTCCCAAGCCATACAGTGCCGCCGTCCTTCACTACCAGGCGTTGTTTCAGTTTGGCAAAGCGCTCTGCCACTGCCTGGCATTGCTCGTTAATGTTTCCCCTGTCATCGATGCGGTAATAGTTGGCCGCATCCTGGGCCAGTAACACATCAGCGGCGCCCAGCTTCGGTAATAACTCACCCCGCGCAAATACCGAGCGGATAAACGGCCTGTGCGGCAACCCCATAACAAAACCCAGCTCCACCAGGGAGCCCGGTTGCGGGAATGCAAATAACCCCCGCTCGGCGCCGATGCCCGTTACCGGTAGCGGTACTTTCTCCATCAGTGGCATGGCCGTATCCGGTTTGCCGTCCGCACCCAGTAGCTGCACGTCTACGCAATAGCCTGGCTGCTCGTCGGTGCTCTCTACCGCCTCGCTAATGGCTACCTGGGCGTTGATTACCTGGCCCCACAACGGCAAGTGCAAGCCTCCTGTAAGCTCAGGGAACAGACGCCGCACAATCCGTTTAACAATCTTCTCCAACATCGCTAACGCTCCGCCCAAGGATTGGCCGACCAGGTGATGTTCATCTTCGCCCCGACCAGTTCAACCCCGGTCAGTATGTCGCCGTTGTACAGCGCACCAGGGCGCATGGTGGGCATCACTGGCAAGGTTGCGCCGTTGTGGCTGGTTAACTGTCGCTCCCAGGTGCGGTCCACCTGCACCGGGCTAGTGGCCCAGTTGGAATCATTCCAGCTGCCTACAAAGACTTGGCCATCCGTCTGTTGTTGCCAAAGCAGCTTAGCGATCCCGAAAACCTCCCCAAGGGAATCCATCATGTGATAACCGTTGGCAGTATTGTAGAGAGTTGCCACACGCTGTTTTAAGTAGGCCATATCACCCGCCGGCAACGTGAATCGAAGCCCAGTGGCCCCAGAGATTGTATTAAGGGCCCCTTGTAGGTCCACGCCGCGAAGCGCCAGCGGCAAGCGATAATAAAGAGCTGCCGACAGTTCACGACAGAAAATGCGCTGCTGCTTTTTATCAACCTGGGTGCAGGCCTCCACAAACCCGAGAAACCAGGGCTTGATCGCCGTTACATCATAGCCGCAGCTGAAAACCACCAGGCCCTTCAAACTCTGTTCTGCCTGTACGGTGAACAGCGCTCTACCAGGAGTGAATAAATTGACCCGCACATTACTATCCACGATCGCATAGGGAGTACCGGCCACGGTAATTGTTTTGTGCAGTTTCATCTCATGGCACTCTCTACTTTTTCTAGGACCTGCTCAAAGCCTGTCTGGATCTTCGGCTGTTGCAGAGGTCCCGGACTACCTGCGCCATCCACACCAGCAACTGCCTGCTCATTGGTTTTTGATAAACGCTGTTCCGTCTTCTCCGCTACGCTCAAATGCTCCTGCAAGCTGAAACTTAACCGCCAGGCTTTCAAGTTCACCAGTTCACGCTGCTCAATACGAACACTAAACCTAACCTGCCGAATATTGGCAGCATTTGCCGTTTGATCCGTGATGTCATAGATCAATAGATCGCCATTGGTATCAATGGCCTCAGCGACTCGATAAAAGTTTGTAAGGCGGTCGGAATCCGAGTACTTCACCAAAAAGGTGGCATTCACAGACTTAGGCTTTATTCCTCTGTGCGCCACACTTGTGCTGCTGGTTTCACCACTGAGTTCCTCACTATCAAATTCAGTAGTGACACTGACTTTTAAATCCGTATTAGGTACGGAAAAATTATTTAGGATCACTCGAACCCCCGAAAAAATAAGCTAACCGGTTTCGACATTAATGAAATAATTCAGCCATCGCAGATTTAAACTCATCTATATCTGAAGCATTAGCGATGGCATCACGCACAGATTCCGCCGTGGTTCCGGTGAGCTTTCCAACTACACTAACGCCCAATCTTTTTATACCGGCGCTGTCCTGCCACTCATGCAAATCCCGAGTGCCATTAACCGGCTGTCGAGTCAGTAAGGCGCCATACTGAAGTGAATAATTCGTGGGTGTCTCACCCTGAAGAAAGGCGGATTCATCCCGAATAATCCCAGATGATGGCGTGTTTTTCGGGTCATCAGTAAAGACAGGACCCAGGGTTAAATAGGCTTCTGCATTCCCCTCCGGAAAGGTCGCCATATCGGTAATAAAATTATTGATTGAAGGGCCTTGAACACAAGCACCAGTAGGTTTTTTTACCGTATTGGGACCCAGTGACAAACTTTGAATATCCAATCCAAAATAAATTGACCCACCAACGACCACATTGTCACTAACTGATGCACCATTAGCATAAGAACCAACCCCGATCCCGCAGCCTGTTATTTTATTATCCCTAAATACTGGGGAAAACAATATATTCGTCGGCGTTGGCGGCGAAGCAATAAAACATTTTTGCCCATTGGTTACGCTGTTATGGTAAATATCGCAAAGATTGTTATTGATTCGTGCTAACGGGTAATAGTCGGTATAGGTCAGATCCCAGCTTATAGGGAACAGATACCCTTTCACGGTGTTATCATAGACTTGTGAATTTAAGCAAGCTGCCTCTTGGATGTGTACACCAATACCAGACAGCGGATAATTCGACATCAGCACACATCCGGAAACCGTATCACCAAAAGATCTAATACGGATTCCACGATCACTACCAGTCACAATTAAATTCTTAAATATTGAAAAATAATTTCCGTCGTGACTGGTAAACCCTTCAGTGGACGCCATCGTAGATGTGCAATCTTCTGCACCACAAAATAAAGATGGTCCGCCCCTACTCTGATCCTCAAGCTCTGTCGTAACATCGACAGACTGATTGCCAAACTCAATAACAGATCTTCCCGTCACCTTGCAATTTTGGCAACTGGCCATAATTATCGGGTTTGCCGTTGAGCCAGAAGGCACCGATGTCTTTTTACCAATAATTCTTGAGCGTTCGGTAATATTGCAGTCCAGGCAGTACTCCAGCCGAATGTTATTCGCTACGCTATCCACACAATCGATAACACAATTAGATATCACCAAGTCTTTAGCAAATCGCGCCAAAACTAAGGCCCAGGAAGAGCCCGGATCTCCTGAAATTCGAAAACCATGAATTCTGCAGTTTTCTACAAAATTGACCTTCCTGACAACCGAACTATTGATGGCAAAGCTTGCACTATGTGGGCCTGGTGTTATCGCATAGGGAAAGTTAATGGGTTCATAAACTGAAAACTTGACGGCGTTGATAATGCTTTCAACTCGGGCGAATTCGGACAAGTAAGAATGATTACCAGGATTCCTGCCTAACTGAAACTGTCCCGCATCGGGGCTATTAGCATTAATAATAGAGCTAATACGTACCCAATCATTAGGACTCAGAGACATTGTGGCAGCATTAATTGTGCTCTCGCCTGGGCTTGCCTCAGAAGTCACCTCAATATCATCCTCAAGGCTCCCGGTCAGACGAATCGCAGAAATATTTAAGCCGGTAGTCTCCAAGCCGGTATTGGCATATGTGGTGAGAGATACATTCGACCTCAGCTCAAGCGACTGGCTAAGTTTCATATTGCCAGAGCTGGCAAATAATAAATTACCGCCCCCAAGGGCAAAGAGATAGTCAATACCCGCCTGTATGGACACATAGCAATCTGTCCCCGCTACGGCCCCGAACTGCTCGGCAAATACCTTGCCACCGGGGAATATTCCCATTAACTGTACATTAGAGTTTGGGTGATCGATAAATTTGCCGTTATCGTGAACCCCTGTTCCGGGCTCAACCACTTTATATGTATTTCCGCCAGAGTCCCCATCAATATTGCGGCTCAATAAAATAACTTTTTGGCCAACCTTCAGGTTTTGAACAGACAACAGTTCTGTAAGCGTGTCAAAGCTACGTGGCAATCTTTTGCTTCCGGCCAATTTGGCAGAGGTAACAAACTTCTGATCATCATCACCCACCTCCACTTCCTGCGCATTGGCAATCTGCGACATTCCTATCTTTAACTCAGTGGCTTGATCAAATGAAAGCTGCCAAGTACTTGCGTCTACCGTAACATTTGTGATCGCCTGGGCATCGGTATAAGTAACCATAAAATTGCGGGTTAGGCTATTGCCGACATTGATACCGGTTGTTTTATATTTGGAAATGGTATCGATATAACGTACAGCAATCAGCGTATCGTCTTCAGCCAAAAGGCCAACCCAGTTAAAGGAGAAATCCCCCTCTTCGGTACCCAAATACAACGAGTAAACCACCTTATCCGCTGAGACATACCCCTGCCGGGTAATAGATCGCTCTGCCTCACGGTAGGCAATATCCGGCAAATTTTCTTCTGGGTCCGGCGCTGCCGCAGAATCCAGGCCTGGTATATTCGCCAACAAAAAGCGGTCGATAGTCAGCTTCTCACCCGCAGCAGCTTTTTGCGCAAAGAGTGTGCGGCCTGCGTTGGTTAATATCCCTATACTCATTGTTATCGCCTCAACTTGCTGCGTCGAAATACCACGCATGATCAATTTCATGCACGGAAATGCCCAGACCAACCGGGGAAATCAATTTAAACTCATAGCGCCGACAGGTACGGCCATATTTTTGTAATAACAGCCTTAATAAATCTTGATTATGGCTTAACTGTGCATCACTCAGTTGCAGGATAATTACATCCCAATCCCTGTTAGGATCTCGCTCTATTACCTCTACATAACCCACACCCAAGCGATCAAATATACGTTGAATACCAGCTACGCTTCCCGCATCCACCGTATTGACATAGGCATATTTAACCCGCAACCGATAAAGCTCTATAGGCTCCCTATCAAAACGAGTGACATTACGCTGCCAGGCCAATAGATTTAACGCGGAAAGCCCACAAGTATCCGGATCCATTTCTTCAATAGGCCACTCTAACCAACTGGTGACATAGGCCCACCAGCGCTCTAACATCACTCCGAGTTTTGCAACTTCTCCGCGGTTAGCCCAAGAAGGTAAAGTGATTTTCAAGATTCAGCCTCAGCAACAGTCAAATTCCCCAAACGTGGCAAGTCCATCGTGCTAGTGATCTGCGCATGGTTAAAATATATATTACTAATCTGTGGAAACTGCTCTTGTATTTCCCGTGATAACTGCGAAAAGCCAAATAAAGACCAGGGGTATACTAGAGTTGGGGAGTAATCAATATTTTCTCGGAAGGCTGCACGAATAAAATTACCTACACTTTTGATCAGGCCTTTTTTTTCCGCCTCACTGGTGTTGGCCACAAACCACAAACTACATTCAATACTGTAGTCAGTTTCCGGCATGGCTTTAACCATCAAATCATCACCATGGCCATGGTTGCCCTTATCAGTAATTTCATACTGGATGCTGGCAATAAACTCCTCAGAGGGATTGCCAATATCTAGCATCACATAAGCATTGGCCGTACCAGGGCCACGTGGGGCATTGTGTTCAAAAAAAATATTTTCTGTATTCAGTCCAGAAAAGCCAGCGATAATAGCCGTATACGAGGCATCCGTGTGCCATTGATTAATCGCCGTATACTGATTGCGCGTGCGTAAGCGCAGCTCGTCATCGCTTTCGATATCCGCACCAGGTATCGTCAGCCAATCTTCCAGGTTGGTAACAGTCACTCCTGCCAGCGGCACCGCAAGGCGTACATAATAGCCCGCCCCCAGGTTGTACCCTTCGCCTGTCTCTAACGCTTTCACCGGTACAAGCACTACCTTCTCACCGGGACTCAATAAAACCTCTTCGGTTGTCTCCACCGAATAAGTTTTGCCATTAATCAACGTACTATGAATGACCGTACCCGCTTCAATGGTTAGCGCCACACTGGTGTCAGTACGAGAAAACTGTAGATTCCCTTTTGCATATACTGCACTTTTCTTTTCCAGGCCTACCGCCCAAGCATGCCATACTAAAAAAGGCCCAGTTGCAGTTTTAACAAAGGCCTGCGCCAGCACATGGTCAATCATAAAATTAACCAACCACAAAACCGGCTTACTAATAGCAGCTTGTACAAAACGCCAGAAAGGCGAAACATCACTGTCATTATTAATAATTAAGTTGGATTCATCAGTGATCTTTTTTAAATGAACATTTAGACTCGACTCACTGGTGGGGATACCTGCATCAATCGCCAACTGCTCAAACTGTTCGCGGTCTTTATCCGTCATAGACTGACCCCTATTTCACCGTATTTCATGGTTGTTGCCCTCAACCAGTAAGTTTCATTACTAGCATCAGAGGGCGTTAGCTTGGCCGTACCTGGGCGGATACGTTCATCCGTATCCACTAACAATAAAATCTGATTTTTAATACGAGCGATTTTGCGCGGGTCGCGTTCGCCGATTAATTGCAAGGCTAAACCGCTTTCTAAAATTCTGTGTTTAATATCCTGGCCGATACTCACACGGCCAGAACAAAACACCGGAAAACCGCCAGCGTCTAAGGTAAGGTCGCGGTCATCACTAATAAGCAGGTCTTCAAAATCGCTCATTATCCCCCCGCCATAGCCAACTCATCGGCCAGCTGATAACCGCTCACACTACCCGTGGTGTGTACGTTTATGGCTTCGACATGGGTACCGCGATTATTGGTCGTTGCCTGGTTAACCTGCTGCAACAGCCCACCAGAGGGCACAGCGCCGGGACGGCTCTGTGAAATACCAGCCGAGGCTTGGTGCATGGCCTCCCGCTCTTGCTCTATTTTTTCGGTGATTTTCACTTCACCACCACCGCCAATATTGACTCCCGGAATCATGTTGAGCTTATCGATCAGCCAGTCGAGAGACTTACCCAGTAGTTTCAGCGGTGTGGTATTGCTAAACCAGGCCATCAACTCATCCCAGTACACTATCAGGCCCACTACAGCAGCCACTAGGGCCACCACAGCCAATACTATCCAGGTGATAGGGTTTGCCAGTAATGCGGCATTAAATAGCCAGGTAGCGGCCGTAGAGGCCATAAAGGCACTTCGCAAAGCGCTAAATATTGCCACGCCACCATAGACCGCCATCTGGAAAAGAAACCAGGTGGCTTGGGCAGCCACCAAAGTAAAACGCCAGATACGCGCGCCGGCAGCGCTCACCAGCAGCGCACCATTCCAGCCGGCCATGGCGAGCGAGGCCAAGCCTTGCACCATGGCGAAGGCGCTTACAGCGGCTACCAGGCCGAATATCACTAAAGTGCCGACCGCAATCACCTTGGATAGGGTTTTGTGATTGTCCATCCAGGCCATTACGGCCTCACCGGCAGCCACCATCATCTCAAGCACTGGTAACAATACCGGCTGGATCATGCGGCCAAATTGCGTATGAACTGCGCTGGCAGACGCCCCCATCTGTTGCCAGGGATCTACCATTTTCTGGGCCATCTGCGTTGCATTGCTCATGCCCTGAACATTACCAATCAGATCTATTTTGCTGCGCAACTCGTCGGTTTTCGGCAGGAGCTGATTTATTAATCCCACCGCCTCCTGGGTGCCGAAGGCCTTCTTAAGCTCATCGCCTTGCGCTACGGTCAGTTCTCCACCGCCATAGCGGCCTTGCAACTTTTCGAGAATATCCAGCATCGGCAACATACGGCCCTGGCTGTCGGTAAATTTAAGTCCAAGCTCATCTTGGGCTTTACCAACGCCTTTTAGGAATGCCCGGTATTTAGTGCCGGATTCGCTGCCGCTCATGGTTGCTTGCAAACTGCCAAGAACTGCCATCTGTTCTGTCATAGAAATGCCAGCTGCCGTTGCATCTGCACCCAAGGTCGAAAAGGCCGAAGCCATTTTATTGCCGTCTGTTTTAAATGCCGCAACAGCAGTCGCGGTTTGCTCGGCAAGTCGTTGCACCCAATTGGCATTACCCATGCGTGTAGCATCTTTTTCAAAAATGCCGTACATGGTGCCCATATAGTCTGTAATCGTGGCTACATTCGACTTCGTAGCTTTAGCCAAGATACCGCCGGTTTCGGTAAACGTGGAAAGCTCACTGCCGTTTAAACCAGAAATTGCACTTTGAATATCGTAAGAAGCGCGCACAAACTCCGTTGCGCTCTCACCATATTTCACAGAAAAACGGAGGGCAGTTTTCTCCAATTTCTGTAAAGCCGCGTCGGCAACCCCAAGGCTTTTAACCTCACCTATTGCCCGGTCCATTTCTATAGCGGGCCCTAGAACGGACTTCAACGCATAACCCGTCGCAAACAGCCCCGCAGCCCCCACCCCTACCTGGGTAAAACCTGCCGTGGCGCGCTGGTTGAGCTGATCGATCTGTGAGGCAATTTTGCCCGCAGGGCCAGAGGCCTTATCGATCAAACTCACAGAAAATAATAATTTTTCCAGACGCGAGGACATTTGCTCTCCACTATTTGCCGTTTAATGCGTGGGCTATACCGTTGGCTACTGCCATCTCCAGGTTCTTACACTCGCGCTGCTCCAGGTAGAGCGCGCGCCCCATATTTTCCTCCGTTGCCGGAGCCCCCGGAAAATACCGGGCGACTAATAGACACAGCTGGTCGTAGCCGTTCTCTTCTATTTGTTTTGCTTCTTCTTGGGCTTTTTTACAGTAATGGCCAAGTCCGGCATATACTCTGCAAGCACTTCCCCAGTGATTGCTATTTCAGATCCTGGAGAAGAACTTAAAATATTCAGAAGCGAAGTCTTTCCTTCGTCGCTAACTGTAGCCACCAGAAAATTATGCGAGGGCGCCACCTTGCTGTTGGGAACAAGGCTATTAACATATTTGTTGTAGTCCGCACGAGTGACCAGAAAAGAAAATTCCTCTCCAGCAATGATCAATTTAATAGTTTGTGTATTACTGTCTTCTACTGAACCGTCTTCAACTGCTTTAGTAATATCCGCCATTGGTAAACCCTTTTTTAATTTGAGCCTTTTAGCCCGGAAAGAAACCCAGTCCACGCATTAGCGCAGAGCGAGGTGATAAAAATTCCTATAAAATACGCCGTGTCCAAACGCCCATTTGTTCAGTCGCTTTGCGCTGTTGGCGAATATGTGCCTGGTCTTTTTGTATTTCCAGCACATTGTCGATATCAAAACCCATTTTTTCTAAAACCTCTTCAACCGCCTGGTGTGCTGCCTTGCGTGCCAGCTCTTCCGCCTGTTGTTCGGTGAGATACCCCATTACTGGCCCCCGGCTTTCGCGCCCAATGCCCGCACAATCCCACCCACCAACCCGGCGGACGGCGACGCGCCCATGGACTCCTGCCGTTTGTTCTGCTCTCTGCGCAGTTCGCCAAAATATTTACCCAGCAGGGTTGCGGGTACGCCAGTAAGGGTGCCGAATACCGTCCATAAAACCGGGCTTTGCATTTGCTCCGGGTACACAAACGCCCACAAAGTAAATGCGAGGATTTCAAAACACAGAACCTTGGCCATCATCAGCGCAATCTGTGCACGACTGCTCTGCCCGTCTGCCTGACACATGGCCCGATAGCGACTAGTCCAGCCCTCCTCCTGGGCTATCTGTAGATCCACCTGGCGCTCCAACAGACTGGCGCGCTGTTCCGGAGGCAATGCCCGTACAGATTGTTTGGCTTCAATACCGGTGGCCGACGGCGGCAGCTGTTTGTCTCGCGGTAATACGGCGTTAATTATTTGCCGAGCACCGGGGGCGAAAATATCGAGTGTCATACCACCAGCGGCTTTGAGAATTTCTTTCAGTTTCACAAGTCCCCCTCCTCGATGAGCGTATAGGTAAAAGTGCTACCCCAGTTTTCCGCAGCCCGCTCACACAGCGCCATCAGTAGAGAAAAATCGAACGGATCGGCCAACACTTGGCAACCCGCACTCCACTTGTCGACAAGCTGGCTGGTGTGGCTTGCGCTGGCCCTATGGCAATTAATCCCGAATAGTCCGTCATCAATCGGTGCGTCCTGGTTAATCACCGCATCGCGGTTGTTATCTCGGTAAACCCGTACAGACCTGCGCTGTACCAGTGCGCGGTACTTGCCCTGGTGCAATCCCAGTTGCCACAAACCCGGATACTGCCCAGGCACTAAAATTGCGGTGCCATTCAGGTTGATGGGATTCTCTCGCCAAAAGGTGCCGGGATCGGTGGTGGCCGAAAACACCAGGCAGTGAGGTATACCGTCAAAGCGCCAGGCCACTGCTAAATAATCATTAAAAGAATTAGCGCTATGGTCCGCACTGCGAATACCGATCAAATTTAGGTTGTAATCACCCTCATCAAAAAACCGGTAGCCTTTTTTGATTAACGCACTTTGCAACTTTCCGTATCGCGGCCGTTTCATCAGCGCCCCCATTTTTCAAACTCGGTCTGACACTCCACACAGCGAGTCACGCCGCCAAACGCCTGGCGCTCCTTGGGAATATCCCCGTCGCAGTCCTCGCACTGGGTTAAGCTCGGCTGTTCAAAGTTACTGCGCTGGCGTTGTGCCTGCAGTGCTCTTTGTCGCTGCTCCTGCTCCAGTATCGAGGCGCGGTCCAAATCATCCGGCATACCCTTGCCCTATTCCTTAAATAAAGTTTTCCGTTTCGCTCGCATCGATATAGGGGATACCGTTAATCCGCACAAAGTCACGGCTGGTCACGTCGTAGGGCAATTTGTGTTTGAGTTTTTCACCACCATTGCCGGCAGCATCCAACAAATCACTAATGCGCAATTTGCAGCCGAAGGCCTCCACCTTAAATTCCATATTGGAGGTTGCTGCACTGCTGACAATATCGAACGGCTCCAGCGCACTAAAACTACCGGCACCCTTTGCCGCATCTAAAATGGTCATCAGGTTATTGGTGTCCACCTCAATTTCCCCCGAGGCTTTTTTCTCACCAGATATCCAACCATCCGGCACACCGCGCGTCATCGCTGGTCCGGTCGCATCCTCAATACTGACCGTGAACTTTTCCACATGGACTAACATGCTGCCGATCATCACATCGACATCTTTTCCGCTGAGTTTCTGACTCATAGCGAAGGCTCCCCAATTAATAAATTACGTAAAAACCCAATGGGATTAACTGCCGCTCACATCCAAAATAATATTGGCGGTGATTGCCTTGGGTGAATTGAAAGGTTGTACTTTGATGTAGATTTCAACTGCCGAATGACTGGCCCACACTATGGTGATACTGTCATCTGTTGGTGGCTTGATCTCTCCGGGGAAATGTTGGCCAGTAAAAACTGTGCTGTAACTCATCTCCCGCAGAGGGCGCATTAAATCGGTTTTATTGGCATTGATACTGGCCGGGGTAGAGTTCAGGGAGCGATTAGCAATTTTTGCAATAGCTAGGAGTCGCACCGCTCGCGCAGCCTTATCCACTACGCGCAAATGCTCTATTACCTGGTAGTCGCCACCTGGTATATCCAGCAAATTACAATCACCCCAATAGGTGCCTGGATAATCCGGGTAAGTCTGTGGTACCGAGAGCCGTGCCGCATCCAAGGTTTCCAGTGTTGCGCCCTTTAATTCAGTACCGGCGCTATCGACGGGGATGTCTCCAAGGCCAATCAAGGGGCCTGTGGCAACTCGCATAGGGCTATCGGCAATACTCACTTCGTGCCTACACAAGCGCCCCGCCAAAACACCGAGATTATTTCTGTGTAATTGCGGAACCACCCCAACACGATATGCAGCAACCCCGTTGGTAATTGCCGCTTGTGCAGCCTCGTAATCGCTCCAGGTTTGCGAGTCAGCATCGATACCGGGAGTAGCCGTTAAAACAATCACCCGACGAGCCAAGCTGGTGCGTAGGCTTTCGGCTTTGGTGTACATTGCGGTCAGTTCGGCGCTAGTGGTGGCCGGGGTACACAGGGCAATTATTTCCGGGCTAACCGTGGCCATTGCTGAATCAACCACTTCGGTCCAGTCGTAACCATTCGTCTGAGGTGCCGCCCAGGCCTGCCAGTTCTGGCCACCGTTTAACTGAGCCGCCAGCACGTTATCGCGAATTTCACTACTGTCTTCACCCAACAGGGTATCAATATCGCTTTGGCTGTTTAGGGAAATCAGTTGCCCGGTATTGGTGGCGCCTTCGCCAATAAATAGCGCCTTACGCTCAATTTCTGGCGTGCTGCCCTGGGCTTGATTGAGATTGTTTACTGCAACTTTTCCTAGCGCCATTTGATCGCCCTCTTTGGTCCGTTAAGACCTTTCCAATGTTTGGTCAATAATTGTGGTGGCCAGCTCTTCGACTTCTTTCTGAGTCACACCAAGAAAACTCCGGTCCGGCAATGGAATAACCCAGCTCGGTTTTTCTGGAGCTTTGCGCATACTGCGCAAAATAACCCCGGCTTGGCCGACCGATAAATTCTCTGTTACCCATTTGAGGCTGGTCTGTTTCCAACCGCGCCCGTTGACCCGCCGAATTTTGTAACCCTCTTTGCGCAAGGCTTTGGCCTGTGCCCGCGTTGCCGGGGCGTCGTAGTCCGGCTGGCCGTAAACCTTTTCCGCCTTTTGTGCGTTCCAGTGCTCGGTCACGCCATGCTGGTGTTTATAGGCAATACCAGCGGTCACCGAGTCTTTAAAATCAATCACCGCTTTTTCTGGCGTGGCCTTGCTGCGCATTTTTTTACTCAGGCCCCGCAGCATTTTTCGCTTACCTTTTTTACGCGCCTGCCAGGGCTGGCCATTTAAATCCCGCTGATCGCGCAAACGCTTGCGGGAGTAGGTACGCACCTTGCGCCCCACCTGCCCCAGTAGGCGGCGACGTTTGGCGGCGGGCAGCTGCAATAGTTGCAGTTGCTTTTTCACTTCCAAGTGCCCGGTAATATCAATCTTTACGGACAAAAGGCGCATCCGTTGGCTGTGACTGGCTATCCCCCACCCCTACCTGGTTAGGCTCATCAATGCCCACCGTGGCGATAGACCACTGCCGCCCGTTGTAGGGAATTACCCCGTTATCATCGGGCACTAATTGGATATCCTCATAAAAGGCGATACGAATTTCTACATCGGCCTTGTGCTCATTAATTACATCGATTTCAATTTCCGGATCGGGCAATTCCTGAATAACGCGCTCCGCGTCCTGGTCCTGTACCCAGGCAGTGACCAAGGCAAAAAGTAGTTCCGGCGATTCGGCAAAGCGCTCAATACTAATCACCGCGTCATAGCGGAGCCGGCAAATACAAATCCCATTGCCCAGGTTTTTGCTGGTGGTTTCCAGCTTGCCGTCTTCCATCCAGCTGTCTAACTGCTCGCAGGAGACTAAGTTAGCGCCCAACAAAAAGCCTGTTATTGCGCGCAGTTTTTCCAGAGCCATTACAAAAGCTCCACCGTGATATTGGTTTTTACACCGCGTAGACTGCGTAATGCGCGGTCTGCCTGTGCTTGGTACTGCTGGGCGGTGCTGTCTGATTCTTTGACCTGATGCTCACCAACTTCTCTACGATTAATCGTCGCGAACTCCTGAAAGAGACTTGCCGTAGCGCGGCAAAAAACCGCGCGGCGGTAATGCTCTACTAAAATATTTTCACCACCGATGGTTTTGTCTGAGACGTTCATCAAGTTCTCATGGCCCTCGGTTTGCCAGGCCTCTTGCTGTTCGAGTAAATCGTCGTTGACATCGAGCATGGCCAAACGCAAATGATGCTCCACCTTTTCCTGGTGATACTCCGTCGGCACCCGGTAAAGCCGTTGCAGATCCCCTAAAGAGAGATCAGGGAAAAAACCGTTGTTCTCTAAAGTGGTTTCCAGATAGCTTTCAGACTTGCCGGTAAAGCTCATGGGTAATCTCAATCAGCAGTGAATAAAAACACGGCGCCGAGTGGTTTGTCTGACCGCTCAGGGCGACAGGCGCCCCACTGGCCCGTGCCGTGGGAGGAACTGTTACAGTCTTTTTTTGGCCATTTCCAAGCGGGTTTTAACTCCGGCTTTATCATTCACCTATTCGGCCCTCTCATACCAGTACACCGCTTTGGCAAAGTCTTCTTCCTGGTCATAGAGTAAGCCCGCCAATTTATAGATTTTGCTCAATACAATAATATTGATGACCGGCCAGCGCTGAGATTGCACCGCTTCCACTACTTCAGAAAAATAAGGGAATGGGGAACGCTGAGCTTTGTATTCACGATCCGCCCAATCGTGTAACTCTTCGGCAACATAGGTGGGTAAATCTCGCTTGAATCGCTCGGGCATCGATTGCTGCTGCTCAATGGCATAGTTGGCCAGTGCCAAGGCCTGCTCTATATCGCCAACATCAATTAGCCAGATAACGCAGTACACCAGGATCGGATTCTGATAATGCGCACCGCTTTCCATATATTGACGAACACGGGGCAAATACTTAGGCAATAGTGCCCGCTTAAAGTCAATTTTTTCGGCAATATCTGTGCGCTCTGAAAGCAGTTTTAAATCATGCTCTAAACTCTGTTCGGACAGTTCGCGGGCGTATTCATCACGGTTCGATTGAGTGACCACTTCCGGTGTCTGTTCTGCTGCTTCTGCAGAAATTTTGCTTTGTGCATTAGCCAAGCATTTCTTTTTGTGACGCAACGCGAGACTCATAGCGATTCCCTTATAATTTTTCAGTGAGGCGCTGTTAAAAAGCCCCTGGCCATTCGCAAAATTACGGTGGCCAGGGGAAGCCCACTGCGCCTATTGGTGATTTAAAAATTTGATTAGTCAGTAAGAACGAATTACTGCCAACCGCCGTTGCCATCTGGCAATTTCACATTGGCAAATTCGATACCCGCCGCTTTATCCAGTGTTTCCACCACGTAGTCTTCGTTCATGGTGTTGTAATGCTCCACACGGTCGCGCTTGGCGTTATCTTCGATCTTTTGGCGTACTGCGCCGGATTGGTAATACAGGCTTAAGTTATCCCAGCTGGTAATCATTAAGCCACGCACTGGAAAGAACGGAACCGGGTGAGATAACAGACCACCGTAAGTACGCGTTACCGCGCTATTCTCGACACGTTCTTTTTCGGTCGGGTTTTGACCTTGTGCGGTATACAGCTGTGCTTTGTCCTGAGCGAGTAGATCACGGCCAATTAGGGCCACCAGGTCCTCGCCATCACGGTGCGGTTCAGCAACTAACTGCAGTACGTCATGGACCATTGCATCCAGGTTTTCGTAATCGCCACCTGGACCCAAGCGGATTTGCCCTACCGTACCGCCTTCGGTGAGCATCTGCGCACCTGCGTTATATTCACGCAATTTTTGGAACCAGCCTTTGTTAACGTCTTCACCATTGGGAGAGGTGCTGGGGTTTGTCTCTGCTGCTCTATGAGTGCCATAAAAGCCCTGTTTAATACGCGCATGGGCAATCGCCTTGCGCACATAGTCCATAAACTTGCCATTGAAGTTTTTGAATTTTGCCCAAGCATCCAGGGTCTGATACAGAATATGAACATCGTATTCCGTTTTTACGCATTCATAGCCAAACGGGTCCAGGCCCAACGGATCACTGGTTTGGCGGTCGTTATTGGTGGTGTTGGTTCGCTTACCCACTAACCCAGTCGCAGAGCCGAATATTTTCTCGCCCTTAAGTTCATCGACTCCAATAACATTGATCCGCTGCAGGAAGCTGGAGGACTCGACAATTTTGTCCTGTAGCTTCTGTTCGACGGAAGGCGATGCCGAAAATGTTTTATCAACCATTTCCACGCCATAAGTCTTTGCCATACCGCTAGCCAAAGAAGCAAATTTAAGCCGGGTATCATTACGCATAGAATTGCACTCAAAAAAAATAATAAGGTTGTTTAGGTTTACTGCGCGTGCGGGCTTAAATAATTTCTTCTTCGGTACCGCCTGTGCCCTCGGGGGTTCTAGTGCCGGGTTTCTCGGTATTGATCGCGGCTTTAAACTCTTTATCCAGCTTGTTAAACTGACTCTGAAGCGTATTAAATTCCTTTACACTCACGGTGCCCTTTTCTTCGCCGTCAGAACCTGTCTCTTCGGAATCCGTTTGGTTATCTCCAGCCGCTCCGCTGGCACTAAAGTTTTTTGCTAGCTCTTTCATGGTTTCGCCTTGGGAATTGATAGCCCCCAGCAGCTGAGAAAATTGATCGTCTTTCATGGCTTCACTGTCCTGTTCTGGTGATTTGGAATCTTTGCGACCGAAAATGCGGTTATAGAGGGTGTTATCTTTTTCTAGGTTTTCGGACAGATTGAATTGATGGCCGCCAAATACACACGCCGACTGATCGCCGTCTTTACTTGAAAAATTCAGCTCTTGAATACCTGCACTAGCAGGACTGTCAGTAACGCCCAAGCCTCTCAAATAGAACTTGTCTGTACCGCGATAATTCTTTCCGACTTCAATGGAGGGAAAGGTGTACTCTCCCGATCTATTGGCACTCACCAGCCAATCATCGGGGGAGATAATGCCGAACAGCTGGATTTCACCTTTTAGTTCCGGTTCGGTAGCGGGCTCTACCTTTAAGGCTAAAACGGTACCACCGCTATAGTAGCGACGATGTTCCGGCCAGAGTTTTGCGGTAAAGACCTTGGTGTTGTAGGTCTCTGCCATATCTTCTAGCCATTCCTTTTTTATATAGCGGCCATCATCACTGCCATCAACTACTGACCCACTTGTAGCCAGTGTTACCCAACCGGTTTTTAGGTTTCGTGCCATTTTTCGCCCACTAACTAGATTCCTATTTATTAATTTGTGGCCCTTGCCACATCGACAGCACGAAGATTAAAAGCATTCCCCACACCGAACAACGCGCTAAATTCCTGTAAATTCCGCTTTATGAAAAACAGGAATTTATAGGAATTAACCCGCGTTTTTCCTGGCAATTTCTTCCGTACACTGCGGCGCATGGCAAAGTACTCTGAAGAAATAAAAACAGCTGCAAAGCTAATGTGGTTGCGTAGACTCTCTGCGCGGGAAATTGCAGAACAGCTAAACCTGAATAATGCACGGGTGGTTTACCAGTGGGCGGAGAAAGGCCACTGGGAAGAGATGCTGCAGCATGAAACCGTAGAGCAAGCCACCACCCGCCGTCTTATTGTGCTGATAGAAAAGCCAAACAAGACTAAGGAAGATTTCACAGAAATAGACCGTCTTAGTAACCTTCTGGATAAGCTGGCGGGTATCGATGTTAAGAAAGCCCGCGCAGCCAAAGAAAAAGCGGTGGCCTCCCGTAGCGAGAGCGGAAACGGGAAAAGCAAAAAGAAGAAAGCCAAAAACGATATTAGCGAGATTACCCCAGAACAGCTGGAAAAGATCCGCAAAGAACTATTTTATGAATATCAGCACCGCTGGCACGACCACAAAAGCGAGCGCACCCGCTTTATTCTGAAATCCCGCCAGATAGGCGCTACCTACTATTTTGCCTGGGAAGCCTTCGAAGATGCAGTAATTAGTGGGGATAACCAGGTATTCCTTTCCGCAAGCCGCAACCAAGCCGAGATATTTAAAGCCTATATCATTAAATTTGCCCGCGAATATTTCGATATTGAGTTAAAAGGCGCTGATTTTATTGAATTATCCAACGGCGCAGAGTTGCGTTTTGTATCCACTAATGGCCGTACCGCACAGGGCTATCACGGCCATTTCTATGCGGATGAGGTATTTTGGATTCCCGACTTTGAGCGCACCAACGAACTAGCATCAGGTATGGCCTCCCACAAAAAGTGGCGCCGCACATATTTCTCCGTGCCGTCAATAAAAAGCCATAGTGCCTATGACATGTGGAGCGGCAAGGTTTACAACGATAACGCAAAAAAGAGAGCTGATTTTGATTTAAGCCATGCCGCTCTTAAACATGGAAAGCTAGGGCCTGACAGAATATGGCGAAATATTGTTACCGTGATCGATGCCGGGGAGCAAGGCTGTGACCTATTTGATCTTGAGGCGCTCAAGATTGAAAACAGCAAGGCGGCTTTCAATAACAAATATATGTGCGCTTTTATGGAGGCGGGGCTTTCCGTCTTTAAATTGGAGGACCTACTCTCGGCCGCTGTTGATGCTGATTCTGCCTGGAAAGATTACAAGGTAAATAACCAGCGACCCTACGGAAATCACCCGGTTTGGATTGGCTACGATCCCTCACGCAGTATCGACGGTGCCGCCATTGTGGTACTGGCGCCCCCGCTTAAAGAGGGCGGTAAATTTCGGGTGCTGGAAAAGATTGTGATGCGTAATTGCGCCTGGCAGTACCAGGCCAACCGCATTAAGGAGCTAACCGAAAAATACAATGTGCAGTTTATCGGCATCGACTGCACCGGCCCCGGCCACGGTGTCGTCGAGATGGTCAAGGAGTTTTACCCCCGCGTAACCCCGATCCACTACGGCCTAGAAACCAAAACCAACCTGGTATTAAAAACCCAGGATGTGGTTGAGAGCCAGCGCATCGAATGGGATGCGGAGCACACTGATATTCCCCAGGCCTTTTTGCAGATTCACCAAACCACCACCAGCGGCGACCACATCACCTACGCCGCCAACCGCAAGAGCGCCACCGGCCACGCGGATGTGGCCTGGGCCATTATGCACGGCCTCAGTAACGAACCCCTCAACCGCAAGCAGCGTAAATCCTCTGTGGCCTTTGCCAGTAACTAACGGGACCAATCCATGGGACGCAAA
The DNA here is from genome assembly GCF_023716485.1 of Microbulbifer variabilis. Classification (NCBI taxonomy): domain Bacteria; kingdom Pseudomonadati; phylum Pseudomonadota; class Gammaproteobacteria; order Cellvibrionales; family Microbulbiferaceae; genus Microbulbifer; species Microbulbifer variabilis. Next base: position 2,683,513 of record NZ_CP092418.1, read on the forward strand.
CGAAAGCATTTTACTAATGGCAAATACTCGCAGGCCTCAAGCAAGGCCAAAGCCCTGTCTGCGGAACCAAACCGCAGTAGCCCTACCCTATTTAGCTTTGGCGATCCTGAGCCCGTCCTGAGTGGCAGCTGGGGGAATTACCTGGGCACCTTCCTAGAGCCCAGTGGCGACTACTATGTGCCTCCAGTGAGCCAAAGCGGTCTGGCCAACCTGTTAGGAGCCAACGCCCACCACGGCACTATCCCCTACTTTAAGCGCAATAGGTTGCGTCAGTGGTTCAAAGCCTCCAACACGCTCAAGCCCGAATGCCTGGCGAATGCAGGTTTTGATCACTCGGTATTTGGCCATGCCTACTTCCAGAAAATCTATAACCGCTTCGACCATATCCTGCGCTTGCAACACCTACCCGCGCTCAATATGCGTCGAATGAAAGAGAAAGACCGCTTCTGCATGTTGCGTCCGACCGGCGACCCCATCGTGTTTGCACCTGGTGAAGTGATCCAGCTTAAGGAATACGACCCCACCCAGCAGATATACGGCAGGCCTCAATACCTGGGCGGCGTACAGTCGGTGCTGCTCAATGAGGACAGCACCCTATTCCGGCGCAAGTACTACAACAACGGCGCGCACATGGGCTATATCTTCTACACCACCGACAGCAAGCTTTCCGAAGAGGACGAAAAAGCCATTAAGGCGAAAATCCAGGACAGCAAGGGCGTGGGCAACTTCCGTTCTATGTACCTGAATATTCCCGACGGCAAAGAGAAAGGGGTACAGATTATCCCGGTTGGAGACATCGCCACCAAAGACGAGTTCGAGCGAATCAAGAACCTCACCCGCAACGACGTACTCAGTATGTGGCGTATCCAGCCCGCCCTGGCTGGCGTGATGCCCGAAAATTCCGGCGGCTTTGGAGATATCGAAAAAATCTCTCGGGCATATTACGAGAACGAAGTGCTGCCGATGCAGGATGTTTTTATGCAGCTGAATGAGTGGCTGCCTAAGGGGAAAAGGATTGGGTTTGATAAGCCGGAGTTTGTACATAGCTAAACCAAAAAGTGCATTATTCACACCTTTTAATGTACTTATAACACCAGGATAGTAAAATGGATGCAGTTTTTATCAAAGACTTTGGGGAAGACATGCAAATTAATTGCATCAAATGCGGTAGTAAATCGGTGATCACAAGCCGTAATGAAGTGGACCCTAAACTCTCACAACTCTACTGCGCTTGTAAGAATATTAAACACTGTGGCCACACTTTCGTCATGGACCTGAGCTTTAAGCATTCAATATCGCCTTCAGCTCTGGATAGAAGCGCTCTGCTGATTAACCTCTTAAAGTCCATACCCACTGCAGAACGCGAAAAGTTATTCCAATTGGCAGATAGCTCCTAATTAGGCTCAAGGCCTAGAGATCCTGGCAAGCATTCTAAATCGCTTTCCAGCTGCTCCTGGATTCGCATCAATTCTTTATCAATTATATTTAGTGCTGCCACTCGGGCTTCTGGAGAAGCCTCTCCCCCAAAAACCTCTAACGCTAAACGAACATCAGAAATCTGATCAACAAAATTCACGCGCCCTCTTTCTAAACGCATCAAAAAGGAAGCCGGTAGATGTATCACGTTGTCCTTGGCCATGCTCTCAAACTCCATCTAAAGCTAACCAGAAAAAAATAGGATTTAATTTCCCCAAAAAGGAAATGTGAAGAACTTTTTACCACCAAAAATTTCGATCAGCAAACCGATTTATTTTGTGTTGCGAATATCGCAACTTTTAATAAAAAGATTGCGAATAACGCAACGATTCCTATAATTTGACCATTCTGTAACCAATTTGCGGTTTAAATATGGCGTACAGAAATTGAACAAAACCAAACTCTCCGACATACATCGCAGACGTATCTCCATTGCCAATCGATTGAGAGAATGCCGTATCTGTGCCGAAATCACCGGCCGCGATTTAGCAAATCGAATAGGTATCCCCGCCTATACTCTTTCCAAGATGGAAGCGGGCCAGCAGACAATCCCTGTAGAGCTACTGGCGGCTTGGTGTGATGCCTTGGGCATTTCCACCAATGAGGCTTTGGGTATTCACGAGACAGAGGGGGGATCATTGGCAGAGCTGGTCAAGCAGTTTCGGAAACTCAGCTCCCGAGGGCGGGAGCTGGTGTTGGGACATATAAAATTAGTTGAGGAGATTGAGAGGAAAAACCGATAAAAGATCGTCAGCCCAACCTAGTAATCTAACTACAGCTCTTTCTCTTATGCTGTACGAAGTCTCTCTGTACGGCAAGGATTGTCCCCTCCCTCTTCAATACCGTGTTCTCGACAACAAAGAAAGTGCAAAACTTGGGGCCCATTTAGTCTCCCTAGGATATTAAGAACATCAGCGAGATAACAACCATCATGATTTAAACCATGTAGCCGATTACCTCCATCCTTCATTCGTACCCCCATTTTAGCCCCATAGGTTGCATCTATTGCGGACAGCGAATAATTGTAAACCGTCCCACCCCCCTCCGTTTCTGTAGGAAAAGCCTGTTTAGGAGATATTTCAAACTGCACTAACTGATTAGGTTCAGTTTTACCAGAAAATGTTTTGAAATTTACAGTTTTTTGGTGCTCATCGAAAACAAACTTTCGCAATGAAGGACGACCAACCCTAGTTATTTCGTTGTAAAGAGAGACTGCTCTCTGGGCGGCCAAACTAGTTCCGATAGCCGTGTAAGTAAGGAGTAAAACGTTACCCGGTACAGTAACCATTTTTGACTGATCATCTTCTAAAGCAATGAGTCCAGGCTGAAAGCCCCCATGAAACCATGCCGTCCATTCTAATCCGCTGTATTTTTTTGACATTTCTTCTTTTTATCCTTTTTTATTAAACACAAATACGTAGACGCTTGCTCATCCTCCCCTACAAATAGCAATATGGGACATTAAAGTTTCTACTGTAACAATTTAAATGTCGCCACCTCATTTATACTATTAGCACATAAATACAGACTTTAAAATTGACCTACGAAAACCTTCTTTATCACCCACCTATTACAACGGATTACAAGTAGCCAGATAACAGATAATTACTCGAAACTTTATGATCAAAACCTGAACAAGCGATAGCAGCAGCCAGTGAAATTGCAATTAAATATTACTAAACCTTACCTATATCTTCTTTTGCCTTATCCTCTAGCCAAGACTTACCCCTTTCTATTGCTGTTAACTTTGTAGTGCCCGAAACAGGTAAACGCATATCACCAACACAGGCACGGAAAACCAGGTCCGTACCCTCAACATCTAACTCCGCTGTGACACCAATGCTTAATAAAAAATTGGCTCTCTCTGCGATGGATCTTATTTGCTCGTAGGCTTGCATTTGTTCGTCTGTCATTTTTTATCACCTTCCTTAGTGAATACTTTGTTTCCCTGGGCACATCCTGCTGTATTTGTGATCTGCGGGCTTAAGCTCCCCAAAATCAAAGGCAGTGGCCGTGAAGAAAGCCAACTCAAGAGTTATTAGTGAAAACTCCTTACCTTCTGATTCGGTTAACTTAATGCCAGCTTTGAGTTTTTCCCGAAGTTCAGAAAACCGAGGAATGATATGAGAGAACTTTTCTTCCAGAGCGGGAACAACCCCTACAACTAAACTAAGCACTGGCCACCCCTCCCAACTCCCGGTTTAAATCTTTCAATTGATCCGCACGGGCTTCATGCTCCAGAAAAATTTCCTGTGCGGCTCTCAGTTCCTGAACAGCTTCTTCCCTGCTTACCGTGGTGGTATCCGGGCAGGCGATACGCTCGCGACACAAAGCCAGTGCCAGGCGTACGCGCCGGGCTTCAGCGATATCGAGTAAAAAGACTTCTTTAGACATAGCGGTTTCCTCACTGTTGAACGGTGCAAATTGTTGCGGGCGCTGCCCGCGATAGGTGTAAGCGGCCTCACGGAAGAGACAGCCAAATATCAATTCATCGCGCACCACCTGCTTCCAGCTGCAGGCACTATTGATCTCGGCATTATTGAGCCAGGCGTTATAGACCTGGTGTTCGGTGACGGTGTGGTAGAGCTTCAAGGCGCGCTGACTCATAGCGCTTCGGCCTCCCTGCGCATTTCCCATACCTGTTGTTTCAGCCGGTTCAAACGGCTGCGCATATCCTCGGCCATCCCCCTGCTCTGCTTCTTCAACCACTGCCCTATCTCGTAGCGGGTGCGGGTACACAGCAGGTACCAGGCAAGGCAGTTGCGGCGGTGGTCCTCGCTATGGGGGTCTGTGGCGGTCGCGATTAGGTCGGGCAAACAATTTATTCCCAACTTCAACAATGACGGATTACTCATCTTCGTCACCTACGACCGGGAAGGCTCGTGTGATTTCGATATGTGGTGAGGCAAGTGCAGCTATCTCGCTGGCATTGGTATCTATGTGACTGATCACTTGGTTACAGGCGGTTTTAATACCCTCCTGCTCGTAGGCATTTAGCAGTGTCCGCAGTAGCTTCTTCGCCGCCGTACCCTGTTGTGGGTCCTGCTGAACCAAATGACAGCACAGCGCTGTAAGGTCGGCGGCAACCATGCCCAGCTTGCGAGAGTCCACCAGTGCGCGGTTACCGGTAGTCAGGCTGTAGAACAACTTCCAAATCCGGTCCTTCTCTTTGTCAGTCAGTGCGCGATTCATCGTCCTTTCCATTTTTTAAAGGGGGGGGTAGCGGAAACAGGTAACTTTTACTCCGTATCCTCTACAGGCCCCGTGGCTACTGGGTTTGAGTGGTTACTTTTTGGGGTAACTTTTGGTAACCGGAGGTAACCTAAAAAGGTAACCAGCTCTAACCCTCTGATTTATCTAACTTTTTTGTTTGCTTATTTTTTGCTCTATTGGTAACCAGAAATTACTTCTCAGTTACCTAAAAATTACCTAAAAGTTACTTTTTTCTAATGGCCTGAAAGCCTTGACACCTCTAGCTTTCCGCCGTTTTTGGCCCTGCGGTTACTTCGGTTACCCGATTCCGCACACCCCGGCCAAAATCTGCTTTACCCTCCCTATATGCGTGCGGGCGCGCACGCGAACCTGCCTGTCTAGACATTTCGTGGTTTCTTGAAAATCCAGCAATGCATGGTTTTGTTGAGGGTTGGAGACTTGACCTTGCGCATCTCCACGAAGGGGTATTGCAGGGAGTTCACGAGCAGTTTTTTCAGCCGTGCGAACTCGAGAAACTCCTGGCCGTGCTTCTTTGCCACATCCTGAAAGTGGGCAAAGTTAATTGCGATCTCATGCTGTTTGTTGATGCTGTGGTTGAGAATTTCAATAAAAACATCTTCGCTATGCGCTTTTGGATCGTGCTGCAGGTTTAGGTAGTCGTACATTTCCCAGAAACGCTCTACCAATGGATGGTCCTTGGAAATTCGGCCCTGACGGTCCAGTGCTCTTTGGTAAAGATAAGTTTCTAAGCCGCGCAGAATGTCATCTTGGATTTGGGGAATAACGTGCTTAAGTGCCACAGCACAAGCCATGATCTGTGCATGGTTTTGAATTAGGCGGCCAAGATTGGCTTTGATTCCACCCTTGTCATAGAAGCGCTCTCGGTAGTGAGCGTACGCCTTTTCATAAGTTGTAAGAATCTCACGCTCTTTACCCAGCGCAGCCGGTAAAAAGCCGGCAACTTCTTCACAAGTAACCTGGTTAAACCAGCGGGCCAGCTGTTCCGATTCACGAGAGTGGTGCTCTCGGGTACAGTGGCAGTGAACGATACGTTGAATGATGGCTTCCGATGCCTCTACCCGAGCGTTCTGCGCGATCACCAGGGCCCCCTGGAACATCGCTTCTTCAGTATCGTTACCGCGCTTGGCAACGCCGAGGGTTCCCAGGCCACGTCCATCAAACAGGGGTTTCAGCTCGTCAAACTGAAATTGCTTATGCTTTGCATCACCCCCTTCATCACCTCGGTCTGACTCAATCAGTACGATAGGCAGATTACTAACCTGAGCGAAGGCACGACGGCGACCGGCAGGAGAGCCCTTTGCTGGGTCCATACCTTCATGATTGTCTCGCCCTACCAGCTTCCAGCAAAACTCTAAAAGTGTGGACTTGCCTGCTCCCGGCTCCCCTGTGACTTCCAGAAACGGGAAGGATTTATCACGGCTGCGAATTTGCTGAACGAACAAGGAGCCCAACCAAAAAGCCAAGGTTGCCAGTCCCTGCCAGTGGAACACTGTGAGGAAGTTGTTAAACCAACCCGGTTTATGCTCGCCTCTGTGCAGGCGGAAACCACGAAAGCTAGTGCGGATACCGACGCCTGCCGCTTCCAAATAACCTTCTTTATTCAGCTTTAAATTACGGCCTTTGTGATATCCAAAGTCGCCATAGACGTAAACGCCGCTTTGAGGCTCATATCCGATATAGGGAATGGATTTCACTACAGTGATACGGCGATTTAGCCATCGATCCCGCAGAATTTTTAGATCTTTAGCAGAGCCGTCAAAAGTTCCGCCCAAGCTATTGTTCAGCATGGCTTTATGGAAACTGGAGGGGGTATCAATATGACCCCCTTCCAATTCTACGAGGCCCTGCGGATTACCGTTGGTATAGCTCACTCGAAACACGTAGCGACGCTCATCTAGGATGTCGTCTACCAGAGCGTAAAGAAATTCCGGTACGAAATTAGAAATACTCTCGATACTGGTGGCTGAAAGAAATTCTCGGCTGTGCTGATTGTGGTCAAACTCTTCACCGTCGAGGTTCTTTGCCAATACATCTGCGTTCACCTTGGCACTGTATAGACAGCTTTTATGGTCAAAAACCAGATAGTGGCGCTTTTGCCAAGCGTAAAGCATGGTAGATTTTTCAGCGGGAGACTCGGCCACAAATACACGACCCCGCCATAGGCATTGTTCTATGGTTTTATCATTGAGCTTTTTTTCTCTATAGAGGTCATCCCAGTCTTTTTTGCTACCTGTGAGTGCTACCTCAACGGTTTCGCCTTTTTCTTGCAACTCCTTACGATATTTAGCCAAGTGCTTACGCGCACCCGGTTCGTCATCGTAGGCCAAGTGCCAGATAATGCCCTGTCCGATATTTTTCTCAATTAACTCTCTCGGTAAACCGGTACAGGAAAATGCACTTACCACTTTATATCCTGCCAAGTGCATAGCGATGCAATGGAAAATTCCCTCAACAATAAACACTTTATCCATAGGCTTAATGACTTGCCCAGGTGGTGCCCAGTGTTTATCCGTAGTGCTGCCTCCCGATTTAAAGTGCGCCTTTCGTCCCGCTGTTTTCACATGGGCATTATCAATAATGCGCTCCCAGTAATTCTCCTTACTGTCGTAAAGATAGAAGCGCACTGTTTCTGCCCAGGTACCGTCCGGCAATTTGTAAAAACCTTGCTCAAACCAGTCTTCGATATCAGCAGAGGGAAAGCCACGCTTAATAGATAAGTAGGCCCTAGCTGTCGCTTTGGGGTCTTCATTCGTTGAGGGGTAACGCTTGGAGAAATTTTCAAAAATGTCGGGATAACGATCCCGCACCCTTTCTTGATACTGACATTTATCCTCGCGGTCACAACGCAGGGTGATCGGCTTATTAACTTTGATCCATAGCGTTTTCTTGTCACATTTTGGACAAACCCCCCGCAGGACCTCTTTATCACCAGTGCCATTGCGAACCAGCTTTAAGCTGTGGTCGTTTTCCAGAGCTTCTAACACGTCGCGGTTTATTGCGCTGTAGTCCATAGCGCGCACCCTACTTCTGCTTAGGCTTGGCTGGGTCAGCCTCTAGGCACATACGCGAAAGCTGCAACAGATTGATCATCCGATAGCGGCCGATCTTGATCGTTGGCAAATAGCCTCGATCAACCTGTGCACGTACTGTCTTTAGCGTGTGGCCGGCATCAACTGCGTACTGCTCCTGAGTACAAACCGGGATTTTGATTGAAGGTACTGAGTGCTCTGACATTCCCTCTACTCCTCTTTGGGGTAATATGAGTCCTTATGGGGTAATATTTACACCCAACAAGAAACTCTATGTCAACTCTTTTTTGTTCTTTATTAACACCAAATAGTTCTTTATTTACACTTTTGGCGGGTTTCTGATTAATGAAAGGGCTTGTACTACACCTTTTCTTGTAGATAGAACTTTTTTTGGTGCATTATTTGCCCAGTAAAGGGTAATAAAGAGGCACACGCCAGCTAATGGGTAAGACTTCAAAACTAAGGGCCGGTGATCGATTACGAGCGATCAGGGAGCTGACTGGATTAACGCAGAAAGAGTTCGCAGAGCTCTTAAAGCTTGAACTTGTCCATTTGAAAAATATGGAATACAAGAAAAACCGCGTTACGGAAGAGTGCTATGAGGCGGTAGGCTTTACCTTTCCCGAATTATTACCATGGTTTGTCTACGAGGGCCCTGTGAACCTACAAGGATTACGGAACAGCGACAATAAGTTGTGCAAATTTATTGCCGCTCGCATTGACGCAGGATTAGTTCCAGAGGGATATTTTTCTGAGGGTTCGATCAGGGATGGCGATACAAAAGAAGGCTAATGGCCGATGGCAAGCGGATTGCCAACCTGAAGGCCGCGGTGGCAAGAGAGTACAGCGGACCTTCAACACCAAAGGCGAAGCCCAAAGATGGCTTACCGCGCAAAAAGCCGCAGCAGATCGCGGCGAGTGGTCCCCGCCAAAGAGAGACAATCGTACCATTTCACAATTGGTTCACGAATGGTATGAACTGCATGGCCACACGCTTAAAGACCACACCGGACGCCTAAATTACCTGGAAAATACAGCAAGGTGGCTGGGTGATCCCAAAGCCATCAATTTCACTGCTGAAGACTGGATTTTGTACCGCAAGCGGCGGCTAGAATCTCCCAACGAACAAGGGAGACAACCATGTGCCAGAACCATTAACCATGAGCACACCTATCTGAATGCGGTGTTCAATCGCCTGATATCGATTAAAAAGTGGACACATCCCAACCCACTTAAAGGGGTTCCCAAACTTCGGGTGGCCGAACCACCACTTACTTTTTTAAGTGTCGAACAGCTCAAAGCCCTGGATGCAGCCCTGCTCCAGGCCCGTAACCCAAATGTCAGAACTATCACCCGTATCTGTTTGGCTACTGGTGCCCGCTGGTCTGAAGCTGAAACCCTAGAAGCGGAACGGATACACCATGGCAAGATTGAGTTTGTAGATACCAAGAATGGCAAGAACCGCAGCATCCCTATCAGCCGCGATTTGGAATCAGAAATACTGAGCGGGCGCCCCATTTCGGGCCGGCTCTTTGTAGGTACCAACTTCCGCGCCTTCCAGGAAGCCCTGGCCAGAGCAAAGCTAAAACTACCCAAAGGCCAGCTAACCCACATCCTCCGCCACACCTTCGCAAGCCATTACATGATCAACGGCGGCGACCTACTCAAGCTAAACAAGATTCTGGACCACTCCACTATAGAGATGACCATGCGCTATGCGCATTTGTCGCCGGAGCATTTGGAGGATGCGGTGGAGAGGAGTGCGCTTTATTCGCTTGAGAGATCTTAACGTGATAGAAGTATGTTTGATGAGGTACAACACTTGTTGATTTGGCGAATTTTCGACCAGCTGGCGAACATGATATAAAAAACAGCATAGAGCAAAAAATTTTCTAAACCGGCTATTAAATTCAAATTATACAGGGGAGTTTTCATGAGCTTTCAGCACCAAATACAAATGACTTTTGGAACAAGTTACCTAGAACCAACTCATGCGCAAGCACAAAAAATCGCTAGGGATTTGCTATCAGCCTATAGAGAGGGAAAACTTAATACTCGACAGGATTGCTTTGAAATAGTAAAGCGTCACTGCCCATCTGCTGGCACATATTTTCGAAGAGGCTTAGACAATTCAGATCTAAACACGCTATTACAGCTCGCACTAAGTACAATAGAGGAAACCAGTTAAGGCTTCCTCCCAGTGCGACACAGTAAGTAAAGCTTATGTTTTAGGTGTGACAATGCCAGAAGCAATCATGCACCACTTATTAAAATAGCTGTTAAAGAGGGAAACTCATTGGTAAAAACTCACGAGCAAGAGGTTGTTTCTGCAAAATTACAAATTAGCAGCCTTAAAGCCGACTACATGTCAAGCCTAACTGATTTTATAGCTACACCAAAAGAGCAGAAAATTTCAAAGCTTACTAATGTACTAGCCTCAGGAAACAAGTACTTTAATTATGTTGAAGAGTTTGTTGGGAATAGCAATCTGTTAGGCGCCCACGACAATCCCAAATGGGTCATTGGCTTTGCAGAAGATTGCGCTGAAGTTTTAAATAGCTTATTGAAGCACTTTAATTTAATTTTTAAAACCATAAGCTCATTGCAGCCAGATTTGCTAGAGTCCGCTAAGCCCGGAGCAACAGCATATGCGAACATGCAAAGGATGGTGTTGAAATATCTCACCCCAGAAATTGCCAAGAAGATTGAAAATGATTTCAAAATGTTAGGCTTACCTACATATGGTTTTGATAATTACAAACTGCCCTTTATGACTAAAGAAAAACAAATATATTTATCTTTTTCCTTTGGAGTCTCATTTCTCATAACGCTGATAATCATTGCGGTTGTAATTCCAAACCCAACAGGCTTTCAGTACACCATATTCCGTATAATTCTCTCTATAGCAGCTGGTGGTGCAGTTGCAGCATTTCCTGGGTTCATAGAAGTAAAGCTAGGCAAATGGTTACGAGCTGGTGGCGCACTAGCTGTTTTTGTGCTGGTGTACTTTTGGAGCCCTGCTGCAATTGAAATGACCAACTCAAAGTCACCAATAGCCTATGAATCTAAATAAAAGGACTTAATAAGAGGCTCTAGGTGACATCTGAAATTGACCTGAACCAAATACGAAGAGAGCTCACACCACAAAAACAATGAGAACCATAGAGTTAGTAGCCTTTAACTATGAGATGCTCTCGATTAGCACTATGAGTACCAACCTAATGTCTCAACAAAGTCTCAACGCATACGAAGGTTATAGGGCAATAAAGGGCAATTTCACGTAAGATAACGCCATTTAGCGGTATGTTGAGTATCAATGGAGAGTTAAACAGGTGTCTTGAAAACCGTTGACTGTAACAGGTCCCAGGGTTCGAATCCCTGCCCCACCGCCATTATTCATGCAGAAAGCCCTGATTTTTCAGGGCTTTTTTGTTTCTGCTTTTTGTGGTCCCCCACTTAATTTTTGAAGCGCTTCACTCGACGCCCACCATTAGTCACCCCTGTGATACCTCACTGATGCCTTAACCACCCCCTCCACTATCAATTCTTGTCCCTCCCATATGGGTATTGCTGGATAGTTAGAGTTAGCCGGAAGCAATCTTCCACGACGTCGATCCAATATCTTGCAAGTGAGCTGGCCATCCAGAGCCACAACAACCACATCGCCGTCCACTGGCGCAAGAGACCGATCGACTATGAGAAGGTCACCATCGTGGATGCCAGCATTAATCATAGAGTCACCATTAGCGCGGACCATGTACGTTGCAGCTGGCCTGGCAACTAGATGATCATCAAGGCTAAGGGCCGCTTCCAGGTGGTCATCTGCTGGAGAGGGAAAGCCGCATGGAACGCCGCTACCAAAGAAAGGGATAGATTTCATGAAACACCTGAATACTGTATTTATATACTGAATGCGGATGTAGAGTGGTGACTACCAAGCGAAATACTTGACCAGTAAGCCTGCTTTACTCATGCAGCTAAAGAGTGGCGATAAGCTACTGTCTCACGATGCCCCTTCAGAAATTCCTGCCACCCCTCTGCGCTGCCTGATTCCGCGTCAAGCCAAGCTTCCATGTAATCAGCATCAAGGAAAATTGGGCTGCGATCATGTCCTGCTGCTTCAACTTCAGGAGCAGGGTCATCAGTAATCAAGGTGCATGAGAAGTGGCCGACCTCTTTACCCGGAGACGTCCAGTAATCCCATAGAATTGGCGCCCACATTAAGCTCCTCCCCTCTGGTATGAACTGTATCTGGGTTTTCTTACCCTTCCGTTCTACCCATTCGAAGAAGCTGGTGAATGGTAAGATGCCATGCCGATGACCTATCAGGGGTCGCCAAGTCTTTGCCTCCAGCAACCTATCCAGGCGGGCGTTATAAAGGCTGTATTTGGTTGATAAGTCCCAAGCTGAATTTGATGGGCGGATCGAATATCGTAATGGCCGCAGCCAATTCTTGCCCTCATCGCACACGATACCTGGAGCAAAATATCGAGGGTATGCGCGCTGACCAGGCTCTACCACCCGGAACTGACTCGAACGGGGCTGCCCCCTCAAGCCCAGCACATGTTTAATCTCTTCCTTACTAGAAGATTTCTCCCACTCTTGATCTAAGCGCAGCTGGTCCCAAGACAACCCGTCATTCTGGAAATTAATTGGTAGCTCCGAGAGCAATCCATTACTGGGCACAGCAAAGGAGTAACACATGAGAGCCCTCCACACTGCAAAATTCAAGCTGAGTTTGAAAATCCAGCAATAATGATAGCAAGCGTTGAAATCAGCTATTCTTCCAGGAAAGCAAGAATCTGCGTTAACTCATCCGAAGAAAGCTAACGCCTCAATAACCGGAGCGCGCTTTTTGATGGCTTTGTTAGCCTTTTGTCAATCACAGTCGGAGTAGCCGCCAAGCTCACCACATTTACTACATTTGAAAACATAAGCAGTAGGAGAGCCGTCTTTTGATAAAGCACTTAAGTATGACTCCCATTGCTCATCACTATAGCCTGATTCTTGTTTAAGTTGATTAATAAGCATTGAGCCAAACTCTTTGATTTCTGCGTTTCCCGCAGCGCCCAAGAATATTGCTGCGTCTCCGCAATGCGTCCACCACCTCTCTTGCTGCCAACCACTAAACCCAGGCGTTTTGAATGCAATTACTTCTTTAACATGTTCCGGAACATTATCCCAAGACCCGTAATCCCCGATACAATCAAAATCAGTAAATTCTGCATCAAACTCCTCGTGTGCCCGCCCGTCAGCAATACACCAAGGACAGATGCAGTCATCAAGCTCTTCTTCGGAGAGAATCGGCCCGGTATAAATATACCCTTTTACTTCGCCACAGCACTCGCATTCGGTATCCGATTTTACGACTGAGCCTGTTTTTATTGGATCTGGATGATACTTAAATTCAGGTAGATTCATGATTCTCCGTAGAGGCTAACGCCTGCAACAAGGGCGAGCAATTTGTTGCGAGTGATCTTGCCCCGATAAAACGGACACACTACTTTTCATACTGCTATTCGCTCATATTCCATTGGTGATTGATAGCCTAGAGCTGAATACAGCCGCCTACGGTTGTAAAAATCATTAATATATCGAGCCAAAGCATACTTTAGATGGCTCACTGTCTGGAATCTAGTTTCTCTAATCAGTTCAGCTTTTAAGCTATGGAAGAACGACTCCATATGGGCATTATCCGTACATTTACCCGCTCTACTCAAGCTATGCTGGATTCCATATTTTCTCAACTCTTTTTGATACTCGGACCCTCTGTACTCTACACCTCTGTCCGTGTGTAATATTAATCCCGGTTGTGATCCTCTTTTCCTTACAGCATTCATCAGGGTTCTTCGGGTTAATTCTGTTGTTCTTTTCGTATCTAAACTCCAACCGATTACTCGGCGAGAATACAAATCCATCACCACTGACAAGTACTGCCATTGCCCCTTAACCTTAAGGTAGGTTATGTCAGCAACCCAAACTTGATTCTTGCTTTTAGGCACAGCTCCATCCGGTCTAAGATTCTCCCCAGAGGCTAGGAAACGCTTTATGCCTGGTGCCCTACGTGTCACTCTCGTAACTCTGGCTACGACTCCTAATTCCTGCATCAGCCGGGCTACGCGCTTACGGCTAACTTCATATCCCTTGGTCAGCAGGGCTTTCCAAATTCTTGGACTACCATAGCGCCCTGCAGAGTCATCCGAAATCTTTTGAATCTGAATCTTTAGATCATCATCTTGGTGTTTTCGATGCGATCGCTGCCTCTTCAGCCAATCATAATAGCCACTGCGCGATACTCCCAGCCACTGACAAGTTCTTTTGATACCTAGTTCTGATCCGAACCTCTGGATGAATCGATATCTTGCTGATGTTCCTCCGCAAGAAACCGTTGCCACTTTTTTAACAAATCAAGCTCCTGCTTTAATTTACGATTCTCCGCCTCTAAACGCTTTACCCTAGAAAGTTCTTTCTCTGCTTTAGAGACTACACCAGTTAGCTTTCTTCGTTTATTTGCCACAATCTTCCCCTCCTGAAACTCTTTTCGCCATCGTGACAGCATGAAAGGGTGAATGTCGAGAGTTTCGGCCACTTCCTTAACTTGAACACCCTCTATCAAGCTAAGCATTACCGCTTTCACTTTGAATTCGTTTGAATACTGCCAAGTCTTTCTAGGTTTGTTGTATTTCGGCATAAGACACCTCGCCTGTTTGACTTTGGTGTCCGTTAAAACGGGGCAAGATCAAGGTCCAGCCGTCTTCCGGCAGATAATCGTGCAGGGTGCGGCTCCAGCTGATGCTATCGCCGGCAATAAACGTGCGTGGTTCAGTCATGGATTACCTTTTGATTCCGCCCACCTTGCGGGCGCTGTTGCGCTTGCGGCGCATTTTCTTGGACGGTTCGGGCTCGGGGTTGAGCACCAGCACCTCGCGAGCTTCAGGTTCTGGCTCTGCGGGTTTTAGGCGGGCAGCGAGTGCTCGGTAATCTGGGGTTAGGATTTCCACAACGGCGAGAGCACCGACATAGCAGTCGAGCGCTTCATTACGTGGCCGCATCTTTTTGTAGATCCGCTTGGGGTAGCCGTCCTTGAATACCGTGACCCGCTTTTCGCTAGTCATCTGCTCGCAAAACTCTTCGTCGATCGAGTTGGGCAAATGGACATAACCAGGCCCTGGGCCGGAGATTTTCAGGCGCCCCATCACCAGATCCTTGCCAGTGTCGACGCCTATTGGGAACAGGTTCACGCCGCCTTTGTTGCTCTTGCTGGGGCGACCCACCAAGGGTGCAGCGCGCTGGTTTGAACCTTTGCAGGCCCATACCCGCTCACCCTCGTGGCGCTTGGCAAACTGTAAACCATTTGCGTGTAGTGACCGCCGGTATCAATGCCGGTGGCGGCAATCGGCAACATAACCCCACTTTCGTGCTCATAGCGGCTGTGCCGCCATTGGGTAAGGCGGTTCCACAACTCATGACGACCGGGGTCGCCGCGAAATACTTGGTGCTCTACCAACCAGGATTCTGTACCCCGTTCACCACCAAAGGCCCATGAACTGGCTTCCAGGCGATCGTCTTGCACATCGACAAAGCCAACAATAACTACAGCGGCCTGGGGGACTTGTGCGGGGTACTGCTCCCGCCGCATATACAGGTGATGTGCTTCCACTCTCTCGCCCTCTTCTTCCCAGGCTTCACCCTTGGTGGTGTTGACCCAGCCTTTTAGTTTGTTGGGATCACCCTTGGCCCGCAGAAAATCGCGAGCGATCTTGCCCCAGGTGGTCCAGGGGGAATAAGCAGCCCAAATATGGAAGGCAACGGATAAGGGGGCATCAACGGGCTTACCATCGCAATAAAACTTGAGGCCATCGCGCGTGGTCATGCCGGATCCGCTGCGCCACTCGCCGCGCTCGTCCATGCCTTCCAGTTCGTGCTGCCTGATCACGCAGCCGGTGTGCTTGCATTCGTAGTGAGCTTGCAGAACAGTTTCGGGGCTATCCCACTTGATCTCGTGCTTTGCTTTCTCACCTCCCCATTCCAGCACCTGATACTCATCACAATGCGGGCAAGGCAGATAGCGATAAAAGAATTCATCCGCTTCGTTAGCGGCCTTAGAGATTTGGCACTCCCCTTTAGTTTTGGGTGTGCTGCCGCGTATGGATTTTGGATAGGCGGAGCCCTCCATACGCTTGTCGCCAATAACGGTGGGCGGGCCTTCTTTTTCGATATCGTCATCGAAGCTGGATAGCTCGTCATAGATACTGGCATCAGTGGATTTTTCCCGGTAGTTCTTCGCGCTCTTGCCGCCGCGAATAAACCACTGCCGGCTATTGGTAAAGCGCTTGTAGTCGAGGGTGTTATCCCGGTGTTTGCGTCCATACCAGGGGGCCAGCTTGCGCAGCACAGGTACGTCTCGGATTGTGGGTTCCGCGTGCTGCTTCATAAAGTCTTCTGCGGCACTGTCTGTGGGTTGCCACATGATGACATTGCGCTGGCGATGTTCGGCAAAATAAGCCAGGGCAATGGTGATGCACTTGGTGCAACCAACGCGGGCGGACTTGATCCAATTGACTTCGACAATATCGTCATTGCCCATCGCATTTAGGATTGCAACCTGAAACGGACGGGTTTCCCAAACGCCTTGGGTGTAGCTGGATTCCACCGACAGATAAAAATATTCATCAGCCCACTCGGCCATGGGCAGCGGCTCGGGCCGCTTTAATACGCGCAGGGCTGCGCGGACTTCTTGCTTAATCGCCTGTCGCTGGGATGCCGAGATCATCAATTATTTCGTCCAAGTATTTGGACACGTCGGCCGCAGCATTCTGCGCTTTGACAATCTCGCGCCTGACCAAATCAAGCGACGACGCCGAGAGCCCAGGCTCTTTCCTTTTGATTTTCCCAGGGATAGCATCAAGGGCAGCGGCCATCCGATCCGCAATTTTTGACAGCACTAGCCCCTGAATTCCGATAGGCAGCTGCTTGCCACGGGCTATTTCGTTTTCAAGCTCTAGCTTATCCGCGCGCTGTTTTGACAGGCGTGCTCCTTCGTGTATCGGGTCAAGCTTGTCGCTCGACTGAGCCGGACGTTCCAGCTGCATTTTCCGTACTAGCGCCTCTTCTCTGTTATCCAGGAGACTGCGCACGGTGTAGTAATTCTTGTTCCCTTGGCGAGCTGTAGGCTCC
Source organism: Microbulbifer variabilis (assembly GCF_023716485.1). Taxonomy (NCBI): domain Bacteria; kingdom Pseudomonadati; phylum Pseudomonadota; class Gammaproteobacteria; order Cellvibrionales; family Microbulbiferaceae; genus Microbulbifer; species Microbulbifer variabilis. Next base: position 2,700,429 of record NZ_CP092418.1, read on the forward strand.
ACCTTCCACTTGTCAAAAGCTGTTGCAGTTATGCCGAGCGAATCACACACCTGCCGCTTGTTGAGCCAGTAATCAGGAACGGGGGTGGGTTGGTCATTGCTGGACTTTTTCCCTGCAGTAGAGGCAGCCGTTTGAGTCTGTTTTTTTCGGGGTTTTTGTTTGGTTTCAGCCATGCCCTAGTACCTCAATGACCAACCACCAACCCCCGCCTAAAATGCCTCATAAATAGCGAAACCTCGCGCAGCAGCGGACCCGTATGGCTCAGGGTCCAGGAAGGACCCGCGCGGGAGTGTGGTGCGATGTGTTCACTTGAGTTTGCGCAGCTGATAGTTGATTGATCGGGTGAGTTCGACGCGGAATCTTGCGCTAGCCTGGCGCTCCATAACCTGCTGCAGGCGCTGGCTAATGAATGCACCGCGAGGGCTAGGGCCGCTGATACTCTTCAGTGGTGTACGGCCAGGGCCTTTGCGTGCAAATACCAGCAGCTGGCCCTGTGGCGCCCTGCCAATAAAGGTGTGCTTATAAGTTTTAGTCTCGCCCCAGGCCTTAGCTTTAACGCCTAGCGCCTTATGTGCGCCGCGTTTGTTGCGCGCATTGAAGTGGCCCACCTTACGCTGGCTGGGGCGTACAAAGTTAATTAAGTTTTTACCGCGAGATTTCTTTGCATCAATGGCAGCACTCAGGCGATTGCGGCTAGCTAAATTGAGCTGGTGTGCCTGCCTGATTTCTTTCTGCTTGATATTCGTCTCGGCTGAGACCTCTTTGACGGCGGCGCTATTCACTGAGCGCACCGCCTTATTGATTGCCTGGCTTGCGGCTTTCGGTATCAAACCGCGCTCCATCTTGCCCAGCTTCTTTTCCAGCTTGGCTAAGTCATGCTTTATCTGCACTGACCCGCCCCTTGAAAGTGGCTATGGCCTCGCCAATCTTGTTGGGCGCGAAATAGAAAAACATAATCAAGCCCTGCACAGATGTGACCTCCACCAGCAGGCCCCAGGCCGCTGAGGCCGCCGCAGCCAATGCGTTTCCATCTTGCCCGGCCAATGCTGCCAAGATAGAGAGGGCAGCCACCAGCAAAACCAACAGCAGGTAAACTGCCGAAAAGGCTATCGCAATCAACCTGCGCGCTATGTTCTGCCCGCTGGTGGACTTGATCCACTGCAGCAAGAATTCACGCACCTGTGCGTTGCGCTGGTCGCTATCCTGGGCTTTTTCTTCAGCGGTATAAAACAGCGCATCGCCAGTTTTGATCAGGGCACCAGCGCCCTTTTCCAGGGCTTTCTCACTACCCCACAAACGGGACCAAAAGCTCATGCCGCTATCTCCAAAAATAAGGGGCCACCCGGTGCTAGGTGATATGGGGAGGGGGAGGAAGCACCGGGTGGCGAAAAAGGTTATGGGGTTTTATTTCGGTCTGACTCTTCGCGTTGCTCGCGAATAAATCGGTTGTGCTGGTTGCGGGTAATCACTGCATAAACATTCCAAACAAGACCAAGCGCGGCGAGCAGCACGCCCACCACCTGCAGCCAATTAAAAGGGGTTTGCGTGAGAACCACCCCCGTGCCGGTAACGCCGGCACTACCGGCTTCCTGTCCAGTCATGCAGTTTCTCCAGGCGAAAAAAAACCGGCCTGGGTGGGCCGGTCCAAGGGGTTGAACAATGCGTGGCATCTGGCAGAGGCAACAATCGCAAAGTGCCTTATTTATACCCCCCAAACGCAAAAGCACCAAAAGCGCGTCACCCAAAAATAGTAATGGGCACCTAACTTGGTACCCACTACTATAAATACACCACTCGCATATCGAGTGGAGGCAAGTCGCTTAGTCGCTCTGTACCACTACATAAGAGATTGGGCAACCTGCTACATTTTCGTCAACTTTCATTATTATTTTTTTCTTAGCCATTTGCGCAGCCAATATCGCAGAATATACGGCATCAGCGCTGGGATTAGTCATATCCAATTTTCCATAAACATCTGCTACTGCACCACAGCCTAAATTGCGCTCATCACCAGTAGTCCCAACATATACAGTATTGCCAACAGTTGCATAAACCCTATCAACTTCAACGTTACTACATACACCCACTGTGCACTCTGCAAACGCCATTCCACTGATTAAAGAAAGTCCCATTAAGGATATTAATTTTTTCATTTTGATTCCCATCACCCAACTTAAATTTTTAAAAAATTTAACAAATCTGCTTTGCTAAAGATTAAACCTTATCGATATACCCTTCAAAGCTTAAAGAACACATATCGATCATCATGTTTAGCACGTGCCAAAAGCTGACCATTTAATTTAACTTCTACCTGAACTGCGTTTACATGTGGCCCACTTACTACACAAGAATCAGCCCAATTTTGTAAGTAAACACTGTGAGTCCCACTTTTGAAAGTGTATGAAAATTTGTATTCTCTTGAGGAGCTAATCCTCAGTATATATTGCCCATCTATATACAGATCAGCTGCGCAGCTTCCCCAACCCTTCGCATGAAATGTTGTTTCAAATTGCTCAGGCTCAGGCTCAGGCTCAGGTGAAGCCACTACGATTGGAGTATTAATAGAGCCATTTGCCAGGATAACTACTTTGTCAGCAGCCAAAGCGTTGGCACTAAAGCATATAAGCGCGACAACTACCGCACGAAAAAAATTAGAATGCATAAAAATCCTTTCAAGAAAGCCAAAAAAACGGCACAGCAGAAATGTGTCGAAGACATTACTTTATGTAAGTCTTGAAAAACCGTACTGCAGAAATCTCAATACTCATCCCCACCCCACATAATAGACGCAAATTTTTCAGCAACAAAAAAGAAAAATCAAGCATTTTTTACTACCAAAGCTGTTTTTTTTAGATTATAGTTTCTGGATTGCCATGCCTTAATGCGTGGAGGCTTTTTGATAATTAAATGAGTTTGATATGAAAAAATTACTTTTCCTTGGTTTGTTTTTATCTATGGACACTTTAGCAAGTGGCTGGACTGGACTTCAGGATATTCAAAGAGTTATGCAAAGGGAGTGCACACCCAGCAATAAAGGGTTTGAAATCACTTTTGCAGCAGACCATAAGAACCCAGATAATTGCCCCCATTTAAGAACTGTTAATCTTGCCTGTGATCAGCCAGGTTACGACACAATGGTATCTATGGCATTGACGGCCTTAGCCGCCAACAAGAAAATTGATGCCTGGGTTGGGAGTTGTGATACTGAAGGGCATGCAAACGTAAGCACATTAGTTATTTATCAATAATATAACTAACCCTTGAAGGTGGGCGGTCCCAAGTTATTCCATGATTAAAAGCATAGCGAAGCTTGTGACTGCCACACCTAAAGAGTACCGCCTCATTGCGCCAAGCTCGAACAGCTAATCTTGCATCCTGGCGCTACCCAATGAACTCTGCAGCTTCATTTTTTGTCGCTCTCTCTTCGTAAATAACCATGCCGGCGATGTAATTGATTGCCCCTAGCAATTCAGCCACACGGCGCTCACGGGTTGGCAGGCGGCGGGCTTCTTGAATTTTTTTGATCGCCTGAAAAGCCATGCCTCCATCGGTCTTCAATAGCCCGCTAATGGTTTGCATAGGCTGGTCTTCGAAGCGCTGCCCATTAGCGTGCCGCTCCTCTCCCTTCCCCCGCGCAGCCTGATCGTATGCCCGCTCTAATACATCGGCCAAGCGCTGATAATTTGGATCATCTAGTTTATAAACCGGACCGCCATCGGAATGCCCTATCATTTCTTTGTCCTCTTCTTTTCGCTGCTTACTTTAATCTGCTGTTTGTTTTGTACTTTTGCCCAGCTGCGCCGGGTTGTGTCCGCAGTGCATGGCGCCACACGCAGGCACTCACCAGACTGGCCGCGCGGTATCTGCTTAATCACTCCACCGCTGGCCAGAAACTGCGCTATTTTGCTGTCGATATTTGCCTGAGCCTGGCGCAGGGTTTCGGGTTGGGGGCAATGGGTTACTGTCATGCACCAGCCCCTAAAACTGCACATCATCAAAGGAGTTTTCACCCCCAGGCTGATTGGGGGCCTGTTGCGAGATGGGCTGGCCTATTGCGCCCTGGGGAAAGCCACCCTGCTCTCCCCTGCCGTCTAACATCCGCATGTCACTGGCGACGATTTCGGTGGTGAAGCGGTCCTGGCCGGTTTGCCTGTCCTGCCATTTGCGCGTACGCAGTGAACCCTCTGCATAAACCTTGGCGCCCTTGCGCAGGTACTCGCCGGCGATCTCTGCTAAGCGATTAAAGAACACCATTCGGTGCGTTCCTGTTCCTGGCCGGTTTGCTTATCCTTCCAGCTTTCACTGGTGGCCAGGCTGATATTGGTTACTGCCCCACCGCTGGGCATGTACTTGGTTTCCGGATCGTTACCCAGGTTGCCAATCAAAATAACTTTATTGATCCCCCTGGCCATTACTCGCATTCCTCTTGCTTAAGCTCCCCATCGACAATGCGATAGGTGGTTGTTTGGTCTGTTACCTTGTCGAAGATTTGCACCCAGCTGGTAAAAAATTCACTCCTGGCTATCTCCTTTGTCATTTCCTCTGCGGCCTGTTTGGTGGGGAGGGACTCTTTAAAATCTTTGGCCCCACCCATCATTAGGTTGTAGGTGCCGCTAAAGACTGCGAAACGGTTTAAGTACTGCTTTCTCACTCTCAACTCCACTTTGCCCGCTTGCGCCTCGCCTGTTGGCTCAAGGTGTTGGGCTTGCTGCTATGTCGATAGTTAGCCTGCAAATTCAGACCAACCGGGGACCGCTCACCACTGCCAAACGTCAATGCTTGGGCTATTGCAGCCAGAGCCATGCTTTTCCATCTGCTCACTGTTGCTCTCCTGCGGTTAAAGTGCCGGCCTTCCACCGGCTCGGGGTTTTTCAGTCGTCCAGCTCGTACAGCTCAACACCCTTACAAGTGATGCGCTGCACCTTGGCTTTTTTGTTTTCACGCTCTGCGGTCTTTTGTGCGATGCCATGCAGTTTTTGATAATCCTTGCGATATAGCGGCATCCGTTTTGGAAGTGATCGACCAGCCTCATTGAGGCAACCCAGATACTTTTCACAGCGGCCAACAATTGCGGCAGCCCCTTTTGTCAGTGGTACGGCTGTCAGTTCCATCTTCTCCCCTCCCAGTGGGTTAAGGTTTTAATTAAAAAAACTGGTGTGTTCTGCGCTGAATCAGCGCGGTGATCTTCGATTGCCTGGCCTGGCGGGCTCGGTAAGCTCTGCGATAAGCCGCCCGACAGGACTTGCAGCGGCTGGCACGGCCGCAGCGACTTAAAGGGCTGTTATTGCGCGGGAATTCTTCCGGGGCTTTCCACTGGTAGCAGCCAGCGCAAAAGAACTCACCACGCTCAATGGTTTTACGGCTCACTGGCTCACTCCCCCATTCCGTCGATGTTTTGCGTTGCGATAGCCGGCCCAAACAACAAACCAGCGAGAAATAACCGCCCCTTGTGCAGGCGGGATTGATAGGTGCGCAGACTGATGCGCAGATAGCGGGCGCGTGCCCTTTGTTCGTCCAGGCCTTCGTGCAGCAGTAGCGCGCGGGCCTCCACTTTCAGCACCTCGTATAGCTTCGGGTTTTCGCGTTTGATCGCTGCCATAGCCCGCTCTACCGGTGCCGCCACTTCGTCGCTAATACCCAGGCCGCTGTTGCGATTGCCCTGGCTGGCGCTGGCCAGTGCGGTGCGTTGTTTTTGTCTGAGCCGTGAAGCACTGCGCGCGGCATGAACCTCGATGGAACAGAGCACGCTGCTGCCGTTCACCCCGCCCAGATCCAGGGCCACCGAGCCCCACAGATACAGCTTGTCTTCCAGCGCCTCGATTAGGCCTGGGCTGATACGCTCCCCCATGCGCCAGCCCCCTCAGTAGGTCTACAACCAGGGGCGTGGGCGCCCAGGGGCTTCAACGTTGCCGCCGATATGGATAAATCTCTCCAAGGAGGCGCCGCGCTGGTTAGGGCAGATAGCAGTGAAGGGCTGCGGCAGGCCTGCTTGGGCGTGCAACCAGTTGTAAACGTGCAGCGCCTGCATGAGGTGGTGAGCATCTTTGCCATACACATGCACATCGGCGCCCACGCCCCCAGCATGATCACCGCGCACATAGGGCTTGCCGTTAAGTTCCGCAGATTCACGCTTTGCCACTACTACGGAATGACGGCGACAGCGGAAGCCGCTGGTCACTGGCATGGAGCGGCAATAAACGCGCTCGCGCACCCGGTTTAAATGCGCTAAAAATTCGGGGTTTATATTGCGAGCATCACCTGCACACAGCTCACCCCTGCCCCGCTCTGAGGTGCAGCTATTGCACTTACACTGCAGCTCCTTATCGGTGAAATAATTCCGGCTGGCTGGCGTATGGATATCGATCATTGAGCACCCCCAAAGCGGTAAGAAAATTCGCTGTCTTCCAGTACCTCGGCGATAAAAACTCGAGTAAATCCCTGGTCACGTTTGGCCGGGGCTTGGGTTACCTTGCGCTGCACCACGCAGCGGTTGCTGTCGTTGTCGATCAAGCCCAAGCCATGGGGATTGCTGCGACTCACCTTCTACAGCACATCCACCAGCGGCTTGGTATCGCCCTGCAGGTTGTCTTCATCCAGCTCACCAAAAGAACCGCGCTCAATCTCCAGATACACCTGCGCAAGCGGCTCATTGGGGCGGCGCTGACCACTGCGCACCAGCGCGCTAGTCACTTCCAGGGCCAGTTGTTTTTTCAAAGCACGACGCTTTGCCCAATGCATGCGCAGCAGCTGGTTGTTCGAAGGGGTGGCCAGGGGAATGGTGAATTCAATGGTTCTCATAGTGTTTCCCCTGTTACCACTGGTCGTTAAGCATGTCGGGGATGGAGATATCGCGAGAGGGGCGATTGCCATTTGATCCTCTGCCTGGGGGTGCTGGCTTTCGCCGCAGTTGGTTTTCATGGTTCAGCAACCACTCAAACTGGAATCCGGTCCAACCACGCAAGCAGCTGACAGCAAGGCAGTGGTCAACGCTGTAACCGTGTTGGTTGGCCAGATGGAGCTGTTTCGCGATCTGGTTGATTGCGATTTGGGTGAGCGGTTTGCTGCGGACCTTTTTCCAGTCCTGCAAGACTTCGCTCTCTGGATTGTTTGGCCAAGATGAAAAATCTGATCCCCTATTAATATTTTTAGGTTCTTTTAGATTCCTTTTAGATTTGTGGTCCGTTTTTGGTACTGGTGATTTGGCCAAAATTTAAAGTGAATTGATTGCTGGACCCGTTCGACTTGACGCGGATAATCAGACTTGATTCTTCCAGCTGCTCCATAGCTGTGATGACAGTTTTCCGATTAAGGCCCGTTGCCTGAGCAATGTAAGCAATCGAGGGATTACATTGCCCGCTTGCCTCGTTGTGACAATTCGCAAGCGACAATTGGTGCCCACATCAAATCTTTACCCTCTGGAGTAAACTGGACCTGAGCTTTCTTACCCTTATGTTCGACCCACTCAAAGAAACTCGTGAATGGTAATATCCCATGCTGGTGGCCAATCAGGGGGCGCCAGGTTTTTGCTTCAAGCAATCTATCTAGCCGAGCGTTATATAGACTGTATTTTGCTGCTAGATCCCAAGCCGAGTTGGATGGGCGTATCGAGTAACGTAGCGGGCGCAACCAATTCTTACCTCCATCACATACTATACTCGGCGCAAAATAGCGGGGGTATACTCTTTCGCCTGCCCCTGCAAGGCGGAATTGACTGACACGAGGCAGCCCCTTCAAACCGAGAGTGTGGCGAACCTCTGCTTTAGTAGAGCAGCTCTCCCACTTCCGGTTGAAGCGGAATTGATTCCAGGCATTCACATCCGCTCTAAACCCTACAGGTAGTGATGACAGCGTCTTGTCACTAGGGGCCGTAAACGAGTAGCACATGGAAATTCACCGTAAAGTGTGACCTGAACCACACTAATAAGGTGGTTAAAAGAAGAAGGAGAATTTAAGAGGAGTGTATCAGCTGCCTTCACCCTTCAGATAATCCACTATTTTATCAATCTCCTCTTCATTTTCGTCAATAAGCCTATCTGAAAGAATCTTAAGCTTGTCAATTGATTTGTAATCAAAAGGGCCCACAAAGGGGTCAATAAGCTCAACATTAAGATAATCATATTTCACCCGCGAGGGTGCTAAAGACTCGGCAATTTCCAGAGAAAATATTTGCTGATAATCCATTGATCGTGTCATGCTAAATATTGCATCATGGAACCAGCGTAATTTCCCCCAACTCTTTAGACTTCTATAATCAAAACCCATAGTATGAACTGGGTGTATTCCGGAACCAAGAATCAGCAAGTAGTAGTTTTTGCCTGGAAAATTTTTTATTACATCATGCAAGATGACGTTAGCCGGATCATTAGCCGTGATTGCTGCATCTGCAAAGTAACGATGGGTAATCTTCTTGTCTGGCCCCACAAAATCAACAGGGGTAAAAAAAGCCTCTGCACTCGATGCAGCAGCAACAAGCTGATAAAGCGTATTAGTAGGCAAATCTAAAGCTTTTATCCCTCTATTCTTAAATAGATGCAACCTTCCATTATGTACATCCAGCGACGGGATAATTACATAGTTATTTAAGCTGGTGAAGTTCATCACAGGAGAATAATTTCTCTCCAAGACTTCTGAAAGATGGGTACCCATAAATTGCGGCGAGAGGTATCCATTTAATGTCAAGACATTATGATACCAGGGCACTGAAAATAAAAACTCGCTTTCTTTTTCATATACCTTTATTAACCTTTCACTTCTTGAGGAAATGTTGTCATGATCAAAATCAAGCCGACCCAATTGGGAAAGAGGAATATTCAAGCTGGTGGCAATAATTGCACCTGTTGAAACTCCACTAAAGACGTCGAACACTTCCTCTACAGGCTTCCCCAATTGTTTCTCAATATGCTGTATCACATAGAGAGGTATAAGCCCCCTGACGCCACCCCCTTCAATGATCAGAATATTAATTGTTTCCTTTTTCTCTAACGCCTCATTGCTTTTTATTAACTCCTCTGTAATTGGCTGGGAATCAAACTTGATACCGCGAACAAAAACATAATTGTAAGAAAAAACCAGCAAACCTAGAGCCACTACTAACAAAAAGAAAATGACTACAGAATGCTTGATTTTCATTACAGCACCTCTACCCTACATACAAAGTATAAGCACAAACCTTAAGTTTGACTCTACCATCATAAGCTAGCTGTAAATTCTATTTAGAGAGACTTGTGTCTTATCAAAAATAACATATCACAAACAAATTCCCCCAAGTAAAGTATTAAACCTATATAAAATATCACCCCCAAGACACTTATCCGAACAGACATAAAAAGAGCAAGATAATCCTTCTTTTCGAAAAAAATGAGAACGAATTACTAGTGGCTTTTCTTCTCTGTAGGCAAATACAGATATTGACTGCTCATGTCCTACTGCCATTATCCTATTCATAGCCTTACAATTACCCTTAACGAACGTTACGCCTAGCCTCTCTAAGCTTGCTCACACTATATGTTCTAACAGACTTAACTGATTCATTAGCATCCTGGTCTTTCAAATCTTATGCAAAACTTTATCGCGGGCATTTGTCAAAAAAAATGCATCAATCCCTACAATTAGCGTCAAATATGAGATACTCCCCCCATAAAAGAACCCGAATAAACTGGGAAAAGACCTATGACTAAGTTCACCACCTACCTGTCAGCTGTCTTACTAGCTGGATGTAGCGCCACCACAAGCATCACACAAAAAAGTGCTAGTGAAGTTCGTCAGGCGGTAACGATACATAATAGTTCCGAAAATAACGCAACTGGATATAGCGGCCCTCCAATGCAGGCAACCACCGATGGCTCGGATCACAACCTGTATTACTATATGCTACGTGCTCTTGCCCCCAAGAATGGCGGAAGCCCCCAATACCAACTGCGTATTGATATCACATACCGGGAAAACTGGCGCAACTATGACACAGCCACATTTAGTGGTGGAAACGAGGTTGAGCTATCCCAACTCGATCGAAAAGTCCTCAACTGTGCATCAGCATTTAAATGCATGCTTGAAGAAACTCTGGAAGTCACATTGAGTGAAAATCAGATCACCAATGCTCTCAAGAAGCGAGAAAGCCTTAGAGTGAAACTTTATGCAAAGTCAGGTCATCGCTCGGTTATCGAAGTGCCCAGCTCTTATCTGATGGGTTTTTACTCCAGTATTGTCAATAGACGGGGCTAAAAACAGGAAGGCCATCACAATTACTTATTGTGTGACCTTTAAATTGTGGGATCTCTGAGTAGCTCCGGAATACCTATACAGACTTCAGCACCTGGCTCGCTTAACAAGGCAAAGTCTTCATAACAGGTTTGTGAATAGTCTGAACACTCGCAAAAAAAATAGAGCCGAAAGCCTGGCGGGATCATTCAGATATTCCCAGGCTTCTATAATCTACAAACTATGATTTCTGCAGGCTTTCAGCAGTCTTAGCAAGCCCCTCTTCTACCGTTACCGGTGGCTGCCAATCAAGCAGGTTCATAGTTTTTCCAATATCCACTTGCAAAGAACCACATAGACGATCGGCAACAGCCCTTTTCCCCAGTAGGGAGAGAGTAAAGATCAGAACAGATACTGGCACAGGCATCAATAGAGCCCGGCACCTTAGGCTCCTTGAAAGCCGCCTCAATAAATCCGTGATAGACATATCAAGACCATCAGATACAAGGAAGACTTGATTTCTTGCGTTCGGGTGTTCAATACAAACTGTGATCAAGTCGATCAAGTTGTAGACAGAAACCAGGCTGCGCCGATTGTTAATTGAACCTAACGGCAGTGGAATACCTTTCTGCAGCCAACGCATCATGGATTGAAAGTTAGCTTTTACTCCAGGTCCATAGACTAGTGGTGGACGAATAATCACCACTTCCAGGTCAGTTTCCTCTGCCAGAGCAAGTAAGGCATCCTCAGCTTCTTTTTTTGAAATCCCATAGGGGTCTACAGGATTTGAGGGCTCCTCTGCGGTAAATGGGCCCCTGCCAGTAGTGGATTCCCCATTCACCTTAATAGAGCTTAAGAAAATAAACCTTTTTACTCCTGAAGATGCAGCTTGGCGGGCCAGTTGTAAGGTACCTTCCAAGTTGACTTTACGAAACTCTGCCAAGGGGTCGGCAGTACTTTCTTGCATCACATGAACTCTCGCGGCAGTATGGATCACCACATCAATATTGTTCAGTGTGGTACCCCAGTCAGTTTCCGCATCAATACGAGGTACATAAAGCCCCCCTTCTACCTCCTGGCGATACACGGGCAGTACCTTGACCCTTTTAGATCGCAGGGCTGATAAAAGAGCACTTCCAATAAAACCACTGGCACCGGTCAACAATACTCGCTCTTCCACAAGCCCCGCCCATATCAATTAATTTCATAAGGAAGTAGTTTACAGATGGGAAAGCATTGAGTCACTGGTGGAAGGGCTGACGATAAAGAGCCTCTAAACGGGTAGCCTGAAGATAAAAGTATCTTGGCTAAGCAATGATTAGACGACTCAAAAGTGTTCAGCAAGAGGGGATTTAATACTCTCTTATCTATTATTCGACTATTCGACCTTTAGTTTTGATCTCTAAGGCTGCAAAACCGAAGCTGAGCTTTGCCAGCATTTTTCACTCTGGCTCTGACATTCTCTAGAGCCCGCCCATGGGGTTCTGTAGTTTCTGCGGTTCCCCATTTAATCTCCCACTTTTCTCGGGCTGCCAAGCAAGCCTTGGCTTGCCGATAATGCCAGCGAGCCTCAGCGCAGGGGTTAAGATCTCTGGGAACCTTGCGGTCACAGATACGGTGGTATCTTTTACGGGCCAAATTAGCTTTAAAGTCTTTGTCTATTACCGCATCAAAGTGGCGAATAGACGAAGCTATAATCCTTTGCGGTGTCGCGCCCCCCCTAGCATTAGCCCTAGAAGGGATAGCCCAGCGTAACGTGGTTAACGCGGGCTGATCTGAGAAAAAACCAATGGGTGAAACGGCTAACAGTTTCCTCTTAGACAAACATATTACTGGAACCGGGCTAGTGCCACCCAAAGGAAGCTTCTTTAGATAGTAACTAGTCGTTAACCTATTAGGCGTTGGCCATGTCGTTAACCTATGAGACGTTGACCATTTAGAGGCACTAAAACCATTTAAAGGGTCGGTATCAAACCCCATAGTGCCGGCTGAGAATGTGGAAATGACAACTATCAATAGACCGCTTAAACCAATTAGTGACTCTCCAATCCGTTTATTACCATTTGTAGGCATAAGCAGATCCTAATAAATTTAGATGCCCGGACAGTCCGAAGCGAGAGACTTAAACTGTAAACAAACTAAAACGCTAGTCTAGTGTCGCGAAGCTTAAGCCCCAACTACGCTCTTTCGGAGAAATCAAACTTGCCTACGTCAAGACTTAAAGGTGTTTTTGTAGTTCTTTTTGATTTAGCACTGGGGTAATCCAAATTTCCGCACCCAGAGCTGAAAAAAACTTTTCGTTATAAGCCATCAGATGATCCTGCCGCTTCTCCTCAAGAATAAAAATAGCCGCGCGCTTACCATCCTCTAAAAAGAAATAGGAGGATTCAGGCTCAGCCGAAGCGATAAAATCATTGAAGGCTCTCGGCATGGACTTGTCTGCGATAGCATTATTGCCACTTTTAACGGGGATCAGGATTTTCATTAACAGGCGCATCGGGCTTCCTCTGTTGGGGAATTAAGGTTTAGGCTCCAACCATAGTCAATACCAGACCAATTAAGCGATATGAGGTGACTAATCCCGCTGAAGGACACTGGTGGTTAAGTAGAGTTCTTATGCTTCTACCATGTTTCTACTGCCGTCTTCCGCGCCTGAACCCCTCTCGTGCCAGTGAATCCACTTTAGATCCACCACCATCACGGTATAAAGCACCGGCACCAGTAGCAAAGTACCGCAGGTTGCCAATATCAAGCCTCCTATCTGGGCAAAACATAAAGGCTGCCAAAGAGGACCACCATGGAAAGCGAGAGGCACCAGGGCGCAGGTGGTAGCCGCTATTGTGATCAGGATTGGTCTTAGTCGTAGGATCCCCGCGTCCAACAATGCCTCTCTGAAAGGATCGCCTGCGGCATGACGCACTTCTATAAAATCAAACAAGACAATAATATGGCTGACAATTACCCCTACCAAGCTTACTATCCCCAGAAAAGCCATAAACCCGAATGGCTGGCCAGTAACATAAAGCGCGGCAAGGGCACCCACCATACCCAGTGGTACGGTGGCAAATACCACCAAGGGCTTCAATAAGTTACTAAACTGGAAAACCAGAGCCAAAAAAATGGCCCCCGAGGAAACACCAAGTATCATGAGTAGCTGTGCAAACCCATGTGTTGAGTTAGCCGCATCTCCAGAAGCTTGTATTTGATAACCACTGGGTAGCGTCTTTTGTAAGGCATCTAATTCATCTTTTACATCTCCCATAATATCGGAGGCAATAAATCCTGCATAAGGGTATGCAAAAACAGAAATCGTGCGAAATTTTTCCAAACGACGAATTCGCTCAGTTCTAAAGTCAATTCTTGTTGTAGCCACCTGCTCTAGGGGAACTCTTACTTCCGTATCTGATGAAAACACATAAAGGTTGTTAATATCCTGCAATTGCCCACGCTGATCCAGTCGGAGGCGAATAACGATTGGTATTTCTTTGTCCCCCTCCCGTAAGGTGGATACCTCACTACCATTAATTGCCGTTGATGAAGCCTGGGCAATATCCGCATTAGTGACTCTAGACATCGCTGCCCGGTCTTCAAGAACATTCATATAAACCGCAAGACTCCTCTCTCCCCAGTTCTGGCGAACCGTGCGAGCATATGCAGATTTCTGTACAATATTTTTCACTCTCTCGGCAACATCTCGCAAGATAATAATATCCTTACGCTCTTCCTCAGAACCGGTTGTCACACGCCCTGACACCCTTATTTCAAAGGGATAATCTACCGGGGTAGTTTGCAGTTGGCGCACATCCAGATCGGCTCCGGGGATATTCTTACTGAGTGCTTCCTGAATAAACGGCACCAACTTTGGAGTCAGATTTTTATCATTGATACGGATAATAATTTGACCATAATTAGCTTGCTGTGGCCGAGGGTTCACTGTATACCAAAAACGCGGCGCCCCTCCACCAACGGTAGTACTCAGTGCCTGTAGAATTGGTTCATCAGAATTCCCACCATTTTCTTTTTGATACTTTTCTATTGTTTGTCTAATCACCTGCTCCGCTTGTTTGGCAACATTATCTGTTGCATCAATGCTTGCATCATTCTGCAACCAGACATCCACATAGGACAAATATTGAATGTCATCTGGAAAAAAGGCATTTTTCAACTGCGTTTTCAATACCACTCCCGCAATCAGAAAAAGTAAAAATCCCAGTAGTACAAGTTTCCTGTGATCTATAGCCCAGCTAGCGGTTCGATAGTACACACCAGTAAGCCCATGTTTCCGCCTCTCCTCCAGTGTTGGCTCTGTACGCTTCGGTGGACGCAAGAGAAGATTTCCTATGAAAGGCAGAAAAGTCATAGAAACTATCCGGGAGGCGATCAATGCGCAGGCCATAACAATTGGCAAACTGTGCAAAAAATCACCTTGATTTCCGGTTAGTAGTAAGAAAGGTAAATACGCAACCACATTGGTGAGCGTCGCAAAGAAAATGGCTTTCGCGAGTAGGGTTGGACCAAGCCAGGCAGCAATAAACGATGGTTTACCCGCGGCCATCTGTCGCTTGATGGCATCCCCGGCAACAACAGGATCATCCACTAAAAGCCCAAGGGCAATAATCAATGCTGCAATAGAGACTTGCTGAATATCCACCCCCATAAACTGGATAAAGCCGAAGGTCATTGCCAAGGTAATCGGGATTGAGATCATCAGTAGGACGGCGGAACGCCAATCAGAAAACCCGATAAAAGCGACAATAACCACAAGGATAATGGCTTCAACCAGCGCCTCAATAAAAAGCCCCACACTTTCCTTTACTTGTCTGGGCTGATCAGATACTTTTTCAATAATTAAATCTGGCGGCAAGTCAGCTCTAACCTGTTCCAGTAACTTTGTGAGTACCTTGCCTAGCTCGCCGATTTGCTCACCATCACGCATCTGTACCGATAAGTTGACGCTGCGATGCCGTTGCCATGTCCCATCGTGTTTAGATTTGCTGACATAGTAATTTAATAGCTCTGGTGGCGACTCATACCCCATTGAAACATCCAGTACACCCCGTAGGTACACCGGAGTACCATCATCACTCAAAGCGATAGGCACATCCCCAATTTCTTCATAATTGCTAAAGTCCCCACTGGGAAATATTGCGACATCCATATCCTCAACAGTCAGATTGCCGCCAGGAATAGTTGTATTGCGGGCATTGAGTATTGGGCCAATCATATCCGGGCGTAGACCGTAAGAAGCAAGCCGCTCCTGGGAATAAACCAAATCGACTTGCTGTTGCAGTACCCCAGAACGCAGTACCCGCTTTACCTGCGGGAGAGTGCGAATATTCGCAGCGATGAGATCAGAGAAATCATCCAGTTGCCTATAGCTGTATTTTGCCCCGGCTACTTCGGCAAGACGCTCGCGAGTTTTAGCAATATCTCGTACAAGAAAAGGCTGCCAGGAGTCGGGAAAAAATTTCTGTGCACTAAGTCGCTCATTTAAAAAACGATATCCCGCACGCATCAACTCTTCATCACTTTTATCAGAGGTAAAATCTACGCCGATGTAACCGGGGCCCGACAGAATTTTAAATGCAGTGCCATAACCCTGTTTCTCCATCCAGCGGGAAAAGACCTTGAAGGCAGCCAAGCTATTCACCCCATGCACTGAAAGCGGCAGGGCCACCATAATACTAACCCTCTGCTCTACTCCCTGATTTTTATACTTGGCGCGAACCTCCGATAATGCTTCTCGAATGTTTTCTGCCCGGAGGCTAATTTCAGTAGCTCCGGCCCTTGGGCTGGCTACTGCCAAAAGCACGGCAGCCGTATCCCCAAATTCATCATTGAATTGAGTAGCCTGTGTCCCTGAAGGCAGTTGACTCTGCGCGTCAATAAGTTTCAGGTTTATATCATTAAATGCCTTAGTGACATCGGTGTGAGGGGCAAGCTGAGTTTGTACTACGGACACACCGTTAAGGGTCAGGGATTTTATTGCAAAGGAACGCGCATCTGGCTGGTAGAGATATTCACTCTGGGCGATGGCATCTTCTATTCGTCGTGTTACCAGCTCCTCAACTTTGATGGCACTTTGCCCTGGCCATTTGGTTGTTGCTGTGGCTATACGGACGGGAATATCTGGATCCTTACTTTTGGGCATCGCAATATATGAGATAAGCCCCCAAAACATAACCCCAACCAATAGCGCCCATGAAATGGAGGAGTTATCGACAAAAAAGCGAGCGGTATTAAAGCGGTGCTCACTTTCAGCTTCCAGAATTTCTTCTCTGGTTTTTTCGTCTTTAACCACCATTGATATTCCCTTGAGGCACTAGGGCACTATCCTTACCGCCTGACCATCCTGTAACTGTGACGCGCCATTTGACACAACCCGCTCCCCCTCCTTGAGGCCGTGTAAAACAACAATGTTGTTACCCACTACCGGCCCTGGAACCACTCTGCGCAGCTTTGCCTGTAAAACATTGTTGTCAATTTCCAATACAAAAACGGCAAAGCCTTCCGACTCATTTGATTGCGGGACCAAACATGAAAGGGGCACCACAACCCGGTTTGGCTGAGGTCGCATTTTGTCCAGTAAAAGACTCATAATCATGCCCGGTTTTAATATTGCATTGGGGTTAGGCACGGTTACGGTAATGGCAAAAACTCTGGTGCGTTCCTCTGCTTTCGGGGAAACTTCTGTGACCTGGCCAGTAAAAGTCTTGCCTGGTTGGGACTCTGTCATCATAGAGATAACACTACCCAGTTTGGCAAAGCTCAACACCACATCAGGCACATTAAAAACCACTTTGACACGAGAGATATCGGCAACCACAAAACCAACGGCATCCCTTTGCACCAGAGTGCCGACCTCTATATTGCGTTGAAGAATAATTCCGGTAAGGGGTGAACGTAATACCGTGTCATTGAGATTCTCTTTAGCGTTATCCAAGCGCGCCTTAGAACCTACAACAGAGGCCTGAGAGATCTCATACTCCTCCCGGGCGGCGTCGTAATCCGGTGCCGTGATACTTGCGGTGGCAAAAAGAGCCGAAGCTCTTTTGTAGTCCAGATCTGCTTTCCTCCGGGCAGCCTCTGCTTTACTGACATTCGCTGCCGCCTCAACCACCTTGTCTCTGTATTGCTCGTCGTTGACGATAGCCAGGGGCTCTCCCTGAATCACTCGGTCCCCGCCCTGCAATATTCTTATTTTTCTAAGCGCCCGGCGAGTTGGAATTTCATCGATATATCCCTCTGTTCTAAATGCTACATCTACCTGCGTATAGGGGTGGACCACGGCAGAGTATGGATAACCTTCAATACCACTTTCTGTACGAGCCACTGTAGCTTGCACAGGCACCGGACTTTTCTCCGGTGGCTCACTTTGGCAGGCCGATAGTAAGAGCAGAAACATCAGTAAAAGGGGTAAACGCAACATCGTTACACCTCCCCCACCGCTCTTTCGTATTCGGCTAACGCCCTCCAGACAGAAAGTACCGCTTTGTTGTAATCGCTGTTGGCGCGATCGAGCTGGGTTTCCGTTTCCAGTACGTTGGTTAATAGCGTCGTTTGCTCACGATAGCGGTTGATCATTACCCGTAACTTTTCCCGATATGCCGCTTGTAATTCTCGGGCTACAGCAACCGATTCCTGCGCAGTCCGTAACTTGCGCAAGCTGTCACGCACTTCTACTTCAATTTGACCGCGCAATTCCCCCACTCTAACTTCGGCCCCAGCAATTTTACTCGCGCGGCTGGCCAGCTCATCCCGCTTGCGCCCCCAGTCAAAAATCTCCCAGCGTAAATCTAAAGCAACGATTACCTCGGCATCAGGAACAAGGCTTACGTTAAAGAGCTTGAGATAGCTGAAGTGAAAGTCTATATCGGGAATATATTCAGATTTCTTAACATCGTAGCTGTATTCAGCCTTCTCAATGGCCAACAGTGATTCAATAAAATCAGGGCGTTGATCAAAGGCCAACACTAGGGATGCATCGGTGTCATACACGACTTGATGAGGTACAGGGAGGTGCTCGACGCTAAATGGCGTTTCTACATCGCGCCCTAATAGCGCATTGAGTCGCTCCTTGGCCGTAATCATCTCATCAATCCTGCGCTGACGTTCCAGTTGGCGCTGGGCTAAGCGGGCACGTACATCCAGCAACTCGTATTCCAGAGCCACCTGTTGGTCGACATAATTGCGCACCAGGTCACTCAGGGAACTCAAGAACAAAATAGATTCATCAATTGCCTGGAGGTCACCGATAATCCTGCCCACCTCGAAATACTGCAGCTTTACCAAAAAAGCGACATCCTGCTGCGTCCAGCGCACTTTTTGCACCGCCATCGCCGTGGTGACATAACCCTCACAGATTTCCAAGGCAATAGTGTAGAGACGGGTAAGAGGCTGGCGCGCACTGAAGGAGACGATCTCAGTTGTTCCCTGCTCGGTGGTGATCTCCACATTGTTTGGTGGGATTGGTCCTATTTCAGAATCGGGAACAAGGCTACCCTCAGGGAAGGTATAGCTCTGGGTGGTGAGGTTGTGATTGATGGCGGCATTCAGTTCCAATCGCGGGTAACGGCGTGTCTTTAGCGCCTCAACCATATCACCCGCCTCATCGACTTCTAGAGCCGCGCCCTGCACCCGCAGGTTGGTACGAATGGCCGTTTGTACTGCATCATTGAGCGGAAGCACAGGCTCAGGGGCAGAGCTCCAGGCAGCGCCGATAAAGATCCATATTGCGAACCCGCCCTTGAACAACGATCACCCCTTCCTGGCAGCAGCACACACCCGCACAATATGCAATTATTCCAGTAAGTATATGTGCTTCATGCTCACCGCTTAGTCAGCACGCCTATCCCCACGCCAACCAGTGTACTCCCCCTACATATTTCTTTTTTTTATATCTGCCTGAGCCATTTTCCCGCCAATAAATCCTTTCTAGGTGCTAGTGCCCGATAAAACCCGGGTGCGTCAAAATGAAGTTTCACCTGCCCTTTTCCATTGGCTAGGCTAATAACTGGCGGCGATCAAAACCGCTTGTTGTTGGCTCCCGAGCAGTTCTATGGCGGTGAAATTCCTACCGGTAATTGTGATTCTGATTTGCCTGATCGCCGTGGCCGGTGCGCTCAGCCTGATGATGTATTTCAACCTGGATGAGCGACTGATCGAACTGTTCCAGTGGCTCAATGAGCAGGGCTGGCAAACCAGCCTGCTATTCGTGTTAATCGTTGCCCTGGCGATCGTATTGTTGTTGCCTGGTGTTATTTTCACCATGGGCGCAGGATTTGTATTTGGAGTAATCAAAGGCACTTTGTTGGTACTGTTGGGAACCGTCCTAGGCGCAACCCTGGCCTTTCTGATTGCCCGCTACTTGCTCGGAGAGAGGCCATCACGCTGGATTATGTCCCACATAAAGCCCGCCACGGTGGGCGAAGTGATTCGTCGTGAGGGCTGGCAGATGATTATGTTAACCCGCCTGGTACCACTGTTCCCTTTCAAGCTCTCCAACTATTTCTTTGGGCTGACACCGGTTCGCTTGCGGGATTTCATACTGGGCAATGCTCTGGGGGTTATCCCCCTCACTTTGAACAATGTATATGTAGGCTCCATCGCCGCAGATCTAACGTCCCTGGGTGAGGTGGAGGAGCGCACTACAGTGCAATGGGCGCTTTACATCATGGGCTTTGTACTTGCTGTACTAGCCTTGATCGGCCTCACACGCATGGCGCGACGCGCCCTGAAGAAGATCGTGAAAGAAGAGGATCTCTGATGCCCTGGATGAAATGGCTACCGTGGCGCTTCTTCGTACGCCGATTTGCCACCGCCCACGGTTTTCTTGATCCGCTGACATTGATGGCTCGCTTGCAGCGCTTCGCCGAACCCTCAGAAGTCAGCGAGCCCATTGAGCTACTGCGTGCGGGTGCGGTATTTCACGCCCGTGCACTGATCAATAGCAAGGTAATCCAGCACAACCTGGACTGGGTCTGGCCCTATTGGATACAACGCCAGTTTGACCCACGAGATAATTCGTTTATCCCCCGGGCTTTTTCTATTACCCACTGTAACCTCAGCCACCGCAATTGGACCGCTGTGGGGTTGCCGGACTGTGAGGCTTTACCGGTGGTTGATCCCCGTGGCCTGGTCACACCTTATTACGATGGGTGGTCCATTGATGCCTGGGTAATCGGCGACGGTGGCGAGGAATTAACTCCCGCCTCCCTCACCTACTGTGAGCAACACCAGGAACTGGATGATCACCTCTCTGTGGTTACGGAATCCGCTCGCCACGGACTCAAACTGCGCAACACTGTAGCCGTAGAAGCCATTGATAGAGCCCCCCACTGCAACATCAAACTTACCGCCAGTTGCCGGGACAGCGGCTGGCTATTGGTGGTCCTGCGTCCATGTAATCCAGAGGGGGTCAGTTTTGTACACAAGGTACGCCTCAATGACCAAGGCCGGGGGTGGCTCATTGAAGACAAGCAAGCGGTTTTATTCAGTCAACCCATCGACAAGCACCTGGCCTCAGATTATCGCGGTGGGGATATTTACCTGCACTTGAAAGACGAAACTGGGCGTATGCAGGGTGAATGTGATGTGGGCATGGCCTCCGCTGCAGCCATGTTTCGATTAGAGCGTCACAAACCCCTGAAGCTGGAAGTTTCAATTCCCCTCGACAGCGAAACCCCTAAAGACACAGAGACGAAAAGCTGGGCGGAAAGCTTGGCAGGCCACTGCGCGCTCAAGATTCCAGACCGGGACTTCCAGTTCCTCTACGACTCAGCCATTCGCACCCTGATTCTGCACTCCCCCAAAGATGTATACCCAGGCCCCTACACCTACAAGCGATTCTGGTTCCGGGATGCCGCCTTTATGATCCAGTCACTCCTTTACGCAGGCTTGATAGATCGCGCAGAACGGGCTTTGGATCAGTTTCCCCACCGACAAAAACGCGATGGTTTTTTTCACTCCCAGGATGGTGAGTGGGATTCCAACGGCGAAGCTCTTTGGATATTCAACTTATTTTGCCAGCTGGCAAATAAGCCGCTTAAGCAATTCTGGTGCGAGCCCATCCTCAAGGGAGCCAGATGGATTATCAACAAGCGCCTGCCCCAGGATGGCAGCCTCTGTGCGGGCCTGTTACCAGCGGGCTTCAGTGCAGAGCACCTGGGCCCCAACGACTGTTACTACTGGGATGATTTTTGGGGAGTAGCCGGATTACACGCCGCTGCCGCCATCTGCACCAGAGAAGGCATCGACGACAATGCACACCGATTCAGCACTGCCGCCAATGATTTTCAGCGCACGATTGACGAAAGCCTCAGCAGTGCTCAAGAACGGCTCGGAAGATCCGCCATGCCGGCCTCTCCCAACCGGCGCCTGGATGCCGGAGCTATCGGGTCCGTGGTGGCAGGCTATCCACTACAGCTCTACCCCCCGGATGATCCCCGCTTGATCGACCTGGCTGACTTTTTGATCGACAACTGCTTTGTCAGCGGCGGTTTCTTTCAAGATATGATCCACTCGGGTATCAATGCCTACCTCACACTACATATTGCCCAGGTCTTACTGCGCGCCGGGGATCGGCGATGCCTGGAGTTGATGCGCAGTGTCGCCAAACTGGCCTCCCCCACCGGCCAGTGGCCTGAAGCCATCCACCCCCATTCCCTGGGCGGTTGCATGGGCGACGGGCAGCATGCCTGGGCCGCTGCAGAGTGGGTCGCCATGCAGCGCAATTGCTTTGTGCGAGAGGAACAGGACGCCTTGATACTGGTCTCAGGATTACCGCCGGAATGGCTCAAGGATACGTCTGCCAAGGTCCCCATTCGCTTCGGCCCAGCGCCGACGCGCTTTGGAGTGATTTCCCTAGAGATCACTCCCGGAGTCCGCCCAAAGGTCTCCTGGACCGCAGACTGGTACGGAAAGCCACCGGCCATTGCTGTTAACCCCATTGGCTTTCCACCCACACTGGTTGGCGAGGGGCTGCAATCTGTGGAGTTAAAATCCCAGTGAATATCGTCATGCTGACCAACACCTACTTACCCCATGTCGGTGGCGTGGCGCACTCGGTCGCTGCTTTCAGCGAGGAATATCGCAAGCGAGGGCACAGGGTTTTGATCGTGGCCCCGGAATTTCCAGAGAAAATCGCCGGGGAAAAGCACGTTGTACGTATCCACGCCATCCAAAATTTCAATGGCAGCGACTTCTCAGTAGCACTGCCTTTTTCACCGGATTTGAGTGACCGGCTAGATCAATTCAAGCCAGATATCGTTCACGCCCACCACCCTTTTCTTCTGGGTATGACTGCCCTTCGGGTAGCCCGGCAGCGGGAGCTACCGCTGGTTTTCACCCACCACACGCTCTATGAGCACTATACCCACTATGTACCCGCTGACTCTCAAGTGCTGAAACGCTTCGTGATTGAGCTGGCCACACGCTATGCCAACCTGTCCAGCCTGGTACTGGCACCCAGCCACAGCATTGTTAAATTATTGCGCGAGCGCGGCGTTCAAACCCCCATCGCCGAGGTGCCCACGGGCGTTCAACTGGAGGACTACAACAACGGCGACGGCAGCACGGTGCGTCGGCGCCTGGGTATTCCCAAGTCCGCATTTGTGGTGGGCCATCTGGGCCGTTTTGGTCAGGAAAAAAATCTGCGCTTCCTCTGCAATGCAGTGACGAGATTTATGCGGGATGAAGGCAACACTCACTTCCTGTTTGCCGGCAGCGGACCTCTTGAGGATGAGCTGCAGGCAATTTTTGCCAGCCGGGGGCTTTCCCAGCGTCTGCATATGCCCGGTGCAGTGCTCGGCGAGGCGCGCCGAGACATGTACAACGCCATGGACGCTTTTGTTTTCGCCTCTACCAGTGAAACTCAGGGGCTAGTGCTCTCTGAGGCCATGGCTGGAGGGGTACCGGTTATTGCCCTGGATGCCAACGGCTCCCGAGAAATGGTACGCGATGGTAAAAATGGGCGACTGGTGACGGAAATAAACCTGGAAAGCTTTATTGAGGCAATCCGCTGGCTTTACCAGCTACCCCCGGAACAACGCCAGGCTCTCAACCGAGAAGCCTTAAATACCGCAAGGGATTTCTCTATGCACAGCTGTGCACAGAGAGCGCTGGATCTCTATCAACCTCTGCTCAAATACGGATGGGCCCTAGATGACTCCCTCTTCGCCCAGTGGATGCGCATGCGCAATCTTATTGGTGCCCAGTGGGAGATTATCGAAGGGCTGACCGGAGCCGCCGGTGCGGCATTTGGCCAGGCACCGGAGCCATAGCCGCCCATTATGTTAAGCAGAGTCGGACTTTCCATTAGGCGCTGGCGCCGCCGCTTCAGCCGCAGCGAGTGGATCGCCAAACTGTTAGGACTCTCCACCAGCGGCCGTCAACCCCACGCACCGGGTTTGATCCTGATCCAGATTGATGGTTTGGCACATCCGGAACTCTTAAAGGCCCTTTCCGGGGGCCGGATGCCTTTCTTAAAGGGCCTGATCCGCAAAGAACACTACCGCCTGGAACACATGTTTTCCGGGATTCCCTCCACCACCCCCGCCGTACAGGCAGAGCTGTTCTACGGTGTGCGCCAGGCAGTACCGGCCTTTGGCTTTCTTATTCATGAAACCCAAAAACTCGGCCGTATGTACGACCCGGAGGTGGCCGCGCTGGTGGAAAGCAGGGATATGTTCAAACATCGTGACCCCCTTCTGCGCGATGGCAGTTGCTACCTGAGCCTGTTTCGCGCCGGTACCAAGACCGGCGAGGCACACTTTTGCCCAGCCGATCAGGGCTGGGGGCCAGCCCTGCGCAGTGCCAGCCCCTGGACCATTGCCGTTCTAATCCTAACCAACTTATGGAGTCTGATACGCACAGCTGCACTGATTGTGGTGGAGTTGCTGCTATCCCTTGTAGACTGCATACGCGGCGTGATGCAGGGGCAAAACTTGCTCAAGGAATTGATGTTTGTCCCCACCCGGGTCGGTATCACCATTCTCTCAAGAGAATTTTGCACCATGGGGGTCAAGGTGGACATCAGCCGCGGCCTACCCATTATTTATGTCAATTTGCTCGGTTATGATGAGCAGTCCCACCGACGCGGCCCGCGCTCAGCGTTCGCCCACTGGGTATTGAAGGGTATCGACGATGCCATAGCCCGCATTTGGCGTGCCGCCCATGCCTCCGATCGGCGCCACTACGATGTGTGGATTTTTTCCGATCACGGCCAGGAACAAACCAAGCCCTACGAAGAGGTCTTTGGCCGCAGCCTTGGCGATGCCCTGTCAGAAACATTGTCCGATCTCGCAAAACCGCCAGAAATTGAGCCAGGCCAAAGCAGGCACGGCGTGCAGCTGGAGCGGGCGCGCTTGTTTGGCAGCGAATGGATGGATAAAAAAGACATAGAAAAACAGGAGGAGTCTGTTGATTACAGCACCAGTAAAACCCCTCTGGCACTCACCGCCCTTGGCCCTCTGGCCATGCTCTACAACCTGGAATTGGGTAATATCAGCCGCGAACAGGTCGCTCGCAAAATAGTTGAACAGGCCCATGTGCCTCTGGTGCTCTATCGGGTGGACCCCACTTCGGCAAAGTCTCCGGTACACGGATGGTGGAAACACGGCCCGGTGAGGCTACCCGAAGACGGCCGCAAGTTGATGGGGGACGAGCACCCCTACCCCGAGCAATCCATTGCCGACATGATCAGCTTGTGCAGTCACCCCGACTCCGGCGACTTTATGATGTACGGCTGGTGCTCCAGCGAGGAACAGCCTCTGACTTTCGCCATGGAAAACGGCAGCCACGGTGCCGCCGGTCCCAGGGAAACCCACGCCTTTGCCTTAATGCCTAAAGATATACAGCCGCCAGATCCGCGGCTGGGCTACTGGCGCCCCCAGGATCTACGCACTGCTGCGAGGGCCTACCTGCGCGGCGCCCACCCGATGAAATTGGATGAGCACCAGCTGCCACAAAAAACTCTGCGAGTCATGACTTACAATGTGCATAGCTGTAAAGGAACCGATGGTACTCTGTCACCGCAGCGTATTGCCAGGGTAATCGCCCGCTACCGCCCCGATATTGTCGCCTTGCAGGAACTGGATGTGAAACGCAAACGCACCGGGGGACTTGATCAGGCTGAGCGGCTGGCACGGTTACTCTCAATGGATGTGCATTTTCAGCCAGCCATTAACCTCAATGAGGAGCGCTACGGCGACGCCATTCTCACTCACCTACCGGCAAAGCTGATCAAAAAAGGAATTTTACCGGGGCCACCCAAGGGTAAGGGGCGCTTGTTCAATCCCGCTGCAGATGAACCTCGCGGCGCCATTTGGGTAGAGGTTGAGCATAATGGCAGCAAAATTCAGGTGATCAATACGCATCTCGGACTCTCGCGCGCAGAGCGGTTACTGCAGGTGGATGCCCTGCTGGGACCAGAATGGCTGAGCAACCCTCGCTGTAAAGGGGAGCGGATTTTACTCGGTGACTTCAATGCACTGCCCACTTCCGCCGAGTGTAAACGCCTCTGCGGCTACCTGCGCGATGCCCAGGAGCAAGCACCCAGGCATAGCCCTAAAGGCACTTTTCTCAAGGTGCGAATCGATCATATTTTCTTGAGCGCCGGCATTGTGATAAAAAAAGTGCGAGTGCCACGTACCGTGCTGACCCGACAAGCTTCAGATCACCTGCCTTTGATTGTCGATATCGAGGTGCCTTTTAGGCCCGAAGCAAGCAAAATCCCTTGAAAAATCTCCAGCGGCCCCTATTAATAGCAGGAGAAGATTCGACTAAAACCCTGAAAAAACTGCGGTTTTTCGAATTCAACTCAATTTATAGCCAGCGCCTAAAAGGGATTTCCCGACTTGATGGTCCCCACCGCGAGCTATATGATTCCGGTATCGATTAAATAGCAGGAGTCGCTAAATGCAACCGCAAGCTTATACAAATACCCGTGC
Source organism: Microbulbifer variabilis (assembly GCF_023716485.1). NCBI lineage: Bacteria > Pseudomonadati > Pseudomonadota > Gammaproteobacteria > Cellvibrionales > Microbulbiferaceae > Microbulbifer > Microbulbifer variabilis. The sequence goes on from NZ_CP092418.1 coordinate 2,726,573, forward strand.
ACTGGACCGCTCGGAATCGGCGAAGGTGTTGCGCAATACCTATGCCCTCTTGGCCATGACTGTACTTTTTAGTGCTGTCACAGCCGGTATCTCTATGGCCGTCGGCATGGGCCGCGGCATGAGCCTGATCTGCTCTCTGGGAGCCCTGGCCCTGATTTGGTTCGTTCTGCCACGCACTGCCAATTCCAGCGCCGGCGTAGGTGTTGTTTTCGCATTCACCGGCCTATTGGGCGCATCTATCGGCCCATTGCTTAACCATTACCTGGGCCTCGCTGGCGGCGGCCAGATCGTAATGCAAGCTTTAGGTACCACAGCCCTGATTTTCTTTGCCCTGTCTGCTTACGTACTGACTACCCGCAAAGACTTCAGCTTTATGGGTGGTTTCCTGGCTGTTGGCCTGATCGCTGTACTGGTCTGCTTCCTGGCAGTCATCATCGCAGGCTTCTTCGGCATTCACATGCCTCTGGTCAGCGTTGCCCTGAGTGGTGTTGTTGCCCTGCTGATGTCAGGTTTCATCCTGTATGACACCAGCCGTATCATCAACGGCGGTGAGACCAACTACCTGATGGCAACGGCTTCCCTGTACCTGAATATCTTTAACCTGTTCACCAGCCTGCTGCACATTCTTGGGTTCGCTTCCTCTGACGACTAAGCATAAGTGCTGCTGAGCTAGACCCAATGCCCCGCTCTGCGGGGCATTTTACTATTTGGCCCCCTATGAAGTTTTCCCTGGTAATTTACTCCGCTCCACACGCCTCGCAATCGGCAGCCAGCGCATTGCGCTTTGCCAAAGCACTACTGGCCGAGGGTCATGAAATCTACCGGATTTTTTTCTACTGTGATGGCATACAAAACGGCAACAATATTGCCGCGCCCCCCCAGGACGAAGCCGACCTGATCAATGAGTGGCAATCACTGCAACAGAAACACAACCTGGATTTAGTCGTCTGTATCGCCGCAGCGCAGAGACGCGGTGTCTTAAGCCAGCGGGAAGCAAACCGCCTGGAAAAGCCCGCAGCCAATCTTGCAGAAGGCTTCGAACTGGCCGGCCTCGGCCAGCTCACCGATGCCGTTACCAACTCTGAGCGCCTAATCACTTTTGGAGGTTAACAATGGGTAACCAGACCCTGGCCCTATGCAGGGCTGCACCCTATGGTAGCGCCCTGGCCAGAGAGGGGATTGAAGCTGTACTGGCCTCAGCGGCTATGGAACAGGAAGTTGATTTGTTATTCCTTGGCGATGGCGTATTCCAACTACTGGACAGCCAAGCTCCAGAGGCCATAGAACAAAAAAACCTGTACCGGAACCTTATGGCACTCCCCATATTTGGTGTCGAACAGCTCTATGTGTGCCAGCACAGCCTGGAGCAAAGAGGTATTCACCCTGACCAAATACAGATTCCCGGAGCGGAAATCTCCCTGGTTGCTAAGCCAGGGAAGCTAATCGCTGCTTACCAGTGCGTGTTGAGTTTTTGAAATGACCTTACATATTGTCAGTAAATCGCCTTTTAGCAGCCAGGCCCTATACGATTGCCTGCAGAGTCTAACCGAAGGCGATGTTCTACTCTTACTTGAAGACGGGGTCTACGCCCTGAAGCACCAAGCCTTGCACGACCTACAAGAAACAAAGGTCTACTGCCTGATAGCCGATAGCGAAGCCCGCGGCATACAGGCCAGCTCGACACTCGCCTCCGTAGAGATGATCAACGATGCTCGCTGGGTGCAATTATGTACCGAGCATAACCCCATCGTCAGTTGGTTCCGGTGATCAATACAATGAGCAACCTAACTGTAAATGGCCGGGAAATCCCTCTGGATAAAGAGGGTTACCTGCAAGACCTCGATGATTGGAGCCGCGATGTGGCCGAAGAACTAGCTCACGCCGAGAAAATCGAGCTGACCAACGCCCATTGGGAGGTCATTGAGCTGCTGCAGGAATTTTATCGCCAATTTGAACTGTCTCCCGCTATGCGCCCGTTAGTAAAGTTTATCGGCCAGCGCCTGGGCTTGGAAAAGGGTCGCAGTATCTATCTCATGCAGCTATTTCCACCCAGCCCAGCCAAGGTTGCCAGCAAAATTGCCGGGTTGCCCAAACCCACCAACTGCCTCTAACCAGGCGCTTAAATATGTAAAATGACTTTGCGCTCACCATGGTGGTGGCGATGCTCCCATAAATAGATGCCCTGCCAAGTGCCCAACATTAGCCGTCCATTCTGAACAGGGATGGAAAGACTGGTGGCGGTTAGGGCCACTTTGATATGAGCCGGCATATCGTCCGGCCCCTCAAGTGTGTGGGTGTATAGGCGATCATCCTCTGGCACCAACCGATTGAACCATTGCTCCAGATCCCTGCGCGCACTGGGATCAGCATTCTCCTGAATCAGCAGGCTCGCCGAAGTATGTTGTATAAATAGCGTACAGAGCCCCTCCCCCACATTGAGCCTCGACACCCAATCGGCCACTTGGCTGGTAAACTCCTGAAGCCCCTGCCCAGACACTCTTATTGCAATCTCACCTATTGCCATACGGATTCCTATATAATTCGCGCCCGCTCTACCATTGAGACTACCGTATTTTAATATGGCACTGCACCGCGTTAACACCGACGACTATCAAGACCAGCTCCATGCAAAGGCCAAGCGCCTGGCCGAGGCCTATCGTGAATTTACCGATCTGGAGCCTGAGCTATTTCCATCTCCGCCCATTCATTACCGGCTTCGCGCCGAGTTCAAGGTTTGGCATGAAGGTGGCGTAGCTCATTACGCCATGTATCGCCAGGGCGAGTATAAAAAGCCTTTTATCATCGATACATTTACCGTGGGCTCGGAGCTGATGAATCAGCTAATGCCCAAGGTCTTGGAGGCCGTTAACAGCAGCGAGGTACTGCGCAAGCGCCTGTTCTCCGCCGAATTCCTTACCACCTTGAGTGGTGATGCGCTCATCACGCTCATCTATCACAAAAAGCTGGATGAGAGCTGGGAGCGGGAAGCAAGGGCCTTACAAGAAAAACTGGGCTTCCCGATCCTTGGGCGCTCGCGCAAGCAGAAAATGGTGTTAGAGCGAGATTTCGTCACCGAAAAACTGGATATCGATGGCAAGAGCTATCAGTACAAACAAGTAGAAGGCAGCTTTACCCAACCCAATGGGCACATTTGCCGTTCCATGATCCAGTGGGCCAAGAATGCCTGCGGCCAAAACTCCAACGACCTGCTTGAGCTCTATTGCGGTAATGGCAATTTTACCATTCCACTCAGTGAAAATTTTGAGAAAGTACTGGCCACTGAAATCTCCAAGGTTTCAGTCAACTCTGCCCAGGAGAATATTCAGGTAAACGGCATCAATAATCTGGATATCGTGCGCTTATCCAGCGAGGAGTTTACCCAGGCTATCGACAAGGTTCGCCCATTTCGTCGCCTCGCTCATATAGACCTGGATAGTTACAGTTTTGACACTGTGCTGGTAGATCCCCCCCGCGCCGGCCTGGATGAAGATACCTGTGCAATGGTTGCGCGCTTCCCTCGCATTCTGTATATCTCCTGTAATCCGGAGACCCAGCTGGAAAACCTCAAATTCTTGAGCAGGACCCACCGCATCGAGCGCTTTGCCTTATTTGATCAATTCCCCTACACAGACCACACCGAAACCGGCTTGTTACTGGTGCGCAAATAACGACCAATGAAGGTATTACTCGGGGGCAACTTCTTACTGCCCCCGAAACAGCCTTACATCGCTCTAATCACCACTGTAAATCAATTGAAGACCTGACAGTCCCAAATCAAGAGGAAACCTTGAAAGGGAACTTTTGAGGGGAGGGGCATTACTTCCCTACTAGTTATTGCAGCAAAGCGAAACCAACACCCAAAGGAACAATTGTAGTACTTACATTTGAACAAAATGAGCACTTCTCGAAGACATCCTCTCAGTTCGGATCAAAACTATTATAAATAAGGAGCAGCACAAAGTGATACTCCTTATTACTTTCGTTCTGTGCCTAGCTATCCATCAAGCAATTTTCGACCAAAATGTCATATCAACAGATTCCGAGTCAAGGAGCTGCAAATACATTCTTGTAACTTCATTATCCAGCCACAACTGACATATCTGTTCAGCCCTTTCCTGGGTTAGGGCTAAAGAGACATCAGCGTAGATACCATTTTTACCTCGCAGAAGGAAATGAGATAACAAACCTTCTTGCTTGGATAAAAACGCATCATCAACCTCTTTCGAGAGTACTATCAAGTCTTTCTCCGAAACACCTTCCCGGAGACGAAATGTAGCAAATTCAAAACCTATAAAATCAGCCGTTCGATTGTGATATAACATGATTCACTCCTTCTGTGGAGGTCACACTATCGAGTTAGACTCCTGACAGCATTGTGTCAGTAGTGTTTTGCAAAGATGAGCTTTTCTGCACCTCAATATAATCTGACAAGCTTACATTAGTGGGAAGTTCACGCTGGGACACTTCCAGGTCAAGGCTTTCAATACGATCAATTCTAAAGTCACGATAATCTTGCTTTAAACCACACCATCCACCAAGGGTCCACTTGCCACCCCAATAGAAGAGACCCAAGGGATAAACAATTCTCTTTGACCTACTGCCTACCAGAGAAGTATATGAAAGATAAATCCACTGCTTTGAACTAATCGCTTTATGAAGCTGGTCCCACAAAATGAAGTCCACTGATCTTAAATGCTTACCTGGTACCCTAACTATTTTATGGAGGTCATACTTCCCAAGATCAGGTAAACCAGCTTCAATTTTACTTAACAGTGAAAGTGAAGATTGCTTTAACTCAGCCCCAGTCTATGAAGACAGTAAATTTAAACCAATAATAAGCGCTTCAAATTCTTCTTGTGTTAATTGCAATGGGGGAAGCTCAAACCCATTTGAAAGGCGATACCCTACACCTGCTTCACCATAAACAGGAATCCCCGATACAGAGAGATCATCCATATACCTATATATTGTCCGTTCAGAAACAGATAATTTTTCGGCAAGTTCTTTTGCAGTTATAGGCTGGTGAGCTCTTAAAATGTTCGCAAGCTGAAAAAGCCTATCTGATTTCCTCATTTTGGTTACTTCTCTCTATCCATAACTAAGGAAAAATTAATCAACATAACAAACACTTTAACAGCTCAGAAAAATCTAGTCACCTCACCCAAGTTCCGCTACGCCCTATGACAAAGCGGAAAGATTGCGCATAAGGAGCAAGACGCAGAGTGTAATCATACCATTGAATCAGCAAATACACTCTCCGCCACGATAAATCCTTATTATTCGCCTGCTACTTTTGAAAGATAAAATTGATAGGCACGGTTCGCAATTTCACGGCCTATCTTTTGGCCCGCTGGTACTGAAGGTTCAAAATGCACACCAGCCCAAACACGGCTGTTTCCGCAGTCTTCCTCAAACGATGTCCAAGTCGGGAAATGCAAATACATATCAGCTTGCGGTGTTATGCCAGGTTCGATCTGTGAGCTTCCCGCAGGAGCAGGTACGCTATACCCTAACGTATCTCCTTGAGGTAATAATAGGCGGCTTGTTTCTGCGTGAGCTGCACAAAAACTGGCAGATGCAGAGGGATATTCCGGATGATCTGCTACAGGTAAATAGCTTGTCCATTGGCTAGCTGGCAAGTCGTTCACTGTTCCTTTGCCTACGCCACCCCAAGCAGTAACTAGCTCGTCCTTATAAATATAACGAACGGCAGAAAAAGGCCGTACTGAATTATGGCGACGCTTTTCTTTCCAAATTGCAATAGCGGTATCAAAAGCGGCCATATTGGTGAGGAAGTCATAATGAATGAAGTCCATCAACGAAAGACCTTGAGATTCAGATGCAAATACAGCAGCAAAGCCCAAGCTGAATATCTTCATATCAAACAGCTCGGCTTTCATCTTCTGCTCATCTGTCAAGCTCGCTGACGTATTCAGTACATCATTAACTTGCGCAACATAACTTGGATAGTTCCAGATTTTTGACTTCAGAGGTATTGGAGAGGTGAATTCATCCGGAGACTCATAGCTATAGGGTGTTGTCAGTGCAATTTGAGGGGTTACGAATTGCTGAACCCGGAATACGCCAGGGCGTTCCATTAAAACGGCTGGTTGCCACTTCGAAGGGAAGCGTAATTTGTATGCCGTATTAGCTGGCTTGAAGTCGGTATAATCGGCATAGGGTAAACGATGGTATATCTGATCTCCCTCATTACCCAACTGGTTCATACCATCATTAGCGCGCCCTTCCAATACCTTCCGGCCGGCATAGTTACCAATACCAATCGGCGTAGTAGTATCTTCAGAAAGGTTGTAGGGATCCAAACCTAATTCAACCAGCATGTTATCCCATTCCGGTACCAAATGTGGAAACAACCCACTTAGCACTTTATGAGATGCGTAAGAAAGTGCAATATTTAATTCACTGTTATCCGATGGCTGAGGCATCCTTGCAATGTCAGAATAAACACCTTTTGCAGTAGGGTGATAAGGTGCTGTTGCATCAAACCAGGAGTTGGTTATTAATGTCGTAAAACGTAGCACTAAAGTTGCATCATTAGCAGCGGGCGAAACCTCAAAAATTGCGCAGGCCGCAGCAGGAATTATATTCTGTACTGCAGCATTGCAACTCTCTAAGTCTACAGAGCTACACTTTGGTGGCAATGTAACATCGGCCAATTGTGGGCAAGTGAAGGCTTGAGCCTGCCAGCTAGCTGAAACAACTAGAAAACCCAAAACTCCTTTTAGAGCCTGCTTATAAAATTTATTTTTTTGCATAAAATTTCCCTTTTCATTTGATTAACATTAATAACAGAACTTTCGTCCCATAAGACATTTCCGCCGTCAGCAAAAGCCACGTAGACTATTTCAAAACTTTGACACTACTACCCCCCATTACCTTTAATAGTGATCATAACGCCCGCATTACTGCAATATTGTTACTCAACGCAAGCATTCTAAATATGTAGTGTCAAGCCAAGAAGAGACTAATCACCATTAGAGTTCTTCTCTTATTAAGTACTTAGAAGGTGCTGACCGTTAAGCAAACGATACATATAAAGTTCTTATTAGATCGCACCTACTATTTACCAAGCAGCCTAACCGATGGAAGGGACACAGCCAAATACCCCAGAATACAAGAACTTACACCCCAGAAAAACACAAGAACGGAGTAAGGAAAGTGTTCCAAACAGCGAATTTAAAGCCTACCCTAGCGATATCTACATATAAATAAATAACTCGAAGGAAAGCATATTCTTCAACTTAACTTTGTTGTTTTAGTCGACATGAATTTCAATTAAAGATGAGACGATCAGATTGCCTAGCGTGTCAGAATAAAACCTAGGGAGGTGATAGAAAAACATAGATAAATTTTGAGAATTTCACCACAAGCAAGGATGCGACATCGATTAATTAGCGCCTTCAGGCACTTAGAGTGAAAAACTACTACCCACTTAACTGGAGGAGGTTTCAGGCGCGAAGTTAATTCGCTTGTTATACCCGCTCACTAAACGCCAGCCTGATGCCGAGTGCTGCAAAGCTAGTTGCAAAGAGCTTCTGAATTGCAATGCTTGCTTTCTCTGATTTAATAATGAATGCGCTAAAACTACCTGATAGAAAACCATACACAATAAAAACGCCAAACGTCATTATCATGAACACAACGCCAAGTGTAAGCATGCTATCCAATGCACCTTCTGTTGTAGCTGGAATAAACTGAGGAAGAAACGCTAGAAAGAAAATAGATAATTTTGGGTTTAGTATATTTAGCAAAAAGCCTTTTACTATGATGCCTGAGTATTTGCTGTCTGACTGCTGGTTAGAAACTGATAAAGGAGATGAGGAACGCCACATTTGATATGCCAAATAAAGCAAGTAGACAGCTCCAATGTATTTAACGATTTGAAACGCTATTACACTAGTGTGAAAAATTGCAGCCAAACCAAAAGCGCTTGCTAAGAGTGCTGGAATGATGCCTAAAGTGCATCCTAGGGCAGCAAATAAACTTGCTTTTCTACCAATAAACAATCCGGCAGCCACAGTATACAACACTCCGGTCCCCGGAATTAAAACTACAACTAACGAAGTAAGTAAAAACTCTAAAGATATCATCCGGTGTATCCTTCTCCTGCAAGGGTATAACGTCCAGCTCGCATATTTTGTGGGCAATCGTGCTGCTTTTTGTTATGCATTAGCCTCTCCGCCAGTCTTTAATAGTTTCAATAAGTAGGGCTATGGAAATTACTAGGAGGAAAAAGGCAATACCATAGCCCACGGCACCATCTACTTTTGCTCCTTTGGCCTCCCAATGCCCATAGGTTATAAGCTGGTATAGCATTGCAAAAGATATGAAGCCACTAGTAAATAGTGCTAGTAACATATGCCGCAAATTGAAAAGCTTTTTCCCAAAAGCAAGCTCCCCCCAAGAAGGAGTCTCGATTTTTCTATCGAGGCCTTTTCGACGCCATCGGCGGTCTTTGAGATTAGACATAGTTTTTATGCATAACGCCCTGGGTATGCGGCGGGCCGCGCAAAGCGTGGACCGTCCAGTGGAAGCCACGCAGTGGCTGGAACGAACATCACCCACTTGTTACATGCTGAGTAGCACACAGGATATTTCCTTTAGCTCCACAAACTTAGTGGGAATGCTGTAAAGGCTACCCATGTTTAATAACTTTGTTTTAAGTTCGTCACTCATAGCTTTAGACGGCGCACGCACTCGCTTATATGGCCCACCGGGCAGATCCCAATCGTAGACATATAGCCCCAATACAGCATAATCTGACCAAACTTCAGAACTCCCCCAATTGGGCGATTCGAGTTGTTCTGAAATATTATCATGCTCAGAGTAAGCCTCCATTACTGGGCCTGGAATCTTTCCTTCGCCAGCGGTAGAGAATAAGCCGATATTTCCTTCACTATCTATAGCGAACCAGTCGAACTCTCTGCCTTCTAATTCTTCTTCGTAGATACTCATGATTTAGGGCATGTAACGCCGCCAGCAGGGGCAGATTACCTTGTGCGCGTTTTGCGCGAAAATGGGAGCGAAGCGACCTGCGCAAAACGTGCACAAGGTAAGCTGTCCCGCGGAGGGCCGAAGGCCCGGAGCTTCACTGCCTGGCCTTGTTAACACTTTAGCCCCTCGGCACTTTCGACTGTAACATTGGCAATACGGCCGCCCCGCCACCAAGTGCCTTTTGTGCCAATTTTTATACGTTCTGCATGATATGGACGTCGCGCTTCATCAACGACCCACATATTTGCTTTGCCCCGCTTGGCAATGTTGCCAGGTGTTGTATCTATGACAACCTCGCCATTTTCATCAAGTAATTCTGGCCAAATCATATGTACTCCTTCTACTTGTGGATCATCTCCGTCGTAGAGGAAATCCACTCGCATTCCTTGCCCCGGTTTAGCCTCTTTCAATTCCTCACACAGATCTATCTCATACTCCACAATGAAATCCGGAATTCTATTTAATCTTTCTTGGTACGGAGTATGATCGTTCATAGAGTGTTAACGCCTCAAGCAGCGGCGCGCGTTAGCGCGTCCAGCCCCGCAGGGGCGATGCTGCCTTGACTTGTTAAGGGCTGCTCTACCATTTGTTCAGTTAATTCATAAGCAATTGGGCAGAGTGAAACCGTAATTATTATGGCAATCAAAATGGACTGTTCTTTATCAGCGCCAAGCTGCCAGTATAAAGCTAAAAATGAATATGCTAGCAGTAACCCTGATATTGCCATAGCTAGTGGCAGAATAGACAGCTGCTGGAAAAACAAAATAAACAGAACCGAGAGCGATTTACAGACGAGCGTTGCTATTAATGGTGCTATAGCCACTAGAAGAAAATTACGCAATTTGGGATAAATGCAAGATACGAAGCACAAGGATATAGAACCGAATATATAGAGCAGCCAGTAGAGTTCTGTGAATCCCGCGATCCAATTGCCAACGAGCAAATACGCACTGATATTTTGCGTGAAATACATAGCAAGAAAGCAGATGGCAACAAGTACCGAGATGGATAGACGTAACTTCATGTGACCCTTAACGTCCGGCGCACAGGCGAAGTACGCAGTACTGAGTCCAGGCCGATTGTGCCGCCGCTGGTTATATTTCATTACGCGATTGGCTCCAAATCAGAGGGAAAAGAACGAAACTCCTCCCATTGAGATTCACTCATTTCACCTTTGAAATCCCGGGAATTCCACGCTCGATTTAAGTGTGCATATATATGGGCTATATCTATAGAATAGCCCTCGATATCGACGCTCCCCTTAGATCCCATTTCTTTAATGAGAACACCTAGATGCTCATGTGCATCTTCTAGATCACTCATTAATTGGCTCCATTCAACTGGATTTTCCTTGCTATCTATCATGATTTCTCTGAAATATAACGTTGCCAGCAAGGGCAGCCGAAGCGAAGCGTAGGCTGTCCAGCCCAGTCCCCGGCTGGGCGATCTTGCCTGGCCTGGTTATAGCTGGCGCGTACTTAACGACCTACTTGCTCTTTGCCAGCCACCTGTGGCTGGCCACTGCCCGATAAATTTACTGGGAAAAGTACCATACTTTCCCCACCAATTAACTATCTGACTGGCACTCTACAATGCGGCAGCTAACTTGCAGAATTTGTTGGCTTAAAACGAAGGCACTTGAACGAAACTGAGGTACCAGTTTGCAGGAGAACTCTTTGGTGAAGTTTGTTCAGGTAGAGATTGTTACTTACAGCAACTACAAACTATCTAAAAATTGACCGCCACAATAACGCTTGCCGCACAGGCGAGCAACTTGTTGCGAGTCCAGCGCACTACGTGCGCGCTTGTGCCGGCGCTTGTTAGAGTTACTCCCCATCTTTTGTACCTATTTCCTTGGATAGTACAGGCTCTGCTACTCGAAAATACCAAAACGCAATTGAAGTAAACAATAAGATTACAGTTTGACCTTCAGAGGACCTAGAAGAAACACTATCCAGGCCGAACACTAACTCAATAAATAGTATTGGCGGAAGAAGTATAAACAAAGCAACTGCCATACTATGAGGCATCAATGCCGGCGACAGAAATGCTGGCTTTCGATAATTGGCACGGTGGCGATGTGCATGCCTGTGAAGCTCATAACTTAAACTCCAACTTTTAAAGATTAGTGTAATTAAATATGGTGTTACACAAAGCAACACAATAACCGATAATCTCAGTGATAAGGGACCACCTACAATTCGAAGTAGAATTTGGAACAGCAGCAATAGGGAGAACAATAACTCCCAGAAATTTTTACCCTTTATCAATGAAATAATCATCGTTAAACTCTAACGCTTGCAGCAAAGGCCGACCGTCACGGAGGCCCAGCCCGCTTGCCGGCGATTTTGCCTGCACTGGTTATGTGTTTGCATTACCTGCCCATGACTGAGGGTCTACTAATTTGACCTCTACACTAATCTCTTCAAACTCTGGAGAATAGTCTTCAATGTGGATAAAGTGAGTAGAAATTTTATTACCTGACTCATCTTGAAGGGTTAACTCTAAATCATCTCTTTTCTGATAATATTCATCATATTGCTCATTGGCGAACAGTTTAAAAACATTTTTTACTTTTTGATAATCAGGTTCTTGCGTAAAGATTCCATGAACCATGCCCATGCTTAAATCAGCATGTTCCAGTCTCGATCGACCTAAGCATAGGTCTTTTGAAAGTATGTAGTAATTCATGTATTCACATAACGTTGCCAACAGGGGCAGCCGGAGCGTTTGCGTGCGAAGCGCGCCGCGTATGCTGTCCAGCCTAGCCCCACAGGGGCTGGGCGAGCCTGCTTGGCCTAGTTATGGGGCCCCATTGTATAATAAGTAACCCTGAATTATCCCATAAAATAACACGCCCACCACAACACTACTTGGGACATAGTAACGAGCGTTGTTTACCGGTAAAGCCGCCGTCAATAATGCTGAACAAACTGCTGAAACCATAGCAACACCAAACCAGTTTCCCTTTAACCCTGGTGAAACTGCCCAAAGTACATATGCCATGGGAATCAAGCTTGAAGCAAAAAGACAAACCATGAATTTCCAAAGATATATACTTAATTTTTGGTCTTTGTGAATTTGGCTCAATTTCTAGCCCTATAACGCCTCAATAACCCGCAGCGAAGCGGAGTGTAAGCTGTCGGACGCCGAAGGCGCGAAGTTCATTGATTTGTTATGTTTCTTGCTTAGTTGCTGTATCATAAGCGCGATTTATTGCCCAGCCAACCAAATGATCAATGCCAGGTGTTTGACTGATATATTTCCCAACCATTTCGATGAACTCATTTTCAGGCCACTTATGTTTTTCTAAACGTTCGACTTGGATTTTTGCCACAACCCGATGCTGAATTTCATTTAACCATTTCATGTCAGCTACTTGGTCTTCAAGGCTTAACTTCTCATCTGACCAAACTATGCGAACCGATACTGTAAGCGCATGAGCTAAGCACTCATAAAATGTTATCTTCGCAGATTTGTCTAGCTCACCGATTAGTTTTGCGTACTCACTGGCTTTAATACTCACCTCCCCTACAAAACATAACGTTGCCAGCAAGGGCAGCCGAAGCGAAGCGTAGGCTGTCCAGCCCAGTCCCCGGCTGGGCGATCTTGCCTGGCCTGGTTATAGCTGGCGCGTACTTAACGACCTACTTGCTCTTTGCCAGCCACCTGTGGCTGGCCACTGCCCGATAAATTTACTGGGAAAAGTACCATACTTTCCCCACCAATTAACTATCTGACTGGCACTCTACAATGCGGCAGCTAACTTGCAGAATTTGTTGGCTTAAAACGAAGGCACTTGAACGAAACTGAGGTACCAGTTTGCAGGAGAACTCTTTGGTGAAGTTTGTTCAGGTAGAGATTGTTACTTACAGCAACTACAAACTATCTAAAAATTGACCGCCACAATATGTGCACAGCGTTGGGCGTCCCGCGGAGGCCCGTAGGGCCGGAGCTTCACTGCCTGCGATTGTTATATTTACCCCACTCCGATGCTTGAAAGCACTGCGCTAATTAGTAGGATTGCGAGCAGTACCATTACCGCCATTGCAATAAATTGAAATGCTATGGCACTTACACCAAGGATTGCAGCTCCTCCGGCAACTCGAGTTGGCTCCTTTTGTGTAAATGAAACTACTCCTAGAATTAGCGCTATACCTCCCAGAATAGCTGTCACTATATTAATAATGGAATCAGCATCGATTTTCTTTCTATAAGTGGTTTCTACTACTTTCTTTCCGCTAAGTGCATCAATGGCCGCTTGCCTCAGTGAAGCCGCTTTCTCTGCTACTACTGTTTCCATTGTTGGTTGTGGTGAAAATGGGCCACCCCAAAAATGTACGAGAGCAAGCATGAGAGCCAAGCCACCGAAGACTACCCCCAAATTTCCAAATTTAATATTCATGGCTTGGTCCTTGCGAAATATAACGCCGGCCACAGCGGCCGCAGAGCCTGGCACGTAATTGCGAATGCAATTTAAGTGACAGGTTTTGCGGTCCGTTGCTGGCCCTTGTTCAATTCTTTATCTCGTAACTGTTCCAGAATTAGTTTTCCTTTATCTGTCCAGTCATAAATCATTTGGCTACCTCCACACCTGGAGATAAGCCTATGTTCTCTGATGTAAAAAATATACTTTGCTCCAGTTCTTACTCCTAGAGCACAGTTATGAAGACCTTCATATACATGGCCAGTTTCAGAATCGTCACCTTTGAACTGCTCAATAACTTGATACTTGATCCTAACCCGTTCTTTATCCCTTTCAGGGTCGTTTTCCAAAGAGGTTCCGACAATCTTCACATGAGCCACTTCTATAGAATCAGAGTACCACTTATCCATACCTCCTGGAACGCACTTACAAGCGAACGAGTAACTAGATACGAATAGCAGAAATATTGATATCAAATACTTCACGATCTTCCTTATAGAATTGAACGCCGCCAGCAGGGGCAGCTTACCTTGTGCGCCATTTGCGCAAAAATGGGAGCGCAGCGACCTGTGCAAAAGGTGCACAAGATAAGCTGTCCCGCGGAGGGCCACAGGCCCGGAGCTTCATTGCCTGGCATTGTTATGAATTTCCGCGATTTCAGTGGGCACCGTATTCTCCCAAGCCTGGAAAAGCCATCGTGATTACAAGGAGAGCAAACATTACTAAGGACTTTATTAAAAGCTCGACTCTTGATCTACGCCAAACTTCGGGTGAACCCTCCATGTTGCTCCACTCTCCCGGCATATCATCATCTAATGTAACCAAGTGACCGATCACAGCCCACACCGAAAGACCGCAAAGTGTATAGATGTATGCAACACCGGCGAAAATTGACAGCCCAATTACAACGACGAGAATAAATAAGCTTGATAGAAATATATTGAATTTCTCATTCACAATGAAACCTATTCATTCGGACTCATAACGCCCAAAGCAGCGAGCGGCGCAGCCGTCCGACTGCCTTTGCTTGTTAAGTTTTTGTGGCTTCATGTTTAATGTCAATTAAAGGCCTTATGTTTATATTGATAGCCTGATTAGGATTTATATCTATACGCAAGCTATCTTTATGCACTTTTATATCCTGGACGTCCATCGCAGAATATTCGTAAACTTCTCTGTCGCCTAGCCATAGTATTATGCGAACATCTTTATGATACGGATGAATAGCAACCGTTAGTTTCAGATTTTCTTGAGTTGCGGTATAAACTGAATCATCAAACAACCATAAGTCATCTAGCCCCTGCCTTTCAGGCTCCCGCTCAAAGAGACCTAGCAGTTCGTACTCTTCTGCACTTATTTCTTTCATGGTGAATACTTAACGAAAATAGATATGCGGAACCGTTAAGGAAGTTGGCGGTACCTTTGCGCAAGCAAAGGGAATGACAACTTTTAGGTTTCCGCATCATCGGGTTGTTATTTGTTGCTCGTGGCATTGTGTACAAATCCACTACAAATATCTTTCTTGCTACTGTCTACCACGATTCGGAGAGAGAAATTAGCAGCTCTAGGTTCGCGGCCTTGCTTCGAAGCGGCTGCGCCGTCCGCATCAACTTCGTTATGCGAGCGTCGCTGAAGCTTCGAAGCTTACACGAAGGTCGAACCGTTGACTATGGGCTCCCCCGCCAATACTGTTTTTTTATACAGCACCCCAATAATCATCTGCTATTCTTAACGGAACCCTCACAAAACTGGAGCGAGCGACCAATAACGAAAATAGATATGCGGAACCGTTAAGGAAGTTGGCGGTACCTTTGCGTAAGCAAAGGGAATGACAACTTTTAGGTTTCCGCATCATCGGGTTGTTATTTGTTGCTCGTGGCATTGTGTACAAATCCACTACAAATATCTTTCTTGCTACTGTCTACCAAGATTCGGAGAGAGAAATTAGCAGCTCTAGGTTCGCGGCCTTGCTTCGAAGCGGCTGCGCCGTCCGCATCAACTTCGTTATGCGAGCGTCGCTGAAGCTTCGAAGCTTACACGAAGGTCGAACCGTTGACTATGGGCTCCCCCGCCAATACTGTTTTTTTATACAGCACCTCAATAATCATCTGCTATTCTTAACGGAACCCTCACAAAACTGGAGCGAGCGACCAATAAATTTATATAGTGATCATCATGACCACTATTATCCTGATTACTATTTCAGAAGCAATCCCACGACAGCCCCCTTTGAATCACTTTAAAATCATATAGTTATACAAAAATGATACGAAGGTGCAATATGGAAAAATGGTCACTACGACCACTATTCTTAAATATACCACTTTACGTAACTCATTGTATTTAATGATTTTTTGAGCATATTTGCTAAACCTATCAAAATAACGGTCACGATGACCGAAATTTCAGCTCGCATCTGGTCATATTTTTTGCAAGACTGTATATATAACCAGAGTTGGGTGTGTTTAAATGGATGACATTCCTATACCGATCCCCAAAAGCTCCTCTCGATTTATGGATCGATTGCGAACTTTCATGCGATCAAAGTATTTGGCATACAAAACCGAGCAAACCTATTGCTATTGGATTAAAGACTTTATTCGCTTTAATCAGATGCGCCACCCAGAAGTGTTAAGCAAGGCTGAAGTGAATAACTGGCTCAGTCATTTGGCAACGAACCGATCCGTATCAATCAATACCCAGAAAACAGCTTTGAATGCAGTCGTATTTTTATACAAGCAGTTTATGGGCCTTGAACTAGGTGAGCTTAAATTTCACAGCAGCCACCGCCCCAGGCGGCTGCCGGTGGTTTTCAGCCATGTGGAGGCGACAGATATTTTGGGGCAGCTTACTGGCCCGGCAAAGCTTGCTGCATCTTTGATGTACGGTTCCGGTCTTAGGGTCATGGAAGCGGTGCGGCTTCGGGTGAAAGACATTGATTTTACAGAGCAGTGCTTATTCGTACGTGAAGCCAAAGGTGAAAGGTGGAGAAGGACCTTACTACCTAAATCTCTTATTGAACCTTTAAGGGCCCAAATTCGCTATGCCCTCTCGCTCCACCAGCAGGATCTCGTTGAAGGATATGGCGAGGTCTATCTCCCATTTGCGCTAGCCAGAAAGTTCCCAAAGGCTGCCACCAACCCCGTTTGGCAATATATATTTCCTGCTAGAGAGCGCTCTCTCGATCCTCGTAGCGATCTCATACGAAGGCATCATATTGGAGAACAACAGATAAGGCGTGCAGTTGCCAGGGCTATTTCAACCTTGGGTATACGAAAAAAAGCAAGCTGTCACACCTTCAGGCATTCATTCGCTACCAACCTATTACGATCGGGTGCAGACATTCGCAATATTCAAGAGCTTCTTGGTCACAATGATATAAGTACTACGATGATCTACACACACGTGATTGGCGTACATGAACGTGGGATTAGCAGTCCATTAGATTAGATTGAGCCCCAGGCATGGCCTCTAAAAACGGCTGTGCTTTAAGTCCTTTTCTCACTCTTTGCTAAAAGACCCGTTGCTTTTTAACAGGGTACTCTGTAGTAAATATTTTCACAGTCCATCTCAAAACCTAAAGACTGATATAATTGACGTGCGCGATTGTTTCTTTTCTCTGTTTTAAGTTCAATACGAATGGCCTGAGTTTTCTTGGCAAAATCTATCGCAACCTGGATCAGCTTTTTAGAAACGCCCCTCCCCCTATAGCGGCTTGAAACCCCTAAGTCATTTAAAATCCACAGGCGTGTAAGAGCAAGGGAAGAAAAGCTGGGATAAAGATTCACAAAACCCATTACCTCAGAACACTCGGAATCTATCGCTATAAAAAGTGTGGAAGTCTGACTGTCGATCAAGTTGCCCAGAAAAGACTCAGCTCCAATTAAGTCCGATTTATAGCCACAAAATACCCTGTATTCATCAAATAATTGAGCCACCTCAGGTACATGATGCTTTCACATCGTAATATTTTCACAATGGCCCCTTGCAATTTACAAAAGCATTTCAGCTTACCACATTAACTGCAAGCCAGTTCTTGCAGCTAATCCAAGGGGGCATCAGTAGAGAAATGTCGCAGTCCCAGTAGCAATTAATTCTTCCCGGTCATTACTCAACTCCATACGCGCAACCACGAGTTTATTGCCCGTGCGTAAAATCGAGCCTTCACAGAGAAAGTGCTCCCCCCTTCCGGGCTTTAAATAATCCACGCGCATATCTACCGTACCCAGCTTAGAAAGGCGATCGGCTTTTTCTTTCCAGTGCAGATCCCCCATGCGCTGATATGCAGCAACCATTGCGGTAAGGCCACCGACGGTATCCAGAGCGGTGGCAATTACGCCGCCGTGCAAAATATTCGTCCAGACGTTACCTATCAACTCCGGACGTTGTTGAAAACCGGCGGAAAGAGTAAGGGCCTCTAGGTCTAGGGAGCGCATTTCAAGGCCAATCTGCTGATTAAAAGGGATCTTTTCAAAAAATCCCTTTACCAACTCCTGAAATTCATGGGGAGAGGGCTCTGTCATAATCTTGCAACCCGGTTGAGACCATCCAGTGCGGCACTACGGTAGGCCTCTGCCATGGTGGGGTAATTAAATGTGGTGTTAACGAAATAATCGATGGTGTTATTTGGCGAGGGCTGCTTCATGATAGCCTGACCAATATGCACAATCTCTGCCGCTTCGGCACCAAAACAGTGAATGCCGAGAATTTCACGGGTTTCAATATGGAACAGGATCTTGAGCATGCCCACGCGCTCACCAGAGATCTGTGCGCGTGCAGTGTGTTTAAAGAGCGCACGCCCCACCTCATAGGGTACTTTGGCGGCTGTCAGTTCGGATTCTGTTTTTCCTACTGAGGAAATTTCCGGCAGGGTATAAATACCAGTGGGCGCATCCTCGATGACACGGTGCCCGCGGCCGGCAATGGCTGCTGCTACCGCCCTACCCTGGTCATAGGAGGCACTGGCAAGGCTCGGCCAACCAATAACATCGCCCACCGCAAAGATATTATCCACTTCCGTGCAGTAATGATCATCTACGCTTAACTGGCCGCGGTGATTCGCTTCGAGGCCGACATTTTCCAGGCCCAGGGAGCTGGTATTACCTGTACGACCATTGCACCAGAGCAGCGCGTCTGCATGGATACGCTTACCTGATTGCATTTCCATAATCACGCCCTGATCATTGGGGAGCACACGCGCATACTCCTCCTGGTGGCGAACGGTAACGCCCATATCTCGCAAGTGGTAACTCAAGGCATCAGAGATCTCATCATCCAGAAATTCCAACAGGCTACTGCGGGTATTGATCAAATCTACCTTGATACCAAGACCAGCGAAAATAGAAGCGTATTCACAGCCAATCACGCCGGCGCCGTAGATCATGATGGAATGCGGCGTATGCTGCATATCCAGAATCATATCGCTGTCGTAGACACGCTCGTGATCAAAGTCCACATCTGCGGGGCGATATGGACGGGAACCCGTGGCAATAATAAATTTTTTCGCGGTGACAATTTCTGTGGCACCATCGGGCAGCTGTACTTCTACACTATTCGCATCGCGGAAATTTGCCGCCCCAACGATTAGCTCAACCCGATTACGCGCATAAAAAGAGGTGTGCATTTCCACTTGATAGGAAATCACTTTATTGACCGTTTGCATCACCTGAGGAAAGGTTAGGCGGCGCGGTTCACCCAAAGCACGAAAAACACTCTGAGTGTTATAACGCATTAATTGTTTGACAGAGTGGCGCAGAGCTTTGGAGGGAATGGTGCCCTTATGGGTACAGTTACCGCCCACTACTTGGCGTTTTTCAATCACTGCGACACGCATGCCTTTTTTCGCGGCGCTCATTGCGGCGGCCTCACCAGCGGGACCAGAACCAATTACAACCAAGTCAAACTTTTGCTCTGCCATCTATAGCTCTAATTCTATTTTTCCAAAACGGAGTATGAGATTTAAGAATGCCTCACACTCAATACTAAAATCAGCACAGAAGGTGCCAATGATATAAAACAACAAGCCCGTTAATTACGGGCTTGGGAGAGATTGCTTACTTGCGCTTAGTCGCGTCGTAAGCGAGGTCTTCAGCGGCAACCTTTTGCTGACGCTTACGCTCTTGCTCTTTTTCGCATTCGTCGTCGTTGCCACCACAAATGGTGCAGTCCTGCTTCATGCCGATATTATTCAGGCCGCCACAGGAGCCTTTTAGTGGCTTATTTTGCACCATGGCGCCGAGTGCCATTCCGGCAACTACTAACAGCATGGCAATAAAAGCAAAGATAAATATTGTCATTACTCAGACCTCTCTAAGTAGGGTGCAAAGGCGCGGCTATAGCGTTCCTCGAAACCCTTATCAGTTTTTACCAGCATGAAAACAGCCAGGTTTTCACGTTCGGCCAAAGCCAACCCTTCTTCAGCCCCAAGTACATTGAGAGCGGTAGCAAGGCCATCCGCTTCAGCACAGGTATCTGCCAGCACTGTTACCGAGGCCAGCTTGTGCTGTAACGGTCGACCAGTGCGGGGGTCGATACTGTGCGCATAGCGTACTCCGTCGCGTTCATAGTAATTCCGGTAATCACCACTGGTAGCCACCGCCTTACCACTAACACCAATGGGCTGTTGAACCATCTGGCCGAACGAGTCAGGCGCTTCAATACCAATTACCCAGGTCTTACCTTTTGGATTCACACCCTGGGTACGCAGTTCACCGCCGATTTCGACCAAGTAGTTGCGAATTCCCTGCTGCTCCAGCAACAGTGCAACCCGGTCGACGCCGTGCCCCTTGGCGATAGCCGAAAGGTCAATTTCTACCGGTCTCTGGCGAGTGATCGTATCCGGTTTACGGGTCACTTTAAGTGCATCGGAGCCGACTACCTTTTGCAGGCCGGCTATCTCCGCATCGGAAGGAATTTTCTCAGGCTCTGGTTGGGGACCAAATCCCCACAAGTTAACCAATGGGCCAACAGTAACCTCGAAGGCACCCTGACTGCGTCGATAAATATCCAGGGACAGCGCCACAATATCTACCAGCGGCTCACTGACCGGGATGGCCTCACCTACAGGACCGCGGTTGAAACGCATCAACTCCGAGTCCTCGATATAGGTGGACATCTCCTGGTTGACCTGCTGCAGCTCATCGTCAATTAACGCTTGCAGCTCGCTACGCTTTAGGCTTTGCGGTACATCGACAACAGTGATGTGATAAGTGGTCCCCATGGTGCGGCCACTAAGCTGCCAGTTTTCCGCTGCAGGAGTACAGGCAGTGAAAATTACAGTTGCCCAAAGCAAAAACAGGGCCGGAAGAACGGGCCCTGTTTTTGCTTTTATCGGGGCTTTGATTGCGTTTAGCAAACTAAGCTCTCCGTTTAACCACCGAAGTCATCAAGGAGGATATTTTCATCCTCTACGCCCAAGTCTTTGAGCATGCTGATTACTGCGGCGTTCATCATGGGTGGCCCACACATGTAGTACTCACAGTCTTCCGGAGCCGGGTGGTCCTTCAGGTAGTTTTCATACACCACGTTGTGAATGAAACCGGTGTAACCCGTCCAGTTGTCCTCCGGTTGCGGATCAGACAAGGCCACATGCCACTTGAAGTTATCAAACTCAGCAGCCAGACCGTTGTAGTCATCTTCGTAGAACATCTCGCGCAGAGAACGCGCGCCGTACCAGAAGCTAATCTTGCGCTTGGAATTCAGACGCTTGAGCTGGTCGAAGATGTGTGAACGCATCGGCGCCATACCGGCACCACCACCGATAAACACCATCTCGTTGTCGGTTTCCTTGGCAAAGAACTCACCGAAGGGTCCGTACACCTTGATCTTGTCACCCGGCTTCAGGCTGAATACATAGGAAGACATCTGACCCGGCGGGATACCCTCGGTACGGGGCGGCGGAGTCGCGATACGGATGTTGAACTTAACAA
This sequence comes from Microbulbifer variabilis, assembly GCF_023716485.1. Classification (NCBI taxonomy): domain Bacteria; kingdom Pseudomonadati; phylum Pseudomonadota; class Gammaproteobacteria; order Cellvibrionales; family Microbulbiferaceae; genus Microbulbifer; species Microbulbifer variabilis. The sequence continues at coordinate 2,747,942 of NZ_CP092418.1, forward strand.
CACCTTTTTCTTCCGGGTAGTTAGCCATGGAGTAAGCGCGAACCACAGGCTCGGTCACCTTGGACTCCAGCTTGAAGAAGCCAAAGTGCTCCCAGTCACCGCGGTACTGGTCTTCTACTTCGAAGTCGGCAAATTTAACGTGGTGAGCTGGGGCTTCCAGCTGTACGTAACCGCCAGCACGGAAGTCAACGTTTTCGCCTTCGGGTAGACGCAAGGTCAGCTCCTTAATGAAGGTGGCAACGTTGGGGTTGGATTCCACAGTGCACTCCCACTGCTTCACTCCGAATACCTCTTCCGGCACTTCGATTTCCATGTCCTGCTTAACCGCAACCTGACAGGAAAGACGCTTGCCTTCTTTCGCATCGCGCGGGGTAAAGTGAGCCGCTTCAGTCGGCAACATATCGCCACCGCCCGCAGTCACTTTACACACACACTGCGCACAGCTGCCGCCGCCACCACAGGCGGAGGCCAGGAACAGGTTATTGGCAGCCAGGGTTTGCAGCAGCTTGCCGCCGGCTGGCACGGTGAGAGTCTTCTCACCGTTAACCAAAATGTTGACGTTGCCGGTGTTTACCAGGCGCGAGCGGGCCGCAAGGATCACCGCCACCAGCGCCAGTACGATGACGGTAAACATCGCTACGCCGAGGATAATTTCAATACTCATTCTATTGTTTTCCCCGCTTAGATATCGATGCCGCCGAAGGACATGAAGCCCAGGGACATCAGACCAACGGTTACGAAGGTGATGCCCAGACCTTTCAGGCCATCCGGAACGTCACTGTACTTCAGCTTTTCACGAATACCGGCCAGAGCGGTAATCGCCAGTGCCCAACCGAGGCCGGCACCGAAACCGTAGGCAACACTCTCACCGAACGCGTATTCGCGCTCAACCATGAACAGGGAGGCACCCATGATGGCGCAGTTCACGGTGATCAGCGGCAGGAATACACCCAGGGCGTTGTAGAGCGCTGGTACATATTTATCCAGGAACATCTCCAGGATCTGTACCAGTGCCGCAATTACGCCGATGTAGGACAGCAGGCCGAGGAAGCTCAGGTCCACGTCGGGGTAACCGGCCCAGGCCAGTGCACCGTCTTTCAGCAGGTAGGTGTAAATCAGGTTGTTCACCGGTACTGTCAGAGTCAGTACCACGATAACCGCAACACCCAGGCCAATCGCAGCTTCGATCTTCTTCGATACGGCCAGGAAGGTACACATACCGAGGAAGAAGGCCAACGCCATGTTTTCAACGAAAACGGCGCGGATAATCAAAGAAATATAATGTTCCATGGATTAGGCCTCCTGCGCTTGGGAATTAGGCGCAATCTTGAACTCGTCTTGCTCAACCTGGGCAGGCTTCCAGGCGCGGATTGCCCAGATGAACAGGCCGATCAGGAAGAATGCACTGGGCGGCAATAACAGCAGGCCGTTGGGGATATACCAGCCGCCGTTGCTCACGGTGGTCAGGATATCTACACCGAACAGTTTGCCAGCGCCGAACAGTTCACGGATTACCGCGAGACCAATCAGGATAACGCTGTAGCCCAGACCGTTACCGAGACCATCGAAGAAGCTGGGCAGCGGCGGGTTCTTCATAGCGAAGGCTTCCGCACGACCCATTACGATACAGTTGGTAATGATCAGGCCAACGAATACGGACAACTGCTTGGAGATGTCGTATGCCAATGCCTTGATCAACTGGTCCACCAGAATTACCAATGAGGCAATCACGGTCATCTGAACGATGATGCGGATGCTGTTCGGGATCTGGTTGCGGATCAGAGATACCGCAACGTTGGAACAGGCCACAACCGAGGTCAGAGCGATACACATTACCAGGGTTACCTGCAGCGAGCTGGTTACAGCCAGTGCAGAACAGATGCCCAGGATCTGCAGTGCGATCGGGTTGTTGTTAAAAATCGGCTCTAGCAGAGTCTCTTTGATTTTCATGCTTATGCCTCCCCTGCTTTCAGGTTTTTCAGGAAGGGACCATAACCTTGGTTACCCAGCCAGAAGTTCACCAGGTTACTAACGCCCTTACTGGTCAGAGTTGCACCGGACAGGCCGTCTACTTCGTGAATCGCATTCGGGCTGTTGGGGTTAACCTGGCCTTTGATCACAGCGATATCTACGTCGCCTTGCTTGTTGAAGACTTGCTTACCAACCCACTGGGCTTTCCAGTTAGGGTTGTCCACTTCGCCACCCAGTCCGGGGGTTTCCTTGTGCTCGTAGAAGCCGAGGCCCGCTACGGTGTCTAGGTTGCTCTCCAGCGCGAGGAAGCCGTACAAGGTACCCCAAAGTCCGTAGCCACGGACAGGCAGAATGATCTTGTCCAGTTGGCCGTCTTTCTCTACCAGGTAAACCTCTTTAATGTTTTCCCGACGGATAATCTTGGCGGTGTCCTCATCTGCCGGCAGTCTCTCACTGGCAGAAGGAATCTTGGAAGCAGCGCGACCGCTGCCGCCAGCCGGCGCTTCATCGGTGAACTTACCGGTGTTCAGATCAACGTATTTGATCTTCACATCGGCGAAGGCTTTCTCTACTTCCGCTTTGTTAGCGCGAGAGTCCTTCAGCAGGCCACCAGCCATCAGTACGTTGCGCTTCATGTCCAGCTCGGCATTCGCCTGCTGGGCAGGCTTCAGCATTACCGCCGCAGTGGAAACCACCACAGAGCAAACCAGGCACATTACCAGCGCGACAATCAGAGTACCGGTTACGGAATCTTTATTAGCCACGTGCCAACCTCCGTTTGATATTGGACTGCACCACAAAGTGGTCAAACAGCGGAGCGAACAGGTTAGCGAACAAGATCGCCAGCATCATGCCTTCCGGGAAGGCCGGGTTCACTACACGAATCAGGACAACCATCACCCCGATCAGGATGCCGTACCACCAGCGACCAGTGTTGGTCATAGCAGCGGAAACCGGGTCAGTGGTCATAAAGATCAGGCCGAAAGCAAAACCGCCCACCACCAGGTGCCAGTACCAGGGTACCTGGAACATCGGGTTGGTTTCGGAACCGATCATGTTGAACATAAATGCGGTGGCCATCATACCCAGCAGAGTGCCGGCTACGATGCGCCAGCTGGCGATCTTCATGCCCATCAGAATTACACCGGCAATCAGGATAGCCAGGGTAGAAGTTTCACCGATGGAACCATGTATCTTGCCGAAGAAAGCGTCGAACCAGGTTACCTGGCCAACCGCAGCATTCACGATACCGTTCTGGATACCTTCACTGGCCATGACAGACAGCGCGGTAGCGCCGGTGTAACCGTCAACCGCAGTCCAAACTGCATCGCCAGACATCGCTGCCGGATAGGCGAAGAATACGAACGCACGACCGGTAAGTGCCGGGTTGAGGAAGTTTTTGCCGGTACCACCGAACACTTCCTTACCGATCACCACACCGAAGCTGATGCCCATAGCCACCATCCACAGAGGCAGATCCGGCGGACAGGTTAAGGCAAACAGAATGGAGGTTACGAAGAAACCTTCGTTCACTTCGTGACCGCGCACAGCGGCGAACAGCACTTCCCAGATACCACCCACAATAAAGGTGACCGCATAAATCGGCAGGAAGTACATGGCTCCGTAGACAAAGTTGTCCCACAGGCTCGCAGGGTTATAGGAGGTCAGAGCACCAATAATGGCGTGACGCCAGCCGGACAGATCCGGATTGGTCATACCTTCCAGAATAGTGTTGGCCTGGAAACCGATATTCCACATACCGTAGAAGGCAGGGATCATCGCACAAGCCCACACGGTGATCATAATACGCTTCAGGTCGATACCATCGCGCACATGAGAGGTGGTCTTGGTTTTATCAGCCGGCTGGAACAAGCCTGTATCAATGGCCTCAAAGAGGGCATAGAACTTTTCGAACTTGCCGCCTTTGTGGAATTTCGGTTCGATGGAATCGAGGAATTTACGCAACATACTTACCCCTCCTTCTCAATACGGGTCAGGTTGTCCCGCAAAATGGGGCCGTATTCGTACTTGCCCGGACACACAAAGGTGCACAGCGCCAGATCTTCCTCATCCAACTCCAGAGCACCCAGTTTCTGGGCCATAGCGGTATCACCCACGATCAGGGAGCGCAGTAGCTGGGTCGGCAGTACGTCCAGCGGCATGACCTTCTCATAAGTGCCGACCGGTACCATGGCACGCTCGGAACCGTTAGTACTGGTGGTGAAGTTGAACAGTCTGTTCTTGAACAGGCGCGAAAGGTAAATCGGGAAAACGGAGAAGCGCTTGTTACCGGCACGCAGATAGTGCAGGAAAGGACGCTCACCACCCTCTTCCAGCACAGATACCTGATTATGGTAACGACCCAGGTAACCCAAAGGACCTTCAGCAGTGCTGCCGCCAAATACGGAGCCGGAAATAACGCGGTCGTTATCACCTTTCAACTCACCGGAAGTCAAAGTTTCCAGGCTGGCGCCGAGACGAGTGCGCACAAGTCGGGGCTGTTTAACTTGAGGGCCGGCCAGGGAAACAACGCGATCGGTGAACAGTTTACCGGTGGTAAACAGTTTGCCTACGGCGATCACATCCTGGTAATTAATGGTAAATACACTGCGAGAGCCGGAAACCGGGTTCAAGTAGTGGATATGGGTACCGGACAGGCCAGCCGGGTGGGGGCCGGCAAAAGCTTCGCGGCGAATATTCGCAGCGCTCGGTACGGGGATATCTGCATCAGGAGCGGTACAGACGTAAGTGGTTTCCGCCAGCTTGGAAAGAATCTCAACGCCCTGAGAGAAGGCTTTGGGATTCTCGGCAATAACCACTTCTGGGTTGGCAGCCAGAGGATTGGTGTCCATCGCATTGATAAACACCGCTTCCGGTTTAGCATCCAAAGCGGGCACGCGGCTGAACGGGCGGGTACGCAATGCGGTCCACATACCGGATTCAACCAGGTTCTCAACGACCTGTTCGCGCGTCAGACCAGATAGCTTATCTACGCTATAGCTCTGGAACTGTTCTGCTGCATCGCCGTCTATGCCAATCACAACGGATTGCAGAACACGGCGAGCACCGCGATTGATAGCAACAACACGACCGGCGGCCGGCGCGGTGTAGCGCACGCCTTCGGTTTTTTTGTCACTGAACAGTAGCTGACCAAGATTGACGCGATCCCCTACAGCCACTGCCATTGTCGGCTTCATCCCGTGATAATCGGGGCCGAGAACAGCAACGGTCTTGATCGCAGGTCCTTTGTGGATGACCTGCTCGGGCGCGCCGGATATGGGTAAGTCCAATCCCCGACGGATCTTTCTCATACGCCTATGCCTAAGTTTCTAGTTTATAAAATTGCAATAAAGCCCACCCGCCCAGGTTCAAACTGAAAAACAGTCAATCCCGGACTGGCGAGCCATACTGTGGAATTCTGTGCTGCGAGGGCTTATGCCGTTTCACCCGTAGACCGGGCGGAAGGAAGCTAACTAAAGGTTGTGCGCGCTAACTTCTCGGCGCACGGCCGCCCCGCAAAATCGCGCGCATTATAAAGATGGGGCAAAAGCTTTACCAGTCTGGAAGCGTCCAAAGTGGCACTAAGATGGGAAATTTCTACTGAAAAAACAGGGATTTGGAAAGATGTGGGCGGACGGCTGTGACTGCCGCCCCACCCTCATAGTCAGCCCAAAGAGCCGACCTGCAGACCTTAAGCTGACGCCTTAGTCTTTCTTAGGGAACAACTCGTAACGAACACCAGCCATATCTTCCAAGCAGCGAACCACTTGACAGCTATAACCGAACTCGTTGTCGTACCAGCAGTAGAGCACTGCGTTCTTACCATCCACGATAGTCGCAGTGGAATCGAATACGCAGGCAACGCGGGAGCCAACAAAATCGCTGGATACCACTTCCGGGGAGTTGGTGAAATCGATCTGCTGACGCAGTGACGAGTGCAGTGCCACATCGCGCATGTATTCGTTCAGCTCTTCCTTGGTGGTCTCTTTACCCAGATTCAGGTTCAGGATCGCCATGGAAACATTGGGGGTCGGAACACGAATTGCATTGCCGGTGAGCTTACCTTTCAGCTCTGGCAGCGCTTTGGCAACCGCCTTGGCAGCACCAGTTTCAGTCAGAACCATGTTCAGCGCTGCAGCGCGACCGCGACGCTCACCTTTGTGATAGTTGTCGATCAGGTTCTGGTCGTTGGTGTAGGCGTGTACGGTTTCTACGTGGCCGTGCTCAACACCGTAGCCGTCCATCATCGCCTTCAGGACAGGCACAATGGCGTTAGTGGTACAGGAAGCGGCAGACAGCACCTTGTCTTCCGGCTTGATATCGCTGCTGTTGATACCGTAAACGATATTCTTGATATCGCCCTTGCCCGGCGCAGTCAGAAGCACCTTGGAAGCGCCAGGGCTCTGCAGGTGCTGACTCAGGCCTTCTTCATCGCGCCATACACCGGTACTGTCAACGATAATTGCATCGTTGATACCGTGCTGGGTGTAATCCACTTCCTGCGGGGAGTTGGCGTAGATGATCTTGATTTCGTTACCGTTACAGATCAGGGAGTTGGTTTCCTCGTCTACACGGATAGTGCCCTGGAAAGCGCCGTGTACGGAGTCGCGACGCAGCAGAGAAGCGCGCTTCACCAGATCGTTGGGGGCCTTACCCTTGCGCAGTACGATAGCGCGCAGACGCAGAACGTCACCACTACCGGCCTTGTCGATCAACAGGCGGGCAACCAGACGGCCGATACGACCAAAACCGTAGATCACAACATCTTTGGATTCAGGCAGAGGCTTGCCGGCACCCGCTGCGTCGGACAGCTCTTCACGTACAAACTCATCCACAGACAAGCCGCGATCGTCGCGCATGTACTTGTTGGTCATGGTTCCCAGGTCGATATGTACGGGACCCAGCTCCATCTTGCAGATGGCTTCCAATACAGGGAAGGTTTCAAACTCGGAGAGTTCATTTTCCTCAACCTGACGCACGAAACGGTGCGCTTTCATAATGCTCAGCACTGAGCGATTAACCAGGTTGCGGCCGTACATATAAATACCGACGTTGCTCTCACGGTTGAGCTTTCCAATCATCGGGATCATGGATTCAGCCAGTGCTTCACGCTGTTTCCAGTCCTTGAAAAAGTCCGCGGGCTTCGGTCGCTTCTGAGTCACTATCGGACACCTCTGCAATGTGTTTAATAGGCAGGAAATCACGGCCCACAAACCACTCGGGGCCGCATGGCTGCGCATTATCAGTATTCACCCGCTGCTACGCAACTGCGCAAAAAAAAACCAAAAAAATGTAGTAAAACTACCTTTTTGTTGTCACAAGCCCTCACGATACGCAATCCCCCAAAAATTGCAGCCGTTTGAGATCGAAACCACAGGCACAGATATCATAGACTGCAGCCCGATCCGATCGCGGCTACAATAGCCGCCCCTGGCACTACAGCAAATGAAAGCGCGGATATTTAAGGAACGATGACCGATATACAGCCCCTGACTCCCCCCAAATTTCACAGCACCACCGACCGGCAATTCTGGGGACAACTTCACGGCGCAGCGGCCGCACTCGCCATTCTGAATGCTGCTCGCAACAGTCAATCCCCCACACTGCTGATCACTCGTGACAGCCTCGAGGCGCACCGCTTAGAGGTACAGCTGAAATTTTTTAACAAAGCGCGGAGAGATGCAGCCTCAGAGGGCGACTTTGAGATCTTTCATTTTCCAGACTGGGAAATTCTCCCCTACGATACCTTCTCCCCACACCAGGATATTATCTCGGACCGCCTGGCAACCCTCTACCGCCTGCCGCAAATGGGGAGCGGTATCGTCATAGTGCCCGTGAGCACCTTAATGCATCGCCTGCCGCCAAGTGATTACGTAGCCGGCAATGCGCTGATCCTCAATGAGGGGCAACAATTTGACATTGATATCCAGCGTCGCCTGTTAGAGCAGGCAGGCTATCACTGTGTAGATACCGTCTATGAACACGGTGAGTTTGCCGTGCGCGGCTCACTCATGGATATTTTCCCTATGGGCAGTCCACTGCCCTATCGCATCGATCTATTCGACGATGAAATTGAATCCCTGCGCACCTTTGACCCAGAAACCCAACGCACAGTGGATAAGGTGGAAACTATTCACCTGCTGCCCGCGAGAGAGTTCCCAATGCACAAGGCCGGTCTTTCCGGCTTTCTGCAGAACTGGCATGAACAATTCCAGGTAGACCCCAGTCTTGTGCCCATCTACCAGGATATCAGTGCAGGAATTGCCCCAGCGGGTATCGAATACTACCTGCCACTATTTTTCGATAACAATTGCGCGAGCCTATTCGACTACCTTCCCGAGAACAGCCAGGCTTTTATCCAAGGAAATGTGCAAGCACCTGTTGATAGCTTTTGGCGCGAGGTCAGCAACCGCTATGAGAGCCGCCGTGGCGATCTGACCCGCCCAATTCTTCAACCACGCCAGATTCTGCTGGATATCGATGAATTCAATGGCGCGCTCAAATCGATGCCAAGGGCCATCTTCTCTGCAGAGACGCTGCCCGATGCCCAGGGCAATTACAACTTTGCCACCCAAATGCCTCCAACCCTGCCGGTAGACGGCAAGGCTGAGCAGCCAATGGCCGCCCTGGAAAGTTACCTGATGGAGTACTCCGGGCGAGTGCTCTTCTGTGCCGAAAGCAGTGGGCGCCGTGAGGCATTACTGGAGCTTTTAAAAGGTATTCGCCTGAATCCCCCAACCTATGCCAGCTGGGAAGAATTCCTCCAAAGCAGTGAATCCATCGGGATCACCGTAGCGCCCCTGGATCAGGGCCTGTTACTGACTGATCCAGCCGTCAACCTGATCGCGGAACCGCAGTTATTTGGCGAGCGGGTGCTACAACAGCGCCGCCGCAAAAAAGCCAAAGATGATGCAGACAATGCAGTCAAAAACCTGGCGGAATTGCGTATCGGCGCCCCGGTAGTGCATATCGATCAAGGAGTGGGACGCTACCGCGGCCTGCAACACCTGGAAATCGATGGACAGCCTGCCGAGTTCTTGACTCTGGAATACGCCAATGAAGCCAAGCTCTATGTTCCCGTAGCCAGCCTGCACCTGATCAGCCGTTACTCCGGTGCCGATGAAGCCCTGGCTCCACTGCATAAAATGGGCAGCGAACAGTGGCAGAAAGCCAAGCGCAAAGCCGCCGAAAAAGTTCGTGATGCCGCTGCCGAACTCCTGGATATCTATGCTCGTCGTGAAGCCCGTGTCGGTCACGCTTTTGCCGACCCCAAGCTGGCTTATAGAGAATTTTCAGCCGGCTTCCCCTTCGAGGAAACACCAGACCAGCAGCAGGCCATTGAAGCCGTGATTGGCGACATGCGGTCCAAAAAGCCCATGGACCGACTGGTGTGTGGCGATGTGGGCTTTGGTAAAACCGAAGTCGCTATGCGTGCGGCCTTTGTCGCCGCCCATGCCGGCAAGCAAGTGGCCATGCTGGTACCCACCACTCTGTTAGCGCAGCAACATTTCCAGTCTTTCCAAGATCGCTTCGCCGACTGGCCCATCAATATTGAAGTGATCTCCCGCTTCCGTTCAGGCAAAGAAGTGGACAGCGTGAAAGAGAAGGTAGCCAGTGGCAAAGTGGATATCCTTGTCGGCACCCATAAACTTCTACAGAGCGACCTGGACTTTCAGAATCTCGGACTGCTGATTATCGACGAAGAACACCGCTTTGGGGTACGCCAGAAAGAGCGCCTCAAGAGCCTGCGCGCCGAAGTGGATATCCTCAACCTAACCGCCACACCGATCCCGCGCACTTTAAATATGGCAATGGCCGGCATTCGCGATCTATCAGTCATCGCCACGCCGCCGGCGCGACGCCTCTCTGTAAAAACTTTCGTGCGCGAGCGCGACGATGCACTGGTGAAGGAGGCCATACTGCGGGAGATCCTCCGTGGCGGCCAGGTGTATTTCCTGCACAATGAAGTGAAAAGCATTGAGCGTATCGCCCGAGAATTACAGGAGCTGATTCCCGAGGCCCGCATCGGTATCGGTCACGGTCAGATGCGTGAGCGCGAACTGGAGCAGGTCATGAGTGACTTTTACCACAAGCGCTTTAATGTTTTGGTGTGTACCACCATTATCGAAACCGGTATCGACGTCCCAACTGCTAACACAATACTGATCGAACGCGCAGACAAATTTGGCCTGGCCCAGCTGCACCAGCTGCGTGGTCGTGTGGGGCGATCCCACCACCAAGCCTATGCCTACTTGCTGACCCCCAACAAACGCTCAATGACTGGCGACGCGGTCAAGCGGCTGGAAGCAATCAGTGAAGCCCAGGATCTTGGGGCTGGATTCACCCTGGCCACCCACGATCTGGAAATCCGCGGCGCCGGCGAGTTACTTGGTGAGGAACAGAGCGGGCAAATCCAGAGTGTCGGCTTCAACCTGTATATGGAGATGCTCGACCGCGCGGTGAAAGCCATTCGCGAGGGGCGTACTCCCAATATCGACGACCCCCTGGAGTCCCCGGCTGTAGATGTCAATCTGCGGGTACCGGCGCTGATTCCAGAGGACTACTTGCCGGATGTCCATGGCCGCCTAATGATGTACAAACGTATCGCCAATGCCGTTGATCGCCAACAACTGAAGGAGTTACAGGTGGAGATGATCGACCGCTTTGGTCTACTGCCAGAACCGGTCAAACACCTGTTCCGCACCACCGAAATAAAACTGAAGGCCGATAAAATGGGCATTCGCAAATTGGAAGCCTCCGCCGCTCGAGGCCGCATCGAGTTTGCCGAAAATACCCAAGTAGACCCCCTCACCCTGGTGAAATTGGTGCAAACACAGCCGGGACGCTACCAGCTGGCCGGCGCCAACCAGCTGAACTTCAGCCTTGATGAAGAGGGCGCCGACCGCAAGCTACAGGAAATAAGCGAAGTGCTGGAGCGCTTAGCCCAGTGATAGTATCCGGCAGCTAGTGACCTGATCGATCGACAGGGGGGCCACCCCCTGCCACAATCCCGGCCTATATAGCTGGCCGCGAAATACTCACCCTGCTCTGACGATAGACAGGACAGATGGAAGAAAGTGGTAACCCAATGACCATAAAAAAGATAGTGCACCTCTGCTCTTCACTTGCCCTGGCACTCTCCGCCACGGCCTCACAGGCGGCGAACTACGCCGGCAATACTTTCGAAATCGAGATGATCGTGTTCGAACGCCCCCAAGGTATGGCACAAACCAATGAAACCTGGCCTGCGGAGCCGAGCCTCACCTACCCTGCTCGCTGGGTGGACTTTGACACCCCTGCACCCCGGGAGGAAAAAGCAGAATCCCCTGTCGCAACCGCATTCCCTGAATCCACAGAGCTCCCCCAAGAAGATACAGCATTGGACGAGGAGCCTGTCAGCTTTGCAGTCAGCGAGTTCGGCGATCACAATACTGACCAAGCTCCCCCCCTCCGCTTACTCCTCTCCCCCGTAGACACCAAGCTGGATACTAAGGCGGCAGCTCTAGTGAGAGGCGGGGATCGCATTTTATTCCACAAAGCTTGGCACCAAGTTTTGGAGCAAAAACACAAGTCACCAGCAATCCTGATTGATGGTGGCGAAACCTTTTCAGGACACAGCCAACTGGAAGGGTCTGTTACCCTGAGCGTCTCACGCTATTTGCACCTGAGCACAAACCTTTGGCTCAATGATTTCTCTGCTCCCGCATCTGCGGAGGGTATCCGCCTGCCTCATCGACCCAAGACTGCCCCAGCACCCTCCGAGGAGACAATTTCTTTCTCTGCCACGAATGAAGGGTTTATTGCTTCCAATCCGGATAGGTATAACCTCTCAAACGCAGCAGGAGACCGGGAGCCCATAACCCTAGATGCCCCGACTGAGCAACCGGTATATGTGATGCGGGCCGCTCATTTACAACATGAGCGCCGTATGCGAAGCGGCCAACTACACTATATTGACCACCCGGCTTTTGGTATTTTGATTGAAATTCGCACTGTGGCTGAAAGCAACGAAGAAGTCACAGAAGAAACCACCCCAGTTACCTTATAAACAGCCAATTAATACTCTTTTAAATACCCCCTTCAAAGGGGGTATTCCATATGCAACAGTATATTTAACCAAACAAATTACACTTTCCTAAATCTATAAAAGCCGAATCGAATCCGGCATAACAGATAACACAACCAAACCAATTTGACTGCAATTTATAAAATAAAATTTTACAAAGGCAGCAACTTAACGATATCCGGCAAGAAACTAGCACAAAGACACGGAAGGCGAAGAGAAAAACTCACCCCATTATTACAACACCCTCACCCAAGTGAAAATCACTAGAAAAGCAAAATAGCCAAATAAAATAAAAAAGCTCAATAAAGAAGCAGCAATAAAAATTTTTAAATTTATTCCGTCAGACAGAACTGAAACCCTGACTCCTAACATTAAATTGGTTTCAAGATTATTAAAGCTTCACAAATAGCCTGGAGTGCTTTCAGAAATTAAAGGCGCAGGTAATTAATACATTTCAAAATATAACGAAACTCGTGGAACGGGTCATATATGTATGCAGACCGCCATAAGATACATATTGAACCAAGCGAATGAAGAAATAGAAAAGCGAGCTGAAAAGCCCGCTTTGGAGGCGCTGGCAGAGCTAGCGGCTGGCACCGCAAACTCTACGCGACAACAGTTCTTTCAACGAGTGATCCGAAAATCACTCACAGGGAACAACATCTTCCGCCAGCAGTCCTTTGTCACCTTGTTGCATTTCGAACTCAACCGCCTGCCCCTCGTTAAGGGTTTTATAACCCTCTCCGCGAATGCTGCGATAGTGAACAAAAATATCTTCAGTTCCTTCTCCACAGGTGATGAAGCCATAACCCCGTGCGTTATTAAACCACTTCACTGTACCTGTAACGCGATCACTCATTGAGAAAACCTCATTATTGTTATTGCGCCTACCTCTATTACCTCACTGCTCAATTCGGCAAGAGGGGCAAACGCCACCCCATTGTTAACAAACTGCTCCATGCAGAATGCTATCTTGCTTCACCCTATTGAGAGTAACCCAAAGGGCGTAACCTGATTCTTAGATAAAACAGCGCCAGTGTCTAGGTTTCTATGTGAAATAAATACTACGTTTTTACCAATAGGCGTAATTAACCGTCAAAACCCCAATTAAGCGCGATATTTAAACTAAACATTTGTACCTTATCGCACTCCCAATACTCAACTGTCTAACGCGGCTTCTCTCGCTAATGAAGGAATATCGGCAATATGTACCGTCGAGGTCGGAAATGCACAAGACGCACCATGGCGCTCAATTATATTGAGTACATTCAACAAAACATCCTGTTTGATTTCATGGTATCTCACCCACTCTGTCGTTCTGGTAAAGGTGTATATAAAGAAATCAAGGGATGAGGCTGCAAAACTATTAAAATTAACAATAAGAGTTCGGTTGGCATCTATTTCCGGGTGATGCTGTAACATTTTCTTAACATCTGCCACTATCTGCGCCATTAAATGGCCATCTTCATAACGAACCCCAATAGTTTCAAAGATCCTGCGATTGAGCATTCGCGAAGGGTTCTCGACAGAAATCTGCGTGAAGACACTATTGGGCACATAAACCGGGCGCATATCAAAGGTGCGTATGCGAGTCAGGCGCCAGCCAATATCTTCTACAGTCCCCTCAATCTCCTTGTCCGGGGAGCGTATCCAATCGCCAACCGCAAAGGGGCGATCTAAGTAAATCATCAGCCCACCAAAGAAATTCGCCAGCAAGTCTTTAGCGGCAAAGCCTACCGCCAACCCCCCAATGCCACCAAAGGCCAAAACGCCGCTGACGCTATAGCCAAGGAACTGCATAATCACTATACCCGCAGTGATAGCGATCGAAGCCCGCACGAGCTTGCCGATGGCTCTAACCGTGGTGGCATCCATCGGTTTGCCAATATAGCGGGGATTGCAAAGGTTACGCTCCGCGCTGTGCGAGAAGCGCCAAGCGAACCAGGAGAGGACCAAAATAAGGCCTATCTCGCGGGCAGGCTCTGCCAGGGAGAAAATCTCTGCACCCGTCGCCTGACCCGCACGCTGGGCGGCCACCGTGAGCCCCAACAGCCAGATTAATACTTGTCCAGGAGGGGAGAGAGCCCCTACCAGCGCATCATCCCAGGGATTGACGGTCTTCTCAGCCCTGGCAGCCAGTTTTTGCACAAAGCGGCCGAAAATCCAGGCCGCCAGTGCGGAAGCTAATACAATAAGAAAAACAGAGATTATCCAAACCCGGTTATCACCCAGCCAGGACAACAGCACACTCTCTACGGACTCCACAATTCCCCCTCCGCTTATAAAACCGGCTCCAGCCGCCCATAGGTTCTTGGAGCAAGCTGCGGAAACCGGTATTTCTCAACTACTGCATTATTGAAGCTAACCAGCTGCGAGTTCTATGCCAGCGCTCACTTTTTTCGAGTTCCGCCCAAGAGGTGATTGAGGGTCTACCCCGCATGGCTTTTAGACGCTCACTCGATTCCGCTGCGGGAATAAAGTTCTGCAGCCCAGCGAGAGACTCCAAAGCCCCTGCACGGTTATTGCAGACTACGCCCATATCACAACCCGCTTCCAGAGCAGCGCGGATTCTCTCCCCATAACCACCGGCAGCTCCCGCCCCCTCCATGGACAGATCATCACTGAAGATAACCCCATGAAAACCCAGCCGTCCTCGCAAAATATCCTGTAGCCAGTAACGGGAGAAACCCACCGGCTGGCTGTCTATATTGACGAAGCGAATGTGAGCGGGCATCACCGCATCCAGTTCATCGGCCCCTATGCAGTCAATAAAGGGCAAGGCATCGCTGGCCAGCACCTGCTCCAGGGAGCGCTCATCTTGAGGAAGCTCCACATGGCTGTCTTCAAGCACGTGCCCGTGTCCTGGAAAGTGCTTGCCGGTTGTAGCCATACCGGCCTCACGCATCCCTTGAATAAATGGCCTTGCAATAGCCGTCAGGTGATGGGGGTCGGGACAAAAACTGCGATCTCCAATAACTCGGCTGTGGCTGTCATCGGCATCCAATACAGGGGCGAAACTGAAATCCATCCCTACAGCCAATAACTCAGAGGCGAGCAACCAACCCACATCCTGCAACTGTACTGCTGAAGCCTGGGCGGACAGCTTTTGCATGGAAGGCAAACGCGTGAACCCCTCTCGAAAACGCTGTACTCGCCCACCCTCCTGATCAACAGCCAGCAGTATCTCTGGGCGCACAGATCGAATATCGGCAATCAGAGCTTGAATCTGATCGCGATCGCGATAATTGCGCGCAAAGAAAATCAAACCACCCACGAGCGGGTGGCGCAAAAGCTCACAATCCTCATCAGTGAGCTTCTGCCCTTCGATATCGATCATCACCGGTCCGAGTGATGCAGGCATATTCAGTTCCTCTAAGATTCACCAGCTGCGCAGTTTAACCGGACTCCACCTTTAGCATTGCCGAAGCGGCCGGCACAAGGCGCTCCAAAGTTTCCGGCAGGCTGCTCTGAGCACCAAAATCCTCTCTCAGGATAGCCTCTATGGCATCGTAGCTCGACAAGGTGAAAATAGTGGCCCCTAACATAAAATACAGGCGCCAGTAGAAAGTCACGGGATCAACCCCCGGTAAGGCCTCGGCCAATAGGCCTGCGAAGCGTCGGTAACTATCACCGTAACGAGACACTATAAAACGGCGTAAGTGCCCCTGAAACTGTGTATAAGCCAGTCCCAGCAGGCGCATAAAGCGCTGAGCATCCAGCCCAAGTTGGCCCAGACTGCCCAACCCAACTCGGTATAGGCTCTCCAACAACCCTTCAACCTTAAGTGGCTGGCCAGAAGCTATGCGTCGATCCAACTCTGCTTCCAGCGCATCGGTAAATGGTGTTAGGAAACGCTCAAAGACCGCCTGGATCAACTCTTTCTTAGAACCAAAGTGGTAATTGACCGCCGCCAGATTGACTCCGGCAGTACTCGTAATAGTCCTAAGGGATGTCTCGGTAAAGCCGCGCTCGGCAAAGAGCGCTTCGGCAGCATCCAAGATGCGGTTAACGGTATCCATCTGACTCATAGATATCAAACCACCATTTAAAACAGCTGTTTAATTTCGGCCAGAGTAGCACACTCCCAGCTCGCTGGCGGCTTATTGCACATACAGAAAGAACGGTTGTAGGGGGAAGTCCGACCTGGCGAATCCCCATAGGCGAAATTGGTTTGGTAAGTTGGCAGGATAAGATGTAATTACCGAAGCGACTGACCACTACCCTTCCCATAGGCCTTAGTGCATTCCACTGCGCGGGAAGAAAGATAGAGGTGCTAACTACTATTTAGGGACGAGGCACAGCCGTAGGCTTTGTATTTGGTCTCTACTTCCTGTATTCCTGTTTTTTCTGCCTCCCCTACTCCTCGCCCTATCCGATTGTTAATTAATAAAGAAAGTAACCTAGATATCTCGAAAACTCTTTAATCCCTGGCTCGCATATATTTCATAATCAAATCTGCAGCCTCTTCTACTGCATCCACCACATGAAACAGGTCTAGGTCAGCAGAGTCGATACAATTCCGTTCCAATACCGTATCTACCAGCCAATCGTACAGCCCTCCCCAATAACGCTTGCCCACCAAAACTATTGGGAATCGCCGTACTTTTTGAGTTTGTACTAATGTCAGCGCCTCAAATAATTCGTCCAGCGTGCCGTAGCCCCCGGGTAAACCCACAAAGCCCACGGCATGCTTCACAAACATAAATTTACGCACAAAGAAATAGCGAAAATTCAAACTGATATCTTGGTAAGGATTGGCTGCCTGCTCAAAAGGCAGCTCGATATTTAATCCGATTGAAGTACCAGGCTGCTCAAAAGCCCCACGATTACACGCCTCCATCAGACCCGGCCCGCCACCGGTCATCACAGGTATCCCCTCTGCTGCTAAAAGCTCCCCAAGCTTCACCCCTTGCTGATACTCCTGGCTATCTTCAGTGAAACGCGCACCGCCAAAAACTGTTACCGCCCCGTTAAGCGCAACCAAACGCTCAATTCCATCAACCAACTCAGATTGAATGCGCAGAACTCTCCAGGCTTCAGCCATTTTCGCATCAAGCATTATTATTCTCCCTTGCTGTCAGTTCTTTCAACTATTCGTTTCATTCCTTGTTTTCTTAAACAATGTAGCAGCTGGACTGCAGGCAGGTGCTCAGTTTGCGAGATCCTTAAATCTGTATATAATCCCAGCAACTGTATAAAAATACAGAAACGCTAGGTAAATCTATGACCAATCTCACCGCACGCCAGACTCAAGTATTAGAGCTGATAAAAGCCTACCTGGACGACACAGGTTACCCTCCCACCCGCGCAGAAATCGCCCAAGAGCTGGGCTTTCGCTCGCCCAACGCTGCAGAGGAACACCTCAAAGCACTGGCACGAAAAGGAGCCATTGAGATGGTTGCCGGTGCCTCCCGAGGTATTCGAATTCCCGACCACCAATCGGGACTTCCCATCGTGGGGCGTGTCGCCGCAGGCAACCCTATTCTGGCAGCCGAGCATATTGAGGATTATTGCGACCTGCCCGCCAGTTTCTTCCACCCACCGGCAGATTATTTATTGCGGGTACACGGCATGAGTATGCGAAATGCCGGCATTCTCGATGGGGACCTTCTGGCAGTACAGAAGACCGAGCAAATCAGAAACGGGCAGATTGTGGTTGCGCGGATTGATGATGAAGTAACCGTTAAACGCTTCCGCCGCAAAGGTAATCAGGCAACGGTACAACTCCTACCTGAAAACGAAGACTTTGATACCATCCAAGTAGATATGCGGGATAAGAACTTTGTGATCGAAGGATTAGCCGTAGGCGTTATTCGCCAAACTCCATGAGACTAAAAGATTTACCGCCAATCAAAAACAACAACAGCGGCTTCTAGCCGCTGTTGTTCCACTTAATTTTTCGCCTTTACCATAGATTAGTGAATCGTATGGTTAACCGGCATCGACTCTTCCTCTTCAAAGTAACCTGGCTCCAGGTCATCGAGATTTTGCACAGCTTCTATACCCGCCTCTAACATGGCCCGGGCTACTGCTACCTTGTGCTTTCGCAAAAATTGGAGACTCTCGGCTGAGAAACGAATACTCACCAGAGGGTCCTCCTCATGGCCGGCACGGCGCAGAGCCACATCGCCATTGGCCAACTCGATAATCTCATAAGTTTCGGAGGACATTTGCTTTCCCTTCACTGCACATCAGTTTGCGCCCAGTGTACCACAGGCAATTTAGAAGTTTCAGTGGGCGCAAAAAGATGAATAGAAAGGTAGCGGAGCCCTCTTAGCACTCCTCGAGATTGGCACGCTGTCTAAGTATCAGCTCACTGAGAGCTTTGTGCCATTTAAGCAGCGCTTCGAAAGAAAGCTCAATTGGTACTGTTCCGGCGATATTGTGGGTCGGAATAAGGTTGCCAGCTTGCCCCTTTTCCTCCGCTAATGTAGGCAGCCTCAGGAGCTGGTTCCACGCGCGTAATAATTCGCTAAGCCAACTCTCTGGCTCTGAGAGCAATAACTGCAGTTCACTTACTTCAAGGCTCGCTCTCCCCTGGCTGTGCAGGCTATCTAAAATAACCTGTACAGACTCTGGTTCAAAACTCAATTGCAGCTGATGTGACAGTTCAGCCAGGAAAGCCTGATAGGCTTTCCACAGCTGCAACAAAGCACCTTCTTCCAGGGCCATTCGCTGAATAGAAGAATCATAACTACTTGTGGCCAGCAGCTGGCTCTTACGCAATGCCGAAGTGACTAGGCCGGTATAGGGATTACTCATTTACTTTTTTGCCGCCGCTTTCTTAGCTGCCGGCTTTTTCTTGGCCGCCGCTTCGACTTTCCAGGCGCCATCCCGATAAAAAGCCTTCCAACCCGTGGCCTTTCCGTCCTCCTCGGACTGAACATACTGCTCTTGGGTCTTACGACTGAAGCGAACTACGGTATCGCGCCCCTGATCATCCTGTGAGGGGGCCGAGAACAAGAAGCTGTACTTAGGGTCAATCTCACTCTGGTGAGGCAGTAGCTCTTTTATCAGCGGGGCACGGGTCTCACGGTTTTTCGGAAACTGGCTGGCGGCAAGGAATAATCCGGAGGCACCATCGCGGAGAATGTAATGATCCTCAACCTTCAGGCAAGCCAACTCCGGCATAGGAACCGGATCCATTTTGGGTGGCGCCGGCTGGCCATTTTTCAACAGCTTGCGGGTGTTCTTACAGGCTTCGTTAGTACAACCAAAGTATTTACCAAAACGGCCTGACTTCAGCTGCATGTCGCTACCGCACTTGTCACACTCAATAATCGGACCGTCGTAGCCCTTAATTTTGAACGTGCCCTGCTCTACCTCGTAACCATTACAGTCCGGGTTATTACCGCAGATATGTAGCTTTCTCTGCTCATCGAGCAGATAACTATCCATCGCCGTGCCGCACTTGGGACACCGGCGCTTCTCCCGCAACTGGCGGGTTTCGGCATCTTCGTCCTTATCCGCGTCCACAGCCTCATCGCCAGAGACGAGATTCATCGTGTTGGTGCAGCGCTCCTTAGGAGGAAGCGCGTAACCGGAGCAGCCAAGGAATACACCGGTAGAGCCTGTGCGGATCTGCATATGGCGACCACACTTACTGCACTCGATATCGGTATCTGTCGGCGTGTTGCGCCGCATACCCGCATCACTGGACTGAGCTTTTTCCAACCGCGAGGAGAAATCCTGATAAAACTCGTCGAGTAACTGCTTCCAACCTTTATCGCCATCGGCAACCGCATCCAGAGACTCCTCCAGGCTTGCGGTAAAACCGTAGTCCATCAGATTTTTAAAACTTTCGCTGAGACGGTCGGTGACAATATCACCCATTTTTTCCGCGTAGAAACGGCGGTTCTCAAGCCGCACATAGCCCCGATCCTGAATTGTGGAAATAATAGAGGCATAGGTTGAGGGCCGGCCGATACCACGCTTTTCCAGCTCTTTCACCAGAGCGGCTTCGCTAAAACGAGCCGGAGGCTTGGTGAAATGTTGTTTCGGGTCCAGCTGCTGCAGAGACAGCTTATCGCCAACCTGAACATCAGGCAGCAGCAGATCTTCATCTTTCTTGCCCGCAGGAGGGGCAACTTTGAGAAAGCCATCAAAACGAATCACCCGGCCGCGAGCACGCAACTCAAAGTCACCGGCACTCACCACAATTGAGGTGGAAGTGTATTTTGCCGGGGTCATCTGGCAGGCGACAAACTGCTGCCAAATCAGATTGTAGAGCCGCTCCGCATCCCTCTCCACACCTGAGAGCATATTGGGGGCAACACGTACATCGGAGGGACGAATTGCCTCGTGAGCCTCTTGCGCTCCCTCCTTGCTGCTATAACTAACCGGCTTTTCTGGCAGATACTTATCGCCAAAATTCTCTCCGATATACTGCCGGGCCGACTCAACCGCCTCTTTACTTAGATTGGTCGAATCGGTACGCATGTATGTAATATGGCCGGCTTCGTAGAGGCGCTGCGCAAGGGTCATGGTTTTCTTGACACTGAAACCGAGGCGATTACTAGCCGCCTGTTGTAGTGTCGAAGTAATAAAGGGAGCACCAGGCTTGGAACTGGTAGGCTTATCGTCACGGCCGCTAACAACAAACTCACTACCCTGAAGCAATTTCACCGCGCTATTCGCATCAGCTTCATTGGTGGGGCGGAAAGTTTCACCAGCTTGTTTTTTAACCTCTAGCCGCAGCTTGTTCGCTTTGCTGGTAGCGGTGTCAGCGAAAAGCGTCCAATACTCCTCAGGAATGAAAGCGCGGATCTCACGTTCGCGCTCTACCACGAGACGAACTGCCACTGACTGCACCCGGCCAGCAGAGAGTCCTCGGGCAACTTTCTCCCACAATAGTGGGGAGACCATATAGCCAACAATACGATCGAGGAATCGGCGAGCCTGCTGGGCATGAACCCGATTGATATTCAGGCGGCCGGGATCTTTAAACGCCTCCTGGATCGCGGACTTAGTGATTTCATTAAAAACCACTCGGCGATAGCGTTCGTCATTACCGCCAATTGCTTCCCGCAAGTGCCAGGCGATCGCCTCTCCCTCGCGGTCCAAATCCGTTGCCAGATAAATGTGATCGGCATTCTCAGCCAGCTTTTGCAACTCGCTGACTACTTTTTCCTTGCCTGGCAAAATTTCGTAGTGAGCCTGCCAGCTATTATCCGGGTCGATCCCCATGCGCTTGATCAGCTGAGCACGATTTTTCTTGCGCTTGTAAGCCTCTTTCGCCTCAGGGGAAAGCTTACGAGTCTCTGCCGCACGCCTTGCCCGTTCTTTTGCGTCAACGGGCTGTTTGTTGCCGCCACCGGTTGGCAAATCGCGAATATGACCGACGCTGGACTTAACAACAAAGTCCTTGCCGAGATATTTATTGATGGTTTTCGCTTTGGCCGGTGATTCGACGATGACCAGTGATTTACCCATAAGCCTTTGATTTCAAATGAAAAATTTACTGCTATCCGAAGCATTTCAGGCCCTTCAATCGGGCCTGCGCTGCGCGAATATATAAGCCTCAGTCAAGGCGCGGTCAAGCAAAGCTGACAACTTTTAGTGCTTATTCGCCAAATTTCACCCCCAGAAAAGGGTAAAATTGTGACAATTTTCCCTATTTGAGCAGCCCACTAAAATGCCTGTCGCCCTAGTCTTCTGGGAGCTTAATGGGACTGATCTTGCGTACAGATTCTTCTATAAGAGGGGTGTACTCCGCCAAACTCTCAGACAGCTGCGAAAAAGCTTTGACCCCACCGTTTTCCTGCCATTGCACGCCCAATCCGACATCGGTTGCGATAATCGCACAGCAATCCGCCGGCAAGCTATCCAGCAACTGGTGCAATTGCTGCCATGCTGCCTGGGGGGCTCTCACACTGTTGCCCCAGTCCCAACTACCGGCAAAATTCATTTCATGCGTAATCCGCTGGCGCTGCAGCTTCCAACCAATCTGTAGACGCTTTCTATCCTTCCACCGATAGTAATAAACCGCTGCGGTCCCCTCCCCCAAAGCTTCAGGTAAGGCTTGAATTTGCACGGTAATGCCTGCCCTGGCGGCACGGCCACGCAAATCAGCCAGACGGCTGTCGCGCTGATTGGGCTTCAGCCACATCACTGGCCCCAGCACCAGGGCAATAGCAAAGCCAATTATGATTACCGGTAGCCATTCGGACATAAAAGTTCCTTATGATGGTTTTAAAAACGGCCTATTCTGCGGCGCCATATATGATCCATGTCAAACAGTTTTTTTTGCGATAGACTGAAAATAGCTGTCGTATGAGGCCCCACTGGGCAAATAGAAAAGACAGGAGCTAATGGAAAATGGCGAAATATGAACGAATATTGGTGGGCCTGGACCTCTCGGAAGAATCCTCACAAGTGCTGGAAAAAGCGGCCTCTCTCGCTGAAGCTTTCAATGCCGAAATCAGCTTGATGCATGCCATTGAGCCGCTGACATTTGCCTACGGTGGGGATATCCCCATGGATTTATCAGAGGTACAGGATCAGCTACAGAGACAGGCCAAGGAACAGCTCCACAAAGCCGCTCTACCGCTGAATATCCCCGCTGAACGACAGCATGTAATTTTGGGCCAACCATCCACCGAGATACATCGCCTAGCCAAAGATCTAGAGGTCGATCTTATTGTTATCGGTAGCCATGGACGCCATGGCCTGGCTCTTCTGCTGGGCTCAACCTCTAACGGGGTTCTTCACGGCGCCAAGTGCGATGTTTTAGCTGTCAGGGTATATGTGGACGAAGAATAAGCCCCCTCTTTCGGCGAGAGAAGTGGTGCCATGCACCCCTTCTCTCCAATACTCAAACCTTACTCTTCGCCCCCCTCCAACTCCGACCATCGATCAAAAGCGGTCTCTAATTGAGTTTGTTTCTCCGCCAGTAAATTGAGCCGGTTTTGCACCTGGGCTTGCTCCTGTTGATAAAAAGAAGGGTCTGCTACTTCAGCCTCTATAGCGCCAATTTCAACTTCAAGCTGTTCGATCAAGGCTGGTAAGCCATCCAGTTCACGTTGCAGCTTATAGCTGAGCTTCTTTTTCTTAACCTGAGGCTTGTCCGCTTCGACCGGCTTCGCTTTCACCTTGCCTTCGGGGACTTTTTCCTCTTTTGACTCCTGTTCAAAGCTACCTCCCTGGCGAATGAAGTCCGCATAACCACCCACATACTCTCGGATACGACCATCTCCCTCGAAGGCCAGACAGGAATCCACAACATTATCGAGAAATGCACGGTCGTGACTGACTAATAACACTGTGCCTGTGAATTCCAGAAGTAACTTTTCAAGCAGCTCCAGGGTTTCTACATCCAAGTCATTGGTCGGCTCATCGAGCACCAGAATATTGGCTGGCTGACTGAATAATTTCGCCAGAAGAGCCCTATTGCGCTCACCACCACTCAACGCACCTACCTTGGTCCGCGCTTTCAAACCACTAAAGAGGAAATCGGATAAATAGGACATGATATGGCGGCTTTTACCGCCAATGGTGACAGAGTCGCGCCCTCCACCAACATTATCCAACACGGTAAGTTCTGGATTTAATTGGTCCCTGCGCTGGTCAAAATAGGCTACCTGCTGCTTTGTACCCAAACGCACCTGACCGGACTGAGGCTGAAGATCCCCGAGCAACACTCGAATTAAGGTGCTTTTACCAACCCCATTAGGACCAATCAATCCCACCTTATCACCGCGCATTAAGGTAAATGAAAGGTCGCGAATCAGGGGGGACTCATTGGGGTAGGCAAAGGTAACGTTGCTAAGCTCAGCCACCAGTTTACCGGATATTTCTCCACTATCGAGAGACATCCTTGCAATGCCCTGTTGAGTTCGACGCGCCTCTCTCTGGCGCCTTAGTCCCTGCAAGGCCCGTACCCGCCCTTCATTACGGGTGCGTCGCGCCTTGATACCCTGGCGAATCCAGGCTTCCTCCTGGGCTAGCTTTTTGTCGAATAGCGCTTCGTTCCTGGCCTCTTCTTCTAAAAGTTTCTCTTTTTCTTCCTGGTAACGCCCAAACTTACAACGAAAAACCCGTAGGTATCCACGATCCAAATCCCAGACTGTACTGGCCAGCCGCTGCGCCAAAGCACGATCGTGGCTGACGAACAATAACGCGCCTCTAAAAGTATCGAGGAACCCTTCCAACCACTCCACAGCGGCAATATCCAAATGGTTGGTGGGCTCATCGAGAATAAGCAAATCGGGCTCTGTAACCAGTGCGCGCGCGAGAGCTGCACGGCGCTGCCAACCTCCAGAGAGATCAGCCACGAATTCATCGGGACTCAAGCCGAGGCGGTCGAGCACACTATCGACTCTAGGCAGGAGATCCCAGCCGTGCTCCGCTTCAATTTTGGCCTGTAGCTCGGCCGATGGGTCCTCCCGATAACCAGCCAATACCCCCCCTATAGGGCCCAGACCCTCGGCAACATATCGGTAGACAGAGTCGAGACAGCCTGCGGGCAACTCCTGC
Source organism: Microbulbifer variabilis (assembly GCF_023716485.1). Taxonomy (NCBI): domain Bacteria; kingdom Pseudomonadati; phylum Pseudomonadota; class Gammaproteobacteria; order Cellvibrionales; family Microbulbiferaceae; genus Microbulbifer; species Microbulbifer variabilis. Next base: position 2,772,453 of record NZ_CP092418.1, read on the forward strand.
TCAAGGGTTGCCATAACCATCCCACTCGCGCGCACAATCTCCCCAGCATCTGGGTCCACCTGCCCCGCAATTAAACGCAACAGGCTGGACTTACCCTCTCCATTGCGGCCAACAAGGCAAATACGATCGCCCCGCTCAATTTTTGCACTGACGTTTTCAGCAAGTACCTGGGTCCCGTAACGCAGACAGACCCCATCCAATAGAAGCAACATAATTAGGCACTACAATTAACAGACCCGGTTAACATTCTCGCTAGTTAGTTGAATGAAACGAAAATTGATACTTCGGGTCCTGTGAAAAATTCGCTATTTTACGCTTTTTTGCCAAGCCGTCTCATAAACTTGCGCGACCAGACTCAACTTCGGGGTTACTGTCATGTCAGTTAGCACAAGTCGACTCTTCCAGTTTATTGCCCCTTTAATGGTCTGGATCTGCCTCAGCGCCCAGGCAGAGCCACAAGCATCATCGAAGGAGTTGTCTCAGCAAAACAAGCCAACCACAGGTATATCCAACCAGCGCCAGCTATTACAACAAGCCAGGATAGCGATTAAATACGGCAATAAAAAACAGTTAAAGCAATTGAAAGCCAAGTTAGCGAATTACCCTCTAGTGCCCTATCTCGACTACTGGGCAATCGGAAAAAAATTACGCCAATTACCTCTAAAAGATATTGATCGCTTTCTCGCTGAGAACCAGGGAACAGCGGTGGGTGACTGGATGCGTATTAGGTTACTCAGAGAGCTGGGGCAACAGAGACAATTTCAGACCTACCTAAAATACTTTCAACCTGAGAAACACAAGCGCGCGGCACTGCGTTGCTATTATGCCGACGCACTATTTCGCCATGGCAGCAAAGACAATGCCGATCAAGTAACCACCGAGCTCTGGCTGGTTGGGCACTCACAAGTAGAGGAGTGTGACCCAGTTTTTGCCCGCTGGAAGCGCAATGGCGGCCTAACCCAGGAAAAGATTTGGTCCCGCCATTTACTCGCCCTAGAAGAGGATAACCTAGAACTCGCTTCCTATATCGCCAGGAAAATGGACAAACCCTTCCAACAAAGAGCAGCCCTGCTACGGGAGGTACACAAATCACCCAAGCTTCTTCTCAATTACCCTCGCTTCTTACAGTCACCGGAGCATCACAGGGAAATTATTCTGCATGGATTGCATCGATTAGCTAGGGAAGATGCAGCCGTCGCTGAACAGGCATGGCAGCGCTATAGTGCCAGCCTCCTGTTTAACGATAAGGAGCAAGCCAATATGCTCCGCCATCTGGCTCGGCAATTTGCGCGTCAAGACGATACCCAGGGACTGCTACAACTGACCAAGAATCACACAATGGATGATGGATATTCCATTGAATGGCTGGCGCGACAATCCCTTCGAGAGCTCGACTGGGAGCAGGTTGCCTTTTGGATTGATCGCCTGCCACTCGAACGGCAACAGCGAGATCGCTGGCTCTACTGGAAAGCCCGCTCACTGGAAGAACTTTATGGCAAGGCACAGTCTGGCGCAGCCTCCCTTCTCTATCGAAAAGCTGCACGGGAACGCAGTTACTACGGCTTCCTTGCTGCCGATACCCTCGGACAAAATTACAGCTTTGTAGATCGTCCCGCACCAATCACGCCAATTCAAGTGCAGCAGATGGCCCAGCACACCGGCTTACAAAGGGCACGTGAATTGCAGGCTATTGGTGAACTATTCCATGCTCGGCGTGAGTGGAGCTACGCTACTCGGGAAATGGATCACGAGGAGCTATTAGCCGCGGGCAAAGTGGCAAGCGCATGGGGTTGGTATCACAAATCCATTCAGTCTGTTCTTGCGGCAGACTACCTGGATGATCTGGAACTCCGCTTCCCCCTGGCCTTTGCCGATATTGTAGAAAGTGTAAGTGAGCAGGTTGGACGGCAGAGCACGCCTCTAGAGCCCTATATGATTTACGCAGTTGCCCGCCAGGAAAGCCACTTCAGCCACGACGCCAAATCACGGTCTGGCGCATTGGGCCTAATGCAATTGCTACCCTCTACCGCACGCGCAACGGCAAAGCGCGCCGGTGTACGCTATCGGCGCAGCTGGGATCTACTAAGCCCCAAAACTAATATTGCCCTTGGCAGCTTTTACCTGAGCACCCTGTTAAATCGATTCGATAACAATCGCTTCCTCGCCGCTGCCGCTTACAATGCGGGACCAACTCGGGTTGCCAAGTGGTTAAAGGAGACTCGTCAGCGTCTGCCACACGATGTCTGGATCGAGACGATTCCCTATAGTGAAACAAGGAATTATGTACAGAATGTACTCGCTTATACGGTAATTTATGCCTATCGAAGCGGCACCAAGCTACAACTTCTCAAGGCGCATGAGGCAGGGAATAAACTTTAAGGTGTCTCAGAATAACCTTACAAACCTCTGCCCTAACTTTGATACCGTTTGATAGGAATAGAGCCCCCCTTGGGAACCCGAGTCACTGGGGCTTAAGGTGGGAGTTATCTCCCAATAAATGACGGGCGCCTAACCAATTCGTTTGGCCAACCAAGCTTGCAGCTGCGATTGCTGAAAGGGCCATGCATAAGTGTCTTCAGGATCACCGAGCCCCACCACGGGTATCAAAAGACTAAAGCGCTCGAATAAATTGTCATCATCGGCAATATCTACCTCCCTTAAACGCAACCCAAACTGCTCGAGCAGGGGCCATATTTCCAGCTTGGCCTTTTCGCACAGGCTGCATCCAAGGGTGGTATAGAGCAGCAATTCACGGGGCGAACTCATGAGAACACTCCCAGGTTATTAACCCAAAAATATCCGGCAGCACCGGAAACCAATAACAGAGTCAAGCCCAAGGCTTTTATAGGGATACGTGGCTGAAGTTTTTCCTCCTGGGGCTCAGCCATACTTGGGCTCTCTTCCCGCAGCCCGGCGATAGAAGCCGAGAAGGATCTCTGAGTGACATCTTCAGCTGTCACTTCACCTGAGCCAATTTTTGGAGACTTCATAAGATGTGAAGAGATTGCAGGGCGCACTGCTGTGCGATCAAGATCATCCGCAGGGCCCACAACAGAAAAACTCAACGAATCAAACCGCAGTTCATCGCCTCTTCGCACACGGCTTTCCGTGATCCGTCGACCATTGACGAATGTCCCGTTGGCCGAGCCGAGATCAATTGCGAACAGCAACCCTTCACGCACCTCCAACCTTGCATGGCGACGTGAAAGGTGTGACAAGGAAAAAGTGATATCGCACTCCTCGGAGCGCCCCACCACCGCGCCACCCTTCACAGGAAACACTTTCCCCGCTATCGCCTTGTGATTTGCCCGTAGCGCCCAGGCGGTATTTTTCGACTTGCTCGAATTAAGCTTTGCTACTTTGGGGTCAATAATTTGTAGTGTTCGAGTACCGATTGTTATCTGATCGTTCAGCTTGATTCGACAGGCTGATGCCATCGGCTTCCCATTAACCAGTACATGGGAGTCTCCAGAAACATTCCCCAGGGTAAGCTGCCCCCCCTTAATCGCGATCTTTAGATGTAACTTCGCAATCGAGTCATCCGGTATACACAGATCACAACCCTGATCTCGCCCCACCGTTACACCGGGGGCCACCAACCAAACACTCTGGCCAGAATCGTTTACATCACAAAGTTTTAGCATTGATCACGCTCCTCAGCCCTAAGGAGACTGAATATAGGGCAGCCTAAATAAAGGGACTGTCCCAATTAACAGTAAAACCTGAAAAAAATTTGCAGATTGAAGATAAAACCGAGTTTAACACGGGCAATATCATTAGCGTGTGATTGGGTTTGCAGCTTACAATGGCGCAAAGGTCTAATATCCGGCTCAGGCAGGGATGACCAATTCAGCTGCCATTGGTGTCGTTGGGTAAAGTACACTTGCAGCACCACAAGGAAAAGACGGATCTTTGCCGAATCGGCTATCACCGTCAGTAACGATGAGAAACCATAACAGGTAGTTGCACGCCAGTGAGTGAAGCCAAAGTTCGCGAGGTATCGCGGCACAGCGAAGTAGTTCAACACACCCCAAGTGCTACACGTAGCGCTGGCGCCACTCATCCCGGCTACCGGCGAGAGCAGAATGAAGATGCCTATTGGGCTGATGAGGAAAAAGGCATTTGGGTTGTCGCCGATGGTTTGGGCGGACACCACGCCGGCGAGATTGCCAGTCAGACCGTAGTAGAAGAAATCCAACAGTGCGCGTCAACTGACCGCCACTATGAACGCGCCCTACAAAGGGCCCACGCCCTACTGCTTGGTGATGAGCACAGCACTGCCAATATGGGCTCAACCGCAGTAGTGCTCGCCGAGGAAGGCGATTACTATCACATCTATTGGGTTGGAGATAGCCGAGCTTACCTCTGGACACCGGGCGACAAAAACGGCGAACTCAGCCAACTGACAAGTGATCACTCCTATGTTCAGATGCTGATGGATTCTGGTGCCATCAACTCAGAGGAAGCCGCAACCCATCCAAATCGCCACGTTATTACCCGATGTATCGGCGGTAGTACCAACCCCAAGCTCGAAGTTGACCGGGTATCTCATCGCTGGAGCTCAGGACAAAAACTTCTACTTTGCAGCGATGGACTCAGTTCCGAAGTACCCAATGAAAAAATAAACCGGATCATCGCTGAAAACCCCAATAACCACCAAATAGTTGAGCTTCTCATAAACGCAGCCCTTGATGCCGGTGGCAAGGACAATATCACCGTTCAAATTATCGAAGCACCAGCTATCGCCCCTCCCCCAAGCTTTTCGCAAGAATCTCACAGCAGAACTGCACAAAACGAAACTAATGGTGACAGCCAAAGTAATAGAAGCTGGCGACCACTTCTGGTCTTGCTTGCTGCTTGCGGAGCAATTGCTGCACTGGCAGGCGGAATATTCCAGCTATTTTAACGAGGCCATAGCACACCATGGAGCTCGTAAAGAGTGGCAATTCTTCGCTACAAATCCCCGGCTATCGCATCCTCCGCAAAATTAACCAGGGTGGCATGTCCACGGTATACCTAGCCATTCAGCGCAGTGTCGGCCGCCAAGTGGCCCTCAAGGTAATGTCGCCGGTTCTCAATGCCGACCCAATTTTCAGTGAGCGATTTCAACGGGAAGCCAACATTGTCGGACAGCTCTCCCATCCAAATATCGTTGGTATCCATGATATTGGACGCTACCGCAGCCTTAACTATATCGCCATGGACTATATGGCTGGGGGCTCTGTTTCTGAAAGACTCGCCAAAGGGCCATTGGAGCCACTGGAAGCCCTCAATGTTGTACGCCAAATCGCCATGGCCTTGGACCACTCCCACAGCAAGGGGTATGTGCACAGGGACCTAAAACCAGAAAATATACTGTTTCGGGAGGATGGCTCTGCCGTATTGAGTGATTTTGGCGTGGCGCGCGCTGTTGCACATACCACAAGAATGACCAATAGCGGCATGGTGGTAGGCACACCACACTATATGAGCCCCGAGCAGGCCAGAGGTAATGCTATTGACGGCCGGGCCGATCTCTACAGCCTAGGTGTTGTCTTTTATGAAATGCTCACTGGTGCTGTCCCCTACCAAGCAGAGGAAGCGGTGGCTATTGCCATCAAGCACCTGACCGACCCCATCCCCAAGTTACCTGCTCGGCACGCGCTATACCAGCCGATCATTGATCGCGCCCTGGCCAAAGAGCCGGCCAAACGATTTCAACGGGGCTTGGATGTCGCAGATGCAACCGATCAGATAGTTACAACCCTAGCCGGCAAGCCCAGCCAGCAAATCAGCCAGTTAAACAACGCCTCTGTCGGTGTTTCCAGTCTAGCCCGTGCACTTTTTCTCACTCTTTTAAGCAGCCTCCGGGATCGCTTTATTAAAGGCTGGCAGGTGAGACTGGAAAACCCCCAGCAAGTGGACTCCGTACGCAAAGATCAGGATACCCTGGTGCGTTTACGACAGCTGGTCAGTGAACCAACAAAGCACAGGCGCCCATGGGCACTAACCGCCATCACCGCCATTACGCTACTCTTTGGCTGGAGCGTTCATAGCACTTTCAGTGGTAAGGAAACTTGGCTTAGCCAGATCACTTTTTCCGACAGCGCAAGACGCCATACCTCCGATACTACGCCCAGCACGCCCAGCGCCGATCGCTCTGAAGAAGTACAAGTCAGAGATGTAGAGAAGCCTCCAGTTAAAGATCTGGTACAGACACAAGGGCAGGAGATCTCTCAAGGTGATTCCGTAAACAACCAATCCCCGGAAAATTCACTATCGGGCAATCTACCCACCCAAAACTCGGCTGTGCTTTCACAGGAGGAGCCAAACTCAGTACCAAAGTTTGCATTTACGGTCAAAACTGAGCCCGAAGATGCCCGCGTGCGTATTATGAATATAAGTCCGCGCTATGCACCGGGTATTCAACTAGAGCCCGGGCGATACGATGTAGAGGTCAGCAAACCCGGCTATGACCGCTATCGTAATTGGATCATTATTGAGGATCAGAACCACCAGCTTTCGGTAAAGCTACAAAAAGCCTATTTTGCCGGAAAGAAAATACGCTCCAAGCTCTCCTCCGGCGGTCAGGGCCCTCAGATGATCGTAGTAGGCTCGGGAGAATTTATGATGGGCAGCAATAAGCGCAGTAATAGCCGCCCCGAGCACCAAGTAAAAATTCCCAAACCGTTTGCCATTTCAACTCAAGAAATCACTTTTGAGGATTATGACCGCTTTGCTCTCGCCACAGGCATTAATCAACCCAGTGACTCAGGCTGGGGCCGAGGGAGGCGACCGGTCACCAATATTACCTGGTGGGATGCACAAAAATATGTTGAGTGGCTTTCAAAGCAAACGGGGCAAAAATATCGTTTACCCAGCGAGGCCGAGTGGGAATATGCAGCCCGCGCAGGAACTGACCAAACTTTCTGGTGGAAAAGCAGCGATGCAAGGGGAAAAGCCAATTGCAGGCGCGGATGTGACAGTGAATTTAACAGCCTCTTTATCACGAAAACCGGACCGGTAGCGAATTACCAAGCCAACCCTTTTGGACTATACGATACGGCCGGCAATGCGGCAGAGTGGGTGCAAGACTGTTACCAACCCGGTTATGATAAAAACCACAACACATCTGCACCACTGAAAATCAAAAACTGTCAGTTACGCAGCGTTCGCGGTGGCTCAATGCGGGACCCATCTAGCAGAATTGGGGCAGATTATCGCAAGGGCCTCAATGAAAATAGTCGTGCAAAGGATGTAGGAATGCGGATTGTTATGGAACTTTATTGACCAACCCCAGGCTACTTTCGAAGCAAAAAATAACCCTGATTTTCATTGAGCCTCTGCCAATGGCTTTTGATTTACACCAGCTAAATAGTGATACAGAAATTCTTTATAATCTAACCCAATGACTGCCAGCAGCGGCAACACTTCCCTGTGCCGCATTAACTCACCGCATCATTCAGACCCTAGGCTAGCAGCCAACTCCCACTACTTAGCCCGAACTTCCCAAACGTTGTGGATTTTAGGGTTGCGTTGAAAATCCTTATCCAACAACTGTAAAGGCTGCACAGCAAAGGCATCTGTAATCGCCACATCCATTTTAAAACTGCGCAAATTATTGGAAAAAATCAGAGTGCCCCCCGGGGCCAATAATGCCATGCATTGGCTGATCAGCTTGGCGTGGTCGCGCTGAATATCCAGCACTCCGCGCATTTTGGCCGAATTGGAAAAGCTCGGGGGATCGAGGAAGATCAGGTCGTAATGGCCTTTGCGATTTTGTTGGGCCGATGCCAACCACTGCAGGCAATCAGCTTCCACCAGCTGGTGCTTATAAGGATCCATACCATTTGCACGGAAGTTTCGCGCAGCCCAGGATTGATAGGTTTTGGACATATCCACACTGGTACTTTGTACGCTGCCACCCAAAGCAGCTTGTACAGTGGCTGTTGCGGTATAGCAAAACAGGTTGAGAAATTTCTTCCCAGAGGATATCTCGCGCAGGTGCTTTCTCACCGGGCGATGATCTAGGAACAGCCCTGTATCCAAGTAGCGCCATAAATCCACTTCCAGCTCAGCGCCGTACTCCTGCACCTGCAAGCTAGCCCTTTCGTCAACCTGTTTTTGATACTGGCCAGCACCCTTTTGGCCACCTTTATGGCTGTGGCGGCGACGCTCCTTGATACTAATTTTCCCTCTAGGCAGCTCCAATACGGATTGCACGGCTCTCAACAGATCCCTTAACCGATTGCGCGCCTTACCCTCATCAATACTGGCCGGCGGGCGGTACTCCTGGAGGTGAGCGTAGAGCTCCCCTTCTAAGGTGCGATATAAATCTACTGCAGCGGCGTACTCCGGTAAGTCAGCATCGTAGAGCCTATAACAGTCAATGCCGTTTCTGGATGCCCACTTGCCTGTTGTGCGCAAATTTTTGCGCAATCGATTGGCCACCATTTCAGCTTCTGGGGAAAGCTTGCGTTCCTTGAGTGCGCTCTCAGCCTGCCCCCCCTGTTCGCGCACCTGAAACAACAACAACTGACTGGGGATTGAGCCGTTATACAACTGGTAGTGCTTGTGAGAGCGTAGCCCGGTGGAATATCCCAACTCAGGGTTGCCGGTAAAAATTCCCACCTGCCAACCGGGAAACTCCGCCTTTAACTGCTTACCCAACTCGGCGTAGGTTTCTCGCAGAGCCTCCTGCTCACCAAGGCGTTCACCATAGGGGGGGTTGGTCAATACCAAACCAGTATTGATCTCCCGATGACTCGGAACCTTGAATGCGGCGACCGGCCGGCAACTCACCCGCACTTGGCGCTCCAATCCCGCCCTATCAATATTGGCTTCGGCAGCAAATAGCACCCTAGCATCGGCATCATAACCGCGAATTTCCGGCAAAGGCTTCCCCAAACCGGCAACGCGACGCTGCAGAGCCTCTTCACGAAGCTCATTCCAAATGTCGCTCTGATGGTTGAGCCAGCGCTCAAAACCAAAACTCTCACGGAAGAGACCCGGAGCAATATCAGCAGCCATCATGGCCGCTTCAATCAAAATAGTGCCCGAACCACACATTGGATCCAGCAGAGCCCCGCCCTCAGCCGCAATCTGCGGCCAACGAGCGCGCAATAATAGGGCTGCAGCCAGGTTTTCCTTGAGGGGGGCAGCACCGATATGCGTTCGGTAGCCCCTTTTATGCAAGCTATCCCCACTGAGATCTATGGCAATATCCAGCCTGTCCCGCTGCAGTCGCAAAGCCACAGTCAGGTCGGGATTGTGCTTATCAATACTCGGTCTCGCCCCGGTTTTATCACGCAAGCGATCAACGATGGCATCTTTTGTTTTTTGGGCTCCGAACTGACTATTACGGATTTCCCGATTTGTCCCCGAAAACTGCAACCACAGTTTGCCCGAAGGGCCAATATGCTCCTCCCACGGCTGTGCAGCCACCGCCCGGTAGAGGTCTTCAGCATCACCGATGCGAACCTGATCGAGTTGCAGCAAAATCCGGTTTGCCAGGCGACTCCACAGACAGCAACGATAAGCAAGCTTCAAGGAGCCTGCAAAATGTATGGCCGCAGGCTGCTCCCGAAGGACCTTAGCCCCCAGAGACCCAAGCTCTACAGCAAGTAAGCTTTCCAATCCTTTCGGACATGTCGCAGTAAACTTAAATTCTTCTATACGTGAGTCGATCAAAACTTTTACTCGATAACCCCTAGCATCAGGGGGATAAATATGGCGCCCCTTGGCGCAAATTAGATTTTCAAGAGCCTGGTTGACATACCCAGAGGTCAGTATTCCCCTCTACAGGCCAGATTTTCTGGCGCGATTATCCCACTTTGTAGCAGCGGAGCCTATGTAGTCGGGATATCTTGCTAGTGTCTACACAGTCACCCCGACTTTTAAATGCTTCTCTGTAGATATCTTGAGAGCGACACCCAACCATTTTCCGATTTTGCTGTCTCCACCATATTCTTGCTATGTGGGAAGCGATAGGAGTCACACAACTGCCCGCGCAAAAGTTTCGCTAAGCTTTAATTGTCGATGCAACAAAACCGTAATAAGCATCCAACGGACTGCGCCGCAGTTCGTAAATCTACAAGCAGAGGTGCCGTATAGATGAAACGCCAAAAACGCAATCACGCCGAAAGGGCTTTCTACAAAGGGTATTTGGCAGCCCTGAACAATAAGTCTATAGATAGCTGTCCCTTTGTCGAAAATGACCCACACCAGGAGTGGGTAAACGGCTGGCGTGAAGGGCGGGAAGATTACTGGAATGGCTTTGACAGGACTACCAAGGCGCAAAAACTGGAAATCTATGGCGCCATTTCCACCGATATTCAATATCCAGACGGCTGGAGTACTATTTAGCCTGCGGGAAAGGTGCAGGCTCACCTGCACCTTTTACACGACCACCACCAGGCTGCACCTGCATCCCTCTGAACCCGTTCGACGTAAAGATGAATTCAACATCTCAATCTAGTTTAATCGGACCAGGCAATACTGGCGCTATTCACCAGCTGAGCGACGACGCTCCATAGCTATAGACTCCACCGCTTCGCGAACAAGCTGCGGTCCCCGGTATATAAACCCGGTATAAACCTGTACGGCAGTTGCCCCTGCGCGAATTTTTTCTGCTGCACTGTCACCGTCGAAGATACCCCCAACACCAATAATAGGGATCTGCTTGTCCAGAGCCTTCGACAGCTGCGCAATAACCTCAGTGGAGCGGTGCTGCAGAGGCTTACCGCTCAGCCCACCCTGCTCGTTACCATGGGGCAGATTAGCCACAGATGACTTATCAATGGTGGTATTAGTGGCAATGACGCCATCAATACCGTATTCGCACAGAGCCTCGGCGATCTGCTCTATGGCATCCCTTTCCATATCTGGCGCGATTTTTACCGCAACGGGCACGTAGCGATCGCTCTTTTGGGCCAGTTCCGCCTGCTTCTCCTTGATACTTCCCAGCAGCCTGTTGAGGCTCTCACCAAACTGCAGGTCCCGCAGCCCCTTGGTGTTCGGCGAAGAAACATTGGCGGTGATGTAATCCGCATAGGGATACACCTTTTCCATACAGAGCCGGTAATCATCCGCCGCCTTTTCTACCGGAGTGTCGAAGTTTTTACCAACATTGATTCCCAAAACACCCTTGTAACGGCGGTGCTTCACTCTGTCGATTAAGTAGTCAACACCCTGGTTGTTAAACCCCATACGGTTGATAATGGCACCCGCCTCTTCCACACGGAACAGTCGTGGCAACGGGTTACCCGGCTGTGGGCGTGGGGTCACGGTGCCAACTTCAACAAAACCGAAACCCAAAGCACCCAAACCGTTAAAAGCCTGGGCATTCTTATCCAGTCCTGCAGCCAGACCAACAGGGTTAGGTAGGGTCAACCCCATCAGCTCTACCGGGTCGTGAGCGACTGCCTGTTTGAAAAAAGACATCAGGCCAAGGCGCTCAACGGCACCAATTGCATCCAGAGAGAGGTGGTGAGCCCGCTCGGGATCGAGCGCAAACAGAGCTTTACGCAGAGTTGAATACATACCTTTCCTTACGTGGGGACTGAACCCGTCCGCCAGGAGTCAACGAACGGAGATAGAATTTCATTGCCACCCGTGAAATAGCGCCGAGGAGAACTAACCTCCTAGCGCAATTTCCCGAACTCACTTCGGCCTACTCAGCCAGGGTTTCGCGGTCTGCAGTTGCATGGGCAAGGTACATCAACTCGCGCAGCGCTACTGTAAACATCGCAAAATCACCGACGGCAGCTGCCTTCAGCTCGGCAATCATGTTGTGCCAACGCTGAATAGCCGGCGCCATAATAGCGCCCCAGCGCAACATTGCACTATCTACTTCCAATTTCTCCACAGTGGCAAGGCGCAGGATATTCACTGCCAGGGTGGCGAGCTGGCTGTCTAAGTCATCCATACTCGTTTCGCGAGCCTGGGCTTGCCAGAAGCTGTCCACCGGTAGATCGACAATCAAATTGCCAAACCAGTGTAGGTTCAACTCGTCAGAGAGACTGAAATAGACTTTGGCCACCTCTTCTACAGGACGGTCACTGGCATAAGCAGATTCGGAAATGCCCAGTGCCGAATAAAGGTAGGTCGGGGATGCTGATAGCAGGGCAATCTCCTCTGGCAGCCCCGCCTCCAATAATTTTTGATAGCGCTGTTCCCACTCACCCAGCGGGGCACCACTCAGGACTTTTGGCAAGGCCTTGATCACTCTCTGCACCTGTGACTGGAACAGTGCGCAGTTCTGCCCCGGCTCCAGATCACTGCGACGATTGCGCAGGAACCAGCGGGTGGCACGGCGGACCCGACCGATCATGGAGTTGAGCAACTCGGTCTGCAGCTCGGCCGGTACTTTGTAGTCCAATTCAGCCAGTTGCTGCTGGAATTCCACCATCTTATAAACATCGCGGGCACTGATATAAGCCGCAGCGACATCATTGACATCTGCGCCTGTTGCCGTGCTGATGCGGTTGTAGAAGGTGATTCCCATGCTGTTCACCATTTCGTTGGCCACCTGGGTGGAAACGATCTGGCGCAGTAGGGGGTGCTCGTAAACCTGGCCCTTATAACGCTCCACCAATGCCGAAGGAAAAGCGGATTCCGCGGCTTCACGCACCCGGGGGTTATCCGTGATTTCCGCCTCTTGAAGCTCCTCTTTTAACTTCACCTTCACATAAGAAATCAAAACGGAAAGTTCCGGCCGGGTCAGGGTCTGCCCCTTATGTACCCGATCGGAAATCTGCTCGTTATCGGGGATAAACTCCAGAGCCCGATTCAGTCGACCGTCATCTTCCAGGGTATTAATAGTGCGGCGGTATTCGTCAAGGCGTTTGGAAACCTGGTATTCCGCCACACTCAATGCACGAGTTTGATCATAGTTATTGTGCAGCACCAGATCACTCACGGAGTCTGTCATACCATGCAGCAGCTCATTGCGCTGCTTCTCGGTCAAGTCACCGTTGGCAACAACTTTATCGAGGAGAATCTTGATATTCACCTCATGGTCGGAACAGTCCACTCCTGCCGCGTTATCGATAAAGTCGGTGTTACAGCGGCCGCCATTGAGGGCAAATTCGATACGTCCTTGTTGGGTCATACCAAGGTTGCCACCCTCACCAAAAACTTTGGCACGCAACTCAGCACCATTAACCCGCAGATGGTCGTTGGATTTGTCACCCACCTCACTGTCAGATTCAGTCCCGGCTTTTACATAAGTACCAATGCCACCATTCCAGATTAAATCAACCGGCGCACGCAGCAGTGCGCTGATTAATTCGTTTGGCGTGAGTCGGTCTTCTTTGATATCGAAGGCTTCTTTCATTTCAGGTGTGATGCTAATTGCCTTCACCCGGCGCTCAAAAACACCGCCCCCTTTGGAAATGAGAGTGCGATCGTAATCCCTCCAGCTGGAGCGAGGCAGCTCAAACAGGCGCTTGCGTTCTTCAAAGCTAGCCGCTGCATCAGGGCTTGGGTCGATAAAAATATGCATGTGGTTGAAGGCAGCCTTCAACTGAATATGCTCAGATAGCAACATACCGTTGCCAAAGACATCCCCACCCATGTCGCCAATACCGATGACAGAGAAGTCCTCTTTCTGAACATCCACCCCCATCTCGCGGAAGTGCCTCTGTACAGATACCCAGGCACCGCGCGCGGTGATTCCCATCTTCTTGTGGTCGTAACCCTGACTACCACCTGAGGCAAAGGCATCCCCCAGCCAAAAACCGTAGTCCTCAGCAATACCATTGGCGATATCGGAAAAAGTCGCAGTTCCCTTATCTGCAGCCACTACCAGATAGGGGTCATCCTCATCCCTGCGCACCACTTGCTTAGGCGCTACTATCTCACCATTTTTCAGATTGTCGGTGATATCTAGTAAACCGCGAATAAAGGTTTTGTAACAGGAAATACCCTCTTCCAGCATGGCTTCACGACTGCCATCCACCGGAGGACGCCGCACAACGAAACCGCCCTTGGCTCCACTGGGGACAATAACGGCATTTTTTACAGCCTGGGCCTTCACCAACCCCAACACCTCGGTGCGGAAATCTTCTAAACGATCGGACCAACGCAAGCCGCCACGGGCTACCTTACTACCGCGCAGGTGAACACCTTCCACTCTGGGGGAGTAAACGAAGATTTCAAATTCCGGGCGAGGTTCGGGAATACCGGGAATATCCCGCGGGCTGAATTTAATAGAGATGTAGTCTTTAGGCTGTCCGTCAGCACCCGCCTGGAAGAAGTTGGTCCGCAAAGTAGCCAAGATCAATTCGAGATAACGACGCAGCACCAAGTCTTCGTTGAGATTTTCAACAGCATCCAAACCGTCATGAATCTTAGCGATTAATCGCTCAACTCGTGTTTGCTCCTGCTTGCCACTGCTAAGACGCGGGTCAAACAATGCGCGGAACAAAGCCACTAGGTTGCGGGTAATTTCAACTTGATTGGCCAAAGTCGCAGCAATAAAGCTCTGGCTAGCGCTAGATTTTGTTTGTTTCAAATAGCGGGCGTAGGCACGCAACATAGAAACCTCTCGCCAATTCAGGCGAGCCGCCAGCACCAGGCGGTTAAAAGCATCACTTTCCGCAGTGTGATTCCAAATAGCAGCGAACGCATCCTGGAACAGCCCGCGCGATGCTTGGGCATCAACTTTTGTTGGAAGGCCAAACTCCAGGTGGAACTCATGCATCCATACATCACTACTGCCACAAGGACGAATGGTGTATGGGAACTCCCCCATAACCCTAAGACCGAGATTTTCTAATACTGGGATCACATCGGAGAGGGTTAAGCCGCTACCCCAGTTAAACACCTTAAAGCGCAAGCTGCCCTGGGCCGCACCTACCGGCTGGTAGAAACTCATGGCCACCCGGTTGTTTTCGTTGAGATTCTGGATTGCTGCCACATCCTGTACAGCGATACGCGGCTCAAAATCCTCACGGTAACCAGCGGGAAAGGCACGACCAAAGATACGGAAAAGTCGGTTACCCTCTTCCTCTCCACTGCTTTCAACTAAGGATCTTTGAAAAACGTCTTCCCAGGAACGGGTAATATCCACAATCTGCGCCTCCAACAGCGCTACATCTATATCGACAGGTTCATCGGGCGAGATGCGGAATACAAAATGCACACGCGCGAGAATGGATTCAGAAAAATAAGTCGTAAAGTCTGATTCTTTGGCTTTAATTGCCTTGGAAATATGGGAGCAGATCAATTCACGTACGTTACTGTTGAATTGATCTCTAGGCACATACACAGTGGCCGTAACAAATTTTCCAAAAAGGTCTCTACGCATAAACAGGCGAACATGAGCACGCTCATTTAAACTGAGCACTCCCATCACCACTTTAAACAGGTCCTGACTACTACTTTGGAACAATTCATCGCGGGGGAAGGTATCCAAAATACGGCGCAACGCCTTGCCATCGTGGCCATAACCGGAAAGGCCACTGGACTCGATAATGGAAGCCATCTTACGTCGGATAATTGGGATTTTGGCAGGACTCTCTGTGTACACTGGCGAGGTGTATAGCCCCATAAATGCCGACTCTCCAATTACCTCACCCTCGGCGTTGTAGCGTTTGATCATCACATAATCTGAGTAGGCGCTGCGATGCACACGGGATTTCACTGAGGATTTGGCAAAAGTCAGATAGTTGGGGCCCTGGTAAAAGCGCTGCTTACCCTCGCTAAAGGCGGCTTCGAGCATTGGTGCTGCAGACTCTTCCAGTTTTTTGAAAATACCCAGGCGGCGATCTTCCACCTCACTAAGAATTTTCTTGTCATCAACCTGACTGAACTCGTATTCCCGGTAGCCAAGGAAGGTAAAGTTACCATCGCGCATCCACTGCAGAAACGCACAGGCCTCGAGAAGATTGGTGTCGTCCTCCGAAACCCCAGCTTTCAGCTGCCCTTCCATACCCCCACAGGTCTCGAGCATCGGCGCATAATCATCCACTACCAGCTCTACATCACCTAGAACATCTTTCAGCGCCGCACTGAGTTCCGAGGCAAACTTGGCGGAAGTGTCATGGTTGACCTCAATATAAATGAGGGCCTCACTGACCAGCTTCGATCCCTTGGCGGGCTTATGATCCTTGGCCGTAACATGGTCGAAAGATAGATTTGGAATTTCATCCCGTGGAGGCAGTAGGTGTTTTAATTTGCCACTGGCACTGCGCTCTAGTTTTAACACCGTACTCTTAATGGAATGAATAACCGTGTTTCTCTGGTTGACCTCCATACGCACCGAGTCCACCAGGAAAGGCATATCTCGCACCAACAGCCCAATTACAGTGTGCGAGCATTCCCAGCCATCGTCTTCCAGGCGTGGATTGAAGATCCGTACCTTCGGCAGGCCGTCAGAACGTTGTTGGATAAAGTTCCACCAGGTGTAGATACAACCGTAGATATCTACCAGGCGTCGGCCCTGCAGGTCTTCCAGCGGGTACTGGTGCAGGAACTGCTGCGCAAAAGCCACTACTGGTTCTGCATCAGATGCCAACTTGTCGCGAATCAGCTCACAAATCTGTGCTACCAATTCTTCACGGCTTTCGGTAATCACCGTCGCCATATTCACGGGGAACCTCCCAATCTCATTTTTGTCACATCGAATCCAATGACTGTAGATCCGAAAAGATCGTCATCTCATCCCTGAAGTGCTGCAGGGACGAGTCCTAAAAATTAAACTTTCACGTAACCTTGTAAGTGGCACTGGTGCCACCGAAAAAATGTCGCCTAAAAAGTGGGCTTGGGCGCGGTGGTTGCCTCTTCCTCTGGTGCCGTTAAAATCAACAGGCCCCACCGCTTTGGCGGCGACTATATATAAAAGATGGTAGATAGCCACCCGAATGAATAGGGCGGGTACATTTGTAGAAGAAGAGACGCTATGGAAGCAAACCGGAATAACAGAGATCACATCATCGCACTGGGCGACTGGCTTAAAGAGCAGATCATAGGCCAGGAAACGCTGGTTAATCGCATTCTTATCGCTCTGCTTGCCGATGGACACCTGCTTGTCGAGGGGGCGCCAGGCCTGGCCAAAACCAAGGCGATTAAAACACTGGGCGAAGCTATTGAGGGTGACTTCCATCGAGTTCAATTCACGCCAGACTTACTGCCGGCTGATATTACCGGTACCGACATTTACCGGCCGGAAACCGGAGAGTTCCATTTTCAACCGGGACCAGTATTTCACAACTTGATCCTGGCGGATGAGATAAACCGCGCGCCGGCCAAAGTACAGTCGGCGCTGCTTGAGGCTATGGCTGAGCGACAAATTAGTGTGGGTCGAAAAACCTATCCGCTGCCGCAATTATTTTTAGTGATGGCCACTCAAAACCCCATTGAACAAGAGGGGACTTATCCTCTGCCCGAGGCTCAACTGGATAGGTTCCTCATGCAAGTGAATCTTGCCTATCCCGATGCCGAGGCGGAAGCAAAAATCCTGCGCCTGGCCAGATCCGAGGCCACCCTTGGCGAAAATCGCCCTACCGAAATCATTAGTCAGGAGACCATTTTTCAGGCTCGCAACCAGATTCTGGAAATGCAGATGGTCGAAGCCGTGGAAACCTATACTGTCCAACTTGTCATTGCTACGCGCGAGCCGGCGAAGTATGACAGCGAGCTGGCATCATGGCTAGATTTTGGTGCAAGCCCAAGGGCAACAATTGCACTCGACCGCTGCGCCCGTGCACGCGCATGGTTAGATGGCCGCGATTTTGTAACGCCCGATGATGTCATGGATGTAGCCCCGGATATTTTACGCCATCGCTTGCTACTCAGCTTTGAAGCCGAAGCCGCAGGTATCACTACCGACCAGGTTATTCATCGCCTGCTGCAACAGGTACCGGCTATCTGATGCACACAGCAACACCTCCTTCAGATTTGGACCTGCGCGGCGCCTATCCGGAAGTCAACTCACTCGTACAAATGCGCTATGTCGCACGTCAGCTACAACTCTTTAAACCGCGCCTGGTACGTAGCGACCAGGCTGGTGGCCTTCTTACCCGCTACCGTGGGCGAGGTATGAATTTCGAAGAGGTACGAGATTACCAGGCCGGCGATGATGTGCGCTCAATTGATTGGCGTGTTACCGCCCGCACCGGCACTACCCACACCAAGTTGTATCAAGAGGAGCGGGAGAGACCCATTGTTATCCTGCTCGATTTGCGCTCACCGATGTTTTTTGGCAGCCATCGCGCCTTCAAATCTGTAGCAGCGAGCGGTATTGCCGCAGCGCTGGGCTGGGCTGGGCTGCAACATAGCGATCGCATTGGTGCCCTGCTCTTCTCGGATAACGACATCGATACAGTGCGCCCGAAACGCAGCCACCATGCCGTATTAGCGATGATTCACAGCGCGGTGGACAGAGCATCTAAATTACAGAGCCCTATCGCCGAAAATGGCAGCCAATCCATGCAGACTCTGCTGGAGGAAGCCCGCCGTATCGCTCGCCCCGGCAGTGCACTTTTTCTTATAAGTGATTGCCATGACCTCAATCAGGATTGCTCACAATCATTATATTTGCTGTCGAGACATGCGGATTTACAGGTACTGCGAATCACCGATCCGCTGGAACAGCATTTACCCGATCAGTCCCTGACAATTTCTGATGGCCGCCAGCGCACATTTTTGTACGCAGGCAACCGCCCCCTGCGTGAACATTTTGCAGAGAAGCAGGCCCAGGCCCGCGCCGATGTTGAACAATTATGCCGGAGGCACCGACTTCCGCTTTTGGATTTTGACAATACAAAACCCATTGTTGGGGAATTAATGTCTTTTTACGGTTCACGCCAGCAAAACGGTTGGCATAAAAATAAAAGGCAGTAGCCGTGAGCGATAGACAGCACTCTATATTTTCGCCAAGCAGGCTTTATGTAATTGGAGCGATTAGCGCTACCAACAAAGTCATTCCAACGGAGGGGCAACTATGCTGAGAAAGCAGCAACTACAGCCCCCTCGCCTGAGGCCCAGGAATTACTGGCACAACTATACGATATCCAGGAACCAGCACCAGTAAGCTGGTGGCCACCTGCCCCTGGCTGGTGGCTCCTAGCCCTATTAATCATGTTATCTCTGCTGGGAATTGCCCTATGGATCAGACATCAGCACAAACAAACTAAGCGCAACCGCTACAAGGTTAAAGCGGTTAATTTATTGAATACGGTAGATATAAGCCGACCTGAGGCCACCGGGGAGATCAACGAAATTCTTAAGCGTGTTGCCGTGACCACTTATGGCAGAACCCGCTGTGGCAACCTCACCGGTAGTGCATGGTTAAGTTTTTTAGAACAGAGCGCTTCTCTGAAGTGTCCTGATGAGGCACGGACAGCATTGCTCGAGCAACTTTATCGCGGCACTTCCAAGCAAGAAAGCAGCCAGGCTTTTCAACAATACGCTATTCAGTGGGTCCTGCAGCATCAACTGTCGATGCAGGAACCTGAAAAACAAGTTAGTGAGGAACATGCCGGTGTTTGAGTTTGCCTGGCCCTGGGTTTTCCTGCTCACCCCACTGCCGCTAATCGCGCGGTGGCTAATGCCCCGCTCAAAGCCATTGAGCAGTGCCTTAAAAGTACCCTTTTACTCTGAACTCTCCCAACGCAGCGGTGGGGAGCAAAGCAACTATCTCAATTTATTATTACTCACACTGATTTGGTTACTGCTGATCAGCGCTGCCGCGCGGCCTCGCTGGTATGGGGAGCCGATCTCCCAAGCCAGCAGCGCAAGGGATCTATTGGTTGCCGTAGACATATCCGGCAGTATGGAGACCCCCGATATGCTCCTTGGCGGGCGCCCGGCAATGCGTATTAATGCGGTCAAACAGGTAGTGGGAGACTTTGTCGAGCGACGCCAAGGCGACCGACTGGGCCTAGTGCTATTCGGCACCCGCGCCTACCTTCAAGCACCACTAACCTACGACCGGGAAACTGTAGGGACCCTATTGCGCGAAGCGCAAATCGGATTCGCCGGCCAGGGTACCGCTATAGGGGATGCTATAGGCCTCTCTGTTAAGCGCCTAACCCAGCGTCCAGCCGAGCAGCGCGTGCTAATCCTGCTCACCGACGGCGCCAATACTGCCGGCGAAGTCTCCCCACTGAAAGCCGCCGAACTTGCACAGCAAGCGGGCATTACGGTTTACACCATCGGTGTGGGTGCCGAAGAAATGGTTCAACCGGGCTTATTGGGCAGCCGCTACGGCAGCCGCAGAATTAACCCCTCCAGGGATCTCGACAGCAAGACCCTGCAGGCGATTGCCGATACAACGGGGGGGCGCTATTTCCGCGCTCATAACCCCCAGGAACTGGCAGAAATCTATTCGGAATTGGATGAACTGGAACCTGTGGAGCAGGAAGCAGAAAGCTACCGCCCACTGAGGTCCCTATTTGTATGGCCGCTTGGAGTAGCCCTACTCCTGTCTTCTATTTGGGCAGTGGCTCCTCTCACCACTAATTTCAGATATTCCGGCAACGGCAATAAACAAACCACTACCAACGGAGGCCAGGCATAGTGAGCATACCTGAGCTACTCCAATCGTTTCATTTTCTCCGCCCCTACTGGCTATGGCTATTAATCCCCGCAGCACTCATTTGCTGGGGCTTGGGCAAAATCGTTCTAAACAATGCCCAGCTACAAAAGGTGATTGATGCAGATCTTTTACCGCACCTCTTAATGCGCGGCGGTGCCAAGCGCCCCTGGTTATTCGGGCTGATCTTTGCATTACTCGCCGCCATGATTATCGCTATGGCGGGGCCCACCTGGAGAAAATTGCCGACACCGGTTTACAGCAATCAAGATGCCCTGGTGATTTTATTGGATCTGTCCCCCTCTATGATGGCGACAGATCTCGTCCCCAACCGTCTCACCCGTGCAAGATTGAAAATTCTGGACATTCTTCGTGAGCGCAAAGATGGCCTGACCGCCCTGGTAGCCTATGCCGGCGAAGCCCATGTGGTCACACCACTGACAGAAGATACTGCCACTATCGCCAACCTGGTCCCCGCATTATCGCCTGCCATTATGCCGGTACCGGGAAGCAATATTGAGATGGCCGTATCGACCGGCATTCGCCTACTCAGGGATGGCTCTGCGGGACGCGGGCAACTGCTCGCAGTCACAGACGACATTGAGCCTGCAGCAGCGGATATCGTCGCAAAATCCCTGGCCGAAGCTGGAGTTGAACTCAATATCCTCGCTGTCGGCAGTGGCGAGGGCAGCCCAATCCCCCGCGGCAATAGCGGCGGCTTCGTCACAGATAGTAATGGCGCAATTGTGATTGCCAATTTTGACCCACGGGAACTGCGTAAGCTGGCTAGAGGCAGCGGCGGCCGTTACGCCAAGATCACCGTCAACGACGCCGACATAGAACACCTGTTGCCGCAAAGCGAAACCCCCGAGCAGGCCGAATTGACCGAGCGAGAATTCGACCAATGGCGCGATGAAGGCCCCTTTTTGATTTTACTCCTCCTGCCCTTTGTCGCCCTACTGTTTCGCCGTGGCACTCTCGCCTGCACCCTGCCCCTCGCCCTATGCTTGGGCCTACCGAGTGAAGGTCAGGCTTTTGAATGGAAAGACCTCTGGCAACGTAAAGATCAGCAGGGACAGGAATTACTCAACAAAGGGGAGTCTGCCGAGGCCGCCGAAACTTTCCGCAACCCGGAATGGCGGGGCACGGCAAATTATCGCGCCGGTGATTATGCCGCTGCTGAGCAGGACTTTGCCCAATTAAATGATGCGCAAGGCCTATACAACCTGGGCAATAGTCTAGTGCAACAGGGCGACTATGAGCGCGCCATTGAAGCCTATGACCAGGCCCTGGCCCAAGCCCCGCAATTCTCCGATGCGCAACACAATCGGGAAATTGCAGAGAAACTCAAGGAGCTTCAAGAGCGCCAGCAACAACAAGACCAACAGCAATCTGGTGATCAACAAGAACAACATGATAAGCAGGACCAACAACAGGAGCAGCAGGCCGGCAACCAACAGCAAAATCAACAGCAACAACAGGAGAGTCAACAGCAGCCCTCCTCTGACGAGCCTCAGCCCTCCGAGCAGCAATCCGGTCAAGAGCAGGAACAATCAGACCAACAGCAACCTGCAAATGCTGAACAACAGAAAAATGAACAGGAGCAGCAGTCTCAGCAAGGCCAACAGGGTGAAGAAGAGCAAAAAGAACAGCAAGGGAAGCCCCAACCCGCTGGCGCCGAAGAGCGACAATTAGACCCAGAAACCCAGCAGGCTCTTGACCAATGGCTGCGCCAAATTCCCGATGACCCCGCCGGCTTAATGCGGGAAAAATTCAAATACGAAAGCCTGCAAAGACGGCGTGCCTATCGCAGTGGCGAGTGGGAGCCCCCTGAAAACGGCGCTACCCAGAGGTGGTAGATAGATGCCCACAATGCACAACATTATTTTCGGCTTTAGATGTGACCAACCTTCAGGAAGGCTTATGGATAGCTTTTTTAGAAAACATAAAATTACTCGGCCACTAAACCTTACAGGACTTCATTGCCTGCTATTTTTTCTTGCTCTCTTTTGCCTGCCCGCAAGCAGTTGGGGCAGCGACCTCAATGCCAGCGTGGACCGCAATAAAATTGGTATTGATGAGACCCTGAATCTGCGCGTGCGCTACTCCGGTGATGAGAATGGCGGCCAACCCGATTTCGAATTACTTGAGCAGGATTTCGATATTCTATCCCGTCAGCAGTCCAACCAATATCGGGTAATTAATGGTCGTGCGGAAAGCTTCGTCGAATGGACGCTCACACTGGCACCAAAGCGGGAAGGAGAGCTGTTTATTCCCTCTCTGCACTATAAAGGACAAGTTTCTGATGCAATCCCCATAAAAGTCAGCGAAGCCGGTAGTGCGCCCGACGGTGCCGATCGCAAAGCCTTTCTGGAGATAGAATTAGATAAAGATAAAGTCTACGTACAAGAACAGCTACTTGTTAAGGTTCGCCTATACACAACAATCGGCCTGCACGATATCGCCACCGAACCTTTACAAGTAGCGGGCGCCCATGTAGAAAAAGTCGATGAACAGCGTTATGAGCGTAAGCTCGGAGGTGTCAGCCATGCGGTATATGAACTCACATATGCCGTTTTTCCCGATAGCTCTGGCCAGCTCTCTATCCCGGCAATGACTTATGTTGCGGTTGCCGGTCGCCGAGATCCTTTCTCACTGTTCAATCGCAACAGTCAGAGATTACGATTGCGCTCCCAGGCAAAAACTATTGAGGTCCTTCCCAAGCCTGACAGCTATAGCGGTGCCCACTGGCTGCCCGCTGCAAGCCTCGGAATCGTACAAAGCTGGAGCCAAAATCCGGATACCTTCACTGTCGGCGAGCCCATAACCCGTATTCTTACCATACGGGCAGAGGGTCTGCGCGCAGCCCAGCTTCCACCTCTCCCCAAGTTGGATATTGAAGGCCTTAAAACCTACCCAGATCAACCACAACAAGAAGATCAGATAGGCCCAAATGGAGTAACAGGTAGCCGCATAGAAACTACCGCAATCGTCGCCACTCAGCCCGGTAATTATCAGCTACCTGCCGTCACACTCACCTGGTGGGATACCAAGAGCCAAAAACAGCGCGCCACCCAGCTCCCCGCCTTCCGCTTTGAAGTCAGCGGTACTGCTGCAACCACACCCCAAACTCAAGAGCCAGGAAATCTCCCTACACTGGCTCCTGGAACCACCACTTTGGAGGAGCAAGATCATTTCTGGCGCAATCTGGCCATAGCCGCCCTTGCCTCCCACCTTCTGTGGATTTTTTACCTTTATCGATATCGTCCCCAACGGCTGGAACAGCCCACAGCGAGCGCCGAGCCAGCAAGAAAAATGCACCACGAAGCCAAGCTAAAGAAGGCTCTTGAAAGTGAAGATCCTAGACACATTCAACAAGCCCTACTCGACTGGCTTCTGCAACGCTGGCCACAAGTTGAGGGTAATAATTTAAGTGAGGTTTCGCACCAGTTAGGCTTTGAGGAGCTTCATGAGATCCAATCGCTGCTCAGCGCAGCCATCTATCAAGAACCTGTTAAACCGCTAAATATAGTAAAAATAAAAGTTCTGGTTGATAGGTTGATGAGTCGAAAGGGCGGTATGGACAAGGCATCGGAGGTTGAAGAATTACCGAAGCTCTTCACCTGAATTTTAGCAGTGGGCTTGACCTGACAGCTACCTAATCCTGCTATCGATTTAGCCGGCCAAGCCCCAACCCAGGCATATATTTAATCAGCGCTATTACTAGGCCCGATTCAAAATAGATTCCATCAATGAGAGAGTCTCAGAGGCTGCCTTATCCCAAGAAAACTCACTCGCCCTTTTCAATGCACAGGATTGCAACTCAGTTACTTTCAGATGATCTTCAGTCATTACTGCGAGTGCCTGTGTAATTTCTGCGGAGGAATCTGGATTGACTGTTAATGCTGCATTCCCAGCAACTTCAGCCATAGCACCTCGGTTAGCCGTCAAAACAGGGGTTCCCTGACTATAAGCCTCGACTATTGGCAAGCCAAATCCTTCATATAACGATGGAATTAGTAGTGCTCTAGCCTCCCGGTAGAGCTTTGGCAATTGATCGTCGGCCATATAACCGAGAATTTCAACGCTTCCCTCTAGGTCCAACGCCCGCACTCTCTCTTGCAGCTCAGGCATTCCCCATCCCCTACCACCACAAATTTTCAACGGCAGCGGCTCTGCCACTATCGTACGATATGAGGCATAAGCTTCTAGTAACCTCCTAAGGTTTTTGCGGGGTTCAATCGTACCCACAAATAGAAAATACCCACCAAGAGGGCCCGGGACTTCAGAAACCTTCAGAAAAGGAGCCTCATAAATAGTCACAACCTTCTCAGCACAAGCGGAAAATGACTGCTTCAACTCACTTGCTGTAGATTCAGAAACGGCAATAACTGAGCCAGCCAACTTGACAGCCAGAGGCATCAGTAACCTCTCAAGCTGCAGCCCCAAGCGCGACATAGTCTTAGGAAAGCGCTGCCATACCAAATCGTGGATTGTGAGCACCTTAGATACCGATGCCCCCAGGCAAAGCGGTAGGTGGTGACGGGGGGACCAAAACAGATCTACTTCATCCCTCCAAGCCCAAAATGGAAAAACTGCCTGAGCAAAGAAAGTACTGAGACTCCCCCTTTGAATGTTTCCAGACCGGACAGTCACATTTGGTAGGGATTGAAAATCAACCAGAAGAGGTTGATGGCTATATAAGTACCAATGATGCTCACTTCTTAACATTCGTTCCAAAAGTGCACGGGTATAACGTCCAATGCCTGTAGTGGGAATTGAAAGTGGCCGAGCATCCACTGCTATTTTGGCCATTAATCCACCACTCCCCTTTCCAAGAGAACTTCCCGATAGAGTTGGTGATATGCTTCTGCCATTTTGTCAGCAGTAAACAACCTCTCATAACGACTACGACCAGCGCACCCCATCTCCTCAGCTTTAACAGCGTCAGACCACAAATCATCCATCGCTTCGCGTAATGCAAGATGATCAGCCGGCCTCACAACATGGCCCGTTACTCCATCTTGATTAACAAAACTGGTTCCGGTACCGATTTCACAAGAGATAAGTGGCTTGCTGTTCATCAACCCTTCAATCAAGGTTACCCCGAAAGCCTCTGAGCGCAAATGCGAGGGGAACACGACGGCTCGGCATAATTTCATTAGCGCGACTTTCTCCTCATCACTGACAAAACCGGCAAAACATATGTTACTTGCTCCAAGCTTATCCACCCGAGATTTCAAGCGACTGGCCTCAGGTCCTTTACCAGCGATAACTACTCGATAGGGCTGATTCGCGGCGGCTCTAATTAAAAATTCCAACCCTTTGTAATACCGGAGAACACCAACAAATAGCATAAAATCCCGGCCAAATTGCAGCTCAAGGCTTTTCATTGTCTTATCCGAAGGTTCAGGGTACCCATCCTCGGATACCCCAAGGGGAATCACCTTCACTTTATCCTTATAAGCGGCAAGAACAGGGCTGCTTTCTAGATAATTGTATGATGTCGCTACGATACGATCTGCTCGAGCCAAAAACCAACGCATCAAAGGCCAATAAATAGCACCAAGTAGTCGTTGCCTGACAATATCGGAATGATAAGTCACTACCAGCGGGCGTGACTTTCCAGCCACAAAATAAGCTAGATCACCGAACGGCCAGGGGAAATGAAAATGTAACAACTTGGCTTTTGAGCGATATAGAGCCCCAAAAAAACCCGGCCCAATGCAGCAAGAAGCAATTGAGAACCAACGCTTTTTTGCAACAACAGGAAGCCGACCATTCAAATTTAAATTTGCGGGAGTATCGGCAAGAGTTAGCACACCACACTTGTCTGTTTTTTGTGCAACCTCTAAGATTACCTGCTCGAGCCCCCCTTGAGATTCTGGGTAAAACGTACGGTAACAGTGGAGAATTTGAAGTTCGGGGAACAATTGAGACTCGCTTAATTGATGGGTTAGTAACCTACTGGTAACCTGTTGTTTTATAACACATTAAGGTATATTAACGCCCCCCAATAGCCCGGTGTCAACGTGAAAATACTATTCTCTACCATGCAATTCGGGCCCGGATATAATCAAGGAACCGAAAAATACATACGCAATCTTGCGCTAGATTTAAGTAAGCGCGGTTGTGACGTAATAGTCGCGGGCGGCGACCCTGAAGGGATATTAGGTAATCGCACATTCATTGATGAAGGAGGATTTCGCCAAATCAAACTTCCAACTTTTGGATGGGGGACAACTGAAGGTGACTCAGTAGACAATTATCTTTCTTTACTTTCTGAATTGAAGCCCGATCTCGTGCATATGGTGAATCCGGCACATATTGGTATTAATTTACTCAATGCAGCTCAGAAATTAGGTATTCCATACTTTATTTCGATTACTGACTTCTGGTGGCTATGCCCCAAACATACATTGACTCTCAAATCCGGTGATTTCTGCTCAGGCTTTATCGATCAAAAAACTTGTTTTCAATGTATTGCAGAAACACACCCTAACAAACTGCTAAAAACTGCTTCTCAGTTCACACTTGTAAGAAATACTGTCGCTAAAATTCTGCATTTAAAGAATACTTCATTTACAACAACATTAGAAAACAAAAATCGCAAACAAATATTGGCCTCAATCCTAAATAAAGCGAAAAAGGTAATTTGCCTATCTAAAACAAGCCTGAAACTGATAAAAGAGTACTACTCACTCAATAATTGCCACTATATTCCTGCAGGCCTTTCCGATACTTGGTTCGAAACAGTTCCTGACCGGCAAACGACCCCTCCCCCCTTCGTAGTTGGGTTTCTTGGGGCTGTTGCCCCTCACAAAGGCCTGCATACTCTTACCCATGCGCTAAATACTCTCAGCGATTCAAAAATAAAACTCAAGGTCGCAGGAAGAATTTCCGACCAACGCTATGCCGAACAGTGCCTAAACTCCTATAAAATTACCGAGTATGTCGGTGAGCTTTGCGAATCACAGAGCAAAGATTTTCTAGACTCTCTGGACTTGTTAGTAATACCTAGCAACTCACCGGAAAATCAACCTCAAGTGTTACTTGAGGCAGCCGCCAGAAAGAAGCCCGTACTTGCTTCTAATATCCCTGGTTGTGCAGAACTACTTTCTCCGGCCGCCATTTTCTCTGTTAATGATGCGAACCAATTGAAAGAACTGCTAGATATGGCTAGAAAAGACATATCGAAAATAGGTTCCCCTACTTTGGGATTGTCCTCGAAAGCAGTTTCTGAGAAAGTTTTATCCGAATATCAAACAGTGTTTTAACCCCGTGATCTTTCTACAAAAACATCATAGAGACATCGTCTTTTACAAGGCGCTCTGTAATTTACGATCTGAAGCCTCAAAAACCTACCTGAGTTTCCTCTGGTGGATAATAGAGCCAATTTTTTCGATGGCGATCTATTACTTTATATTTGCTGTTGTATTTCAAAAGGGAACAGATGATTTTGTCCCCTTCCTTCTTGTGGGATTGGTAGTTTGGCAATGGTTTGCCCAATGTGTCAGCCACTGCTCAGCCGCAATCACTCAAAATCATGCACTGATCAGCCAAGTCAACTTCCCCAAAGTAGTACTCCCATCGATTAATATCGTTATGGACACCTTCAAGTTCAGTATTGTGTTTATGCTACTGCTCATTGGGTTATGGGTAATGGGGTATCCACCCACATGGAGTTACATCTACCTTCCATTAATCCTTACGATACAGTTCCTGCTCAACTATGCCTGTGGCCTGATCGCCAGCGCGCTCATTCCATTTGTACCAGATCTCTCTAATCTGATTCCCCATTTGCTGCGACTCGGTATGTATGGCTCAGGAATCCTCTATACCGTCAGCTCATTACCAGAAAACATTCAAGATATTCTTGCTTACAACCCAATGATCTGGGTAATTGAGAGCTACCGCGATATATTGATGTACAACCAAATACCTAACGTATCTAGTTTGGCAATCTACACCTGCGCAGCTATATCACTTTATGCCCTAGCTAGGTTGATAATGAGAAAGCTAAATCCCGTATTCGCAAGAGCACTGATGCAACGATGAGTGGAAGCAAGAAGCCAGCCATTAGCTTAAACAATGTACGAGTGACCTATCGCTCAGGAATTCCATTTACCCGTACAACCAATGTTTACAGCCCATTGAAAGATATTAGCTTCGAACTATATGAGGGCGACTCACTTGGGGTTCTCGGACGTAATGGCGCAGGGAAAAGCACCTTACTTCGCCTGTTAAACGGCATTATAAAACCAGATGGTGGTAAAGTGATCAACCATGGTCACAGAACTGCGCTGCTCTCACTGACTGTTGGCTACGACCAAAACCTTTCCGGCCGCCAAAACGCTGTTATCAGCGGCATGATGATGGGCCTGAAAAAGCATTTCATCGTCAGTAAACTAGATGAAATTAATGAATTCGCCGAGCTTAAAGAGTTTTTTGACCAACCTGTTAAAAACTACTCTACAGGTATGAAACAACGGCTTGGAATGGCTGTCGCTATTCATTTGAAATCTGATATCTTACTGATTGATGAGATTTTAGCAGTCGGTGATTCTAGGTTTAGAAGAAAGTCAGAGGCAGTAATGAGGGAAAAAATTACCTCAGGAGACACTGTGGTTTTGGTTTCTCATTCTGCAGAAACTGTTAAGCGGCTTTGTAACAAAGCCATATGGATTGAAGGTGGTGTTGTAGCCCAATACGGTGATAGCAAAGATGTAGTAGCATGCTATGAAGAGTCACAAAAGTAATGCGTGTTCTTATATACGAGCCAATGCCAGATATTCAACGTGCAGATGTAATCTTAGCAATTGCGCGTAAAGAAACCGAACTTGGAAATAATATTTTGCTATTGGTTGAAGAGGAAGTACAACTTTTTAGTAGAAACCACATCAATCAACCACACAGTGTAAACTGCACAAACATAGTAAAAGCAAAGATTGCAACAAGCGGATTAAATTTTATCTCCCTACCTAGAAGCAAAGCTCTAGCGAAGCAATTCGAAGCGAACCCAAATAAAACCCTAAGAGAAATAAAAAACTATCGAGCGAACTGCTTCCATAAAGTGATAGAAAGCTATAAACCGGAAAAGATAATAATTTGGAATGGGCTACCCCATTACCAACAGGACTTTATAAATCTTGCTCGCGATATAAATCCAAATCAGAAATTTTCCTTCTTAGAGGCCGGCTGGTTTCCACAGTCGGGCACTTACTATGAAGACCCCCTTGGAGTAAATGCGCAAAGCTCAATCTCTATTACAAAACCAAAAACTATCAGTTCGGAAGAGCGGCAAAACGTAAGACAGTGGAAAGTGTCATATAGGGAAAAATTTGGGGATAATGATATCTCTGATAATGGATATCTGTTTATTCCCCTCCAGTTAGAAACAGACACAAACATTACAAAGTTTTCTCCATTTTCCACTATGAAAAACTTTCTTGAGTGGGCCGAATCACATGTAGCCCCCAATATAGATATTATTGCACGCCAGCACCCTCTTGACCGCACCCCACCATTTAACCTCCTCCCCCCAAATAGCCGAATAAAGCTCGATAACGAAACCCCACTACATCAATTGATATCAAAATCTAGTTGTGTTTTGGGGATAAACAGTACTGTTTTACTTGAATCATTGATATACGACAAACCTGTTTACGCAGTAGGGGATGGGGTTTTTTCTGGAGCTGACGCCATCATTAAAACAGAGCTGGATGAAACTATACTTACCCATCATACTTTCTCAATTGAAGGCCAGGAAGAGCTCCTTCACTTGCTTTTACAAAAGCAAAAAAATCTTACAGTATCAAGAAGCTCATTTTTTAACAAGCTAATATCGGCCATCAAAGATCAGAGATACTCATGTTACCCTCTATCCGGTATTATTTTTTCTGCTTTTAAGGTATGGATAAAAAACAAGTTAAGTTAAAAAATAACGTAAACCTGATTTTTCTGAAACAAAACATTATAATTTTTTAAATAAAATCGAAACCCAACAGAAACAATTCAATGGTAATGTCCCAGTAATCAACACTCGGAGCTACCATGAATCAAACGATTTTCCTCGATGTAATAATTCCGTTCAGATATAGCCCACTGCGAGACAATTGTCTAATTAATTTGGAAACAGTTCTAAGTGAATTCACCTACCAAGATGCTCGTTTTATCCTTGTCGATTCTGGTAGTGATGCGGAAGCCTCAAGTAAAGCAAAAGATATTTGCATTAAGTATGGCGCCTTATACTCTTACATAAATACCGCAAATGAAACCTTTTCAATCGGAAAAGCACGCAATCACGGTGCAGAGATATCAACAGCAAAATATATCCTTTTCCAGGATATAGATCTACTCCCGTATGCGAATTTTTATAAAGACCTCGAAATACTTATTAATGAGAGATTCAGCGATGGGATAGATGAAGTTATCAATATCCCATGTATATATTTATCCGACAGCGCATCTAAAGAGTATATAAGCAACACGCCTGAAAACAGAAAAATCTATCTCCAAGACAGCATGAAAACTGGAGATGAAAGAATAGAGTTTTACGCTGCCAGTTCATCAGTTGCTGTTTTTGATCGGTACTATTACTGTGCCCTCGGGGGACATGATCCAAGATTCCAAGGGCATGGCTGTGAAGATTTCGAACTATTCTATCGAGCATATAGTAATAACCCAAGATTTCCAAGACCATCAAATATATACAGTAACGACGGACACTGGAATACGCAAAGCTACTCTGGATTCAGATCCTGGTATAGAAAGTATGGAGATGAGACTGCATTAGATGGCATATTTATTGCTCATCTATGGCATGAGCGGGAAAAAGAGTCTAGTGACTATATAAGGAAGTCAAAGGAAAACAAGAACCTGTTAAAGCAGTGTATGTTAGAACATGACAATCAATGTAGTTGCTGGCTGCCACCGATACCCTACAATGAAAAAAGAACCCTATTTCTTGGAGTTGAAGGCAGTGAGTTTACTGAGAGTATAAGAGAAGTCATACCCTCTCTTGGGCATGTTGATTACCAACGTGAATCATTTTTTGAAACAGAAACAGAGCTTAAAGAGCACATATCAAAGAAAAAAATAGATCAAGTATTTTTTCACAATCCATACGCAAACAAACAAAGATTAAACATCTATAGATATTGTAGAAATGAAGAAATACCATACATTGTATACGAGAGAGGAGCACTCCCTGGAGCCGTTTTCTTTGATATGAATGGATTCAATACTGACAGCACTTCATATCACGAAAAAAACTGGGACAGAGAACTATCTGATACCGAAATTTTATCAGTTACTGAGTATTGTAAAAACGAAATACAACAGGGAGGCTACCTTGAAAAGCAGCCAAAAAAAATGGGCTCGGAGTATATTAAAAATAAGTATCGAATAAATGGGAAAAAGATATGCCTTGTACCTCTTCAAAGACCAACTGATACTGTTTGCGAAATTTTTAAGGGGCCACTACGGGAATATTCTGATTTCTATGCATGGGTGGACATTGTATCTAAATCACTTAAGGAGTGGGTATTTCTTATTAAAACACACCCGCTTGAAAAAAACCCTACATACCCATTTGAAGACAATCACAATGTTATTAACTGCGACCTAGAAAATATATATGATTTAATCGATGCTGCTGACTCAGTATTCCTTCTAAACTCAGGAGTTGGATTGTTATCTATTCTAAGATTTAAGAACGTTGTTTCTGTTGGTGATGCGTTCTATTATCATAAAGGAATATGCAGTAAGGCTGAAACCCCAGAAGAAGCTGCGGCACTTATTTCGAGGGAGTGGGAACCAGATAGAAATCGTGTTTATAAGTTCCTCAATTATCTTATCAATGAGTTTTATTCATTTGGCCAATCCTCAACAAAATCAGTGAACAGAAATGGGGATGAAATTACTATCACCACCAAAGTTAAATTCGGAATAATTCGCATACCCGGGCAAGGGATTCAAGAAAAGTTTAATTCTAGGACGCTCCCTCTATTTTCCAAAAAATCCTACCTGCTTGGAGTAAAATTCTCACAAGTTGACATCCCCCATAATACAAAAAAAACAACACTCCACACATCGTCACACTTTATGCTTCGAGTCAAGAGGGCAATAAAGCTTCTAATTTGGAAGAGCATAGGCTCAAATAATGGCGTGGAACTTATTTCTGGAATTTATCGCCTGCTAGGTATAAAAAAAATAGCTTCTAAGGACATTTAATTATTACCCGAACCAACCCAGTATGCCACTCTTTTAAAAAGGGTTACTGATTTAGATAGGCGCTTAAAAATAAGAACAAGTATTGTGGTCAACTCCAAACCGGATATTTTTTAAGCAGATTTCTCAAATTTGATGGGAATTATATTGCCCCAGCCTCGTATGTACTCTGCGAGAGTTGATGAAATCCATATAAGCTCTCGCATCTTTTAAAGTATTCTTTCTTATTGCATAAGTGTTTTCGATTGACCGCTCTTGCTTCAGGTTGCTAAGAAGGTTTTGTTGGTTTACTGCCTAAAAAATTTTCTTATGATTCATTGAGCACATCATTCTATGCTGCTTCAAGAGCGCTTGGTAGATATGGTTGGTATGGTTGGTATGGTTGGTATACTGATTACCTTGATCAGAATGATACAGAAGACCCTTTGATTTCGTATGTAAGTTGACAGCCTTATGTTTCTGATCTTTTCGCACCGACATACTTGCCGTAGCGCTTGCGGTGGGGCTTTGCTGTAACCCTTTGAGGTTTGTATAAGCCCCACTACTTGTCTGATCTGAATAGCTCAGTTGGTAGAACATTCCGCCATGTAATGATACGCTGATAAGTCTCTTTAAATAGCTTGTTGCCAGCTAAGAAATTAACTCTTTCCGAATTAGGGTATCTATTTGTTACCGCGCCCCATCAGTTACTTTCTATGCCTTGCCCCCTTACCAGAGGCCAAGGTCTGTAGGTTTATATGTTTCCCAGGGGCAATATCCACGTAGCCAGTATGAGTTGCAGCTCTCGACGGATCGTCTAGGGAAGTCTATCTAACAACTCTGCAATTATTTTCAGTAAATGCCCGGCTTATCTCAGACTGTAAGTCTGGGACCGTTTATTCCCGCTCCGTTGGTAGTAACTCATCAATGTTTTTTCTTGGTCGGGAGAGGTGCCAACTCTACTAACTGCCCCCCCTCTTATCAATTGCACTTACTATCCGAAACTAAGCCCATCTAGAAATTTTTAAGTTGAAAACATCAATATGTCTTATTACGAGAAAAAAGGTTAATTATTTAGGATAAATATCATACTTAGCGCAAGATCGAATGAGATCAGTTTTATCTCAATAAATTTTTAGGGAATCCGAAAAAATTATCAGCTAGATAATAGCATAAACCCTGAAAATTAGAAATAAAAAATTCCTTCTCATCTAAAATAGTGTATTTTATAAGCTTCTCTGCGGAATAGTATGCTTTTCTCAGGTATCATTAATGCTCTATTTTTTTAGATGAAACAACACCTACCTCATAAAAAAGATTATTTATTAAGAGCATCAACAGATTCATACTATATTTACTAACATCTGCGTGAGATTTTATTTTTGGATGAGAATAATTGAAGAAGTTTGCCATGCTTTTATAATCACAAAATATGCTTTCCACCTCAGAAAAAATAGGCGAAAGCTCGGAGTAAATAATATTTATATTTTTATTTAGCTGGTTATTTTCAAGCAAAGATGAAAATTTTTCAGCCTTGCCTTCAGGGAATGTCCCAGATACAAAATGCGAATCTTCGTGCTGATTAAAATGATACTCACCTGTAATAATAGGATCAACAGAAACACACTTAAATTGGCCCAATATTGCATGGTAAAGACTACCCGTCCCTCCTTTAGATGCGCCGTATAATACAATATCATTTTTATGGATATTAAAATTAGCTGAAATCTCTGAAATTAATAATTGAATATCATTTTCTACTTGATTATTAAAGTTGTTGTTCAAGTAGAAACTACCCACAACACCGCCAATATCCGCCAGCCTAAGTACATATGTGTTATTTGGAATATATTTTTGTATGGATTTATAGTTTAGATAGAAATTCCTTGTCGCTATATCAGAATTATATGCTCTGTCAGCAACGGAGGAAAAAATGATCAATAATTTTGATTGATTACACTTTATTTGAGGTTCCTCTAAGGTATAAAATATAGACCGATAAAATTGAAGGTTTTCTTTTTTTATAAACTTAGAAAAAGAAGATGCGTCTTTGAATTTACTGAATGTGGAAACTCCACCTTCACTATGAGTTAAATAAAAACCACTATTTGTTAGTTTAACAACAAGGTTTTTAACGTTTTTATTTCGACGTGCAAGCCCGTAAATATTATGAAGCCTCTCGGATTTATGGCCGGCCTCTGATCGATCAATATCAATTGAGGATAACCCCAAAAGGTCAACCTCTATAGGCCCCTCAATAATTGAATCATTTAACTTAAGTTTCCCTGTGGAACTTTTGAAAATTTTTAGATTAAACATAAATCTACCAATAAATACTAATCTTAATCTGACAGATCTGTTTCTGAAGAACCGATAACTGCCAGATTAAGTGTAAATTTGTTAAAATTGCTGAAATTGCTAAACCCAAATACAAGCAAAATATTATATTTTTAGAGTCGATCTTAAGGGTATGCGCTCTCCCCTGAATACGCCAATAATTAAAAGAGAATTAAACACCATCTTTCTCTTTATCTAATACTAAGTCGCCTCACTAAAATAAGGCCAGACCTAGGTGTTTACAAAATTTTTTATCTAAACCTCATGTATCAAAAACAACATCGTTACTAATTTTCTCATCACAAACATAGCGGTAAAATGAATCCAAGGTAGAGGCCACATAATTTTCAGCAGAAAAACCAATAACTGGTTTCTTCTTTGGGGTGTTAGCAAATGTAATCATTGCATCAGCAAAGGAATTCGCTGTAGTCTCTGTTAAAATCCCTATGCCATCTTTTAGCACACATTTAATTCCTGGTACATTTGTTCCTATACATGGTACACCCAATGTTAACGCTTCTAATAATACAAGCCCCTGCCCTTCATAGTCAGATGCTAGCACCATACAATCACAAGCTTTTACTAAGGGATAAGGGTTTGCTAGCCTTCCTGTAAATACCACATACTCAGCAATTCCCAGTTGCCTGACTTCAGACTTTAAAATTTCTCTAAGAGGTCCATCGCCAACCACAAATAAAATAGCCTTTTTCTTCTCTTCTTTAATTAAAATAGAAAACGCACGAAATAAGCGTTTATGATTTTTTTCAGGGGAAAGTCTACCCACCACCACAAATTTCAAGTGATCTGTAGTATTGATAATTGTAGCACATTGAATTGAAACTAGTGAAAGTGGGATTTCAGATTTACGTTTTATATCTGAAGGGGAGATTGAATTTTCAATTGTAACCGTAGAGTATTTACTCGGGTAAAAAGATTTCAGTTTTCTCTCATTTTCAATCCGAACACTATCTGAAACTGATACAAATGTCTCATAATGTTTATAACTGCTGAAGACTGCATTTAGCTGCGGGAGACTTCTATTTGGATTGGAATTGCTCGCCTCAGCATACATATCACAGTGCTGATAGATCACCCTTTTATTTGTATCTAGATGTGCAAATAGCTGAGCCCAATAGAAAGTATAGCCTGAAAAATAAATAGCTATATCAAATGAATTATCACTAAAAACTCTTCGAGCTTCTTTTCTAAAAGCCGCATTAATTAATTCCTCATCATAACAAGAGGGATTTGTTTCTTTACTTGTAAACTTAGAGTATGCTTTAGCCTCATCAAACGTTAAACCAATCCCAGGATACAATAAAATCACCTGACATTTCTCAGCAAGCCTAACAAAGTACTCTTTTCTAATAATCGAAGAATCTGTTGCCTTAGCATCAACAATAAATGTCATTTCGTATTTACTGTGATCTATATTTTCGACTAGATTTACGAAAGAATTACTAATTCCATTTGCAAGCAAGCCTCCCGGATGGACTAGTATTTTTTTCTTAGTACTCTCTTTAACCGGTAAGTTTTGGCTTGAACCAAATAGAATACTCAAAAGCCTTTCGCTAGACTTTCCATCTTCATTAGGGATGAATTTTCCCACTGCTGCAGTATAACTGGGGAACTCAGATGGCTTCACTGCATTATGGATAGCATTTGAAAGTTCAGGTAATTCATTTACAACCTTAGCAGGAAGTTCTTCTAATTCAATATACAACCCTCTTTCACTCTCATAATGAGAGCGGTCTGGAACATATAAAATTATAGGTCTGTTAAGCGCAAAAAAGTCAAGGGTTATGCTGGAATAATCACTAATTAGAATATCTACGCCGGCAAGAATCTCATTAATATCCATTTCATCAGGGACAAAATTGAAACCACCCTTTAAAGAACCTTTAAGTTTTTCCTTTACTAAGCCATGAAGAGAAACAAGTACATGATACTCATCACTCAAACTTATTGATAAATGATCAAGTGCTTTAATAGCAAAGCCAAAATCCATCGACGGCTTTCCAATTCTACCCCGCCAAGTTGGAGCGAAAAGTACAACCTTTTTATTATAATTTATACCCAAACGTTTTAGGACACTTTTTCGGCTAGTGTTCAAGGTTGTGTCGATACGTGGAGATCCAATCTTACACACCTTATGAGAATTAAGATTCTTCGCGCCGTATGAGTCGACTGTAGTCTTTTTAGCGTACTCCCCAGCCAAGGGGATATGTGTTGCTTGAATGAAATTTCGTTGTCCATTTGCAAAAGAAAACAATCGATCATTCGTGTCAAGACCAAGTGTTTTAATTGGGATACCATGCCAAGTATTTACATAAAACTGACTGGGCTTTCGAATGAAATAGTCTGGAAAGGTTAAATTGTTGACTAAATATTCCGCCTTAAGCAG
Organism: Microbulbifer variabilis; assembly: GCF_023716485.1. Classification (NCBI taxonomy): domain Bacteria; kingdom Pseudomonadati; phylum Pseudomonadota; class Gammaproteobacteria; order Cellvibrionales; family Microbulbiferaceae; genus Microbulbifer; species Microbulbifer variabilis. The sequence goes on from NZ_CP092418.1 coordinate 2,809,922, forward strand.
CGCTTTCGCATAGTCAATTGTATCTCGAGCAATAAGCTTCACATTTTTTCGGCAAGATATCTCAGCCGGAACACTCTCGGGGTTATTGACAACCCAAATTATGCTAAAGTCTTCTGCTTTTTGATGTCCAATCAAAGCCTGGTAAATAGCAAAAGGATGGCAACTTATATTTTTCCCCCAATGACTTTCAAAAAGTATAACGTTTTTTTTCACTCCTATTTCGTCAAAATTTTCCAGATAAAATCTTTGACTGGAACTAAGCCGAATAACCGCATTATGATATATCTTGCGCCCAAATTTAGATAACAATTGGTATCCCCGAATACGCCTCAATCTTGAGTCAATTGGTTTATATCTATGAAGAAAACCATGCAAGATCTTTATCACTTTCTGCTTTTTCATTGTCATACTATACCTCAAATGATTCTTAACCTTAGATCAACATTAAATTTCTGGGAGCAGAAAAAATAAAGCTAAATTATATCAACTACAATTACCTAAAAAATCACTCCGAAAACTTCACCTTAATCATTTTTATAAGATTACCCCCTTTCTCTTATAAAAAATGGTGTATCCTGCAAGATACTGAAAAAAAGGTTTCACCAGTCGTAAGGCAATTAAATATCTCTTAAATCTTGACTGAGGATTAAAAATTTTTTTTCTAAAAAATAGTTGCTTACCAACTAAGTAGCCGATGAGGCAAAAAGCTTCTGCCTCATTATAATGAGGCCACGCGAATTCAGCTCGAACATCACCATAAGTTATTGCTGTATTCTGTCCCCAAATGCCCTCCCCCATGGCTATTACCGGCTTACCTACTGCCAAACTTTGCAAAAGTACAGTGCTATTTATACCAATTATGCACTTAGCACCTGCTATATCTTTAAATAGGTCACTCTCTCTGGACCAGGAAAAACCTTTAGGGAGATCAAACATCTTCATTGAAGATTTTGGGTGTTTTCGAACAATTACTTTATGAGTTTTTGGTAACCATCTAGCAAGCTCACTAATAAATTCTTGCATTGACGTGAATGGTGAATATAGTCGAATATTTGAATCAGTCTCCACTTGAAGTGGAACTAAGATGTACTTCTCTTCGTTTTTTAACCCAGATAATTTTTTTCGCCTGTATGATTCACAGAATTCCTGGCCGTGTTTGTAATACCCCTCAAGCTCATAGGTAGCCTTTTTAGCAATTTCACTTCCACTATTCACGCCCTTAGGATCAAAATAATATGTATTTGACTGATCAAACCATGCCACTTCCATGAAGCGAACATCTATATTATGCTTTTTCGTAACATTCAGGAAACCGGTTTGGTAAGCAAAATTTCCATTCCATAGATAGACATAATCAAACCCCTTTCTTTTTAGTAAATCTTCGCAATCTAAATTATGCTGAGAAATAAATTCTTCTTGCGCAATACGATTTCTCTTAAGGATCTTCCATAACTCTCTTGCACTAGGAGTTGCTATGTATATCCGCCTATATACTACTGGGTCTAAATAATTTATTATTGCGGAAATATTGAGAGAAATGTTGTCATCATCATCAAATAGCGGCATTGCCACACTTACACAAATATAAACCAAATTCCCCGCCTTTTTTTCTCTAAGTGCGATTTCACGGAAAATTGGCAGCCGATGGCAATTACTAAGAGGGACGTAAAGCAGTACCCGTCTCATAAAGAAACCTTTAATCTGTGTAGAAGTCGACGAATACTTTGCCCCATCGGGGATGGGTCTGTCTGATTTTCATTCCTTATGCGCTTCTTTTCACTATCAGTAATCGCCCATTGCGCACGGATTTTTTCTCGCAGTATTTGGTGCTGATCATGAAAATTATAATTTATGATCTCATTAGCTAACCGCTCATCTGCATCTAGTGTATCCGATATAAGGCCCTGGTAATAGCCAGCATAAGGATCGTATATTGGGAAAAATTCATCCTTTCGTACGGAAGAAATATCATTCAAAGTAACAGCAAAATTATTGATTTCTCGATATTCAATTGAGTCTCTCCCAACCTTCACACTCTCTTGGGTAAACGACGCTCCTCTCAATACTGAAACTTTTTTTCCGAGAAAAAATGCATCAAAAATAATCCCGCTTATATCAGATACCACTAGTTGAGATTTTAATAACCAATCAACCTTATCCTTTTGGCTGACGACGATTTTAATTTTCTCAGGAATCTGTCGGATTAACTCTGAATTAAACACAATCGTATTATGGTGGGGTGCAACAACTAAAGTAAACCGCTTACTTAACTCTTCAAGACCGTCCAAACTACTCTCCAATGAGGAGTGCTCCCCCCAGGTCGGAGCATAATATACAATTGGTTCCTCATTTGCGCTCCATGAAAGTTCAGCTTGTTGTTTTTGCCAGCTACTTAGTACCGAGTGCCCAACAACTATTGAATTCGCTACACTTACAATTCTCTGTTGAGAGTAATTACCGAAAACAAAGTTAATATCTGCAAGACCGCGCCATAGTCCGTAGTTATAGTCTTCTTTAGCTAATCCATATTGAACAAAAGCAAGCTTGGCCGAGCGCAACGAACCCACCCCCTCAAAGGCAGTGTGGGCTATAATGAGGTCAAAATGATCTAGCTCTTTGATCGCAGAGCCTCGTTTAATGCGGATATATCTTGCTGAATGAGTATACTCTCGCTCAGTTGAACGGACAAAATCAGCATTATAGACTCTATCTTCCACTGCAACGTAACCATTCACCAATTCAATTATCGGCTTAAAGCAAGCTAGTTGATATTCGTTCCAAACAAAAAAACAAATAGATCGCACTTTAGATACTCACCACCTATCAATACCTACTTACTTTTAGGCCATCTCACGAACCAAATCTATTACTTGTGTTGTTGAAATCCCTTCTGTTCTGGGGAAATAGTGAACTTCACATAAGTTTGAATAGTGATCAAACTTACCTTCCCAATCATTTCCCATAACAAGCATTTCAGCATTGAATCGTTTAATATATTCAGCTTTCAGCTCAAGCGACTCTTCAAGAAATACCTCATCAACACAGTGAAGTGACTCAACAATTTTCATCCTGTCATCCTGGCTATAAATTGGTGGACGTCCCTTCTTGCTGATATTCAAAGCATCAGAGGAGACGCCTACGATTAAGTAAGCCCCTAATTCCTTCGCTCTTTCAAGGATATTTACATGGCCGATGTGAAATACATCAAAAGTCCCAAATGTAATAACTCTCACTGATACCTCTCATTTGTTTATAACTTGTAATTTTTTAATTTACTCGGCCCAACCAAGTTTCGACCTGCAAGTTTCGTAAAAATTATGCTCCAAGGGGTGCACCAGCGTTAATCGGTGCGGTTTTTTATGAATACGGATCACATCCCCTGGCTCAGTGATTATCTGATCATGACCATCACAAGTTACATAAGGCTTAGTGATATTCTGCCCTCCCACAATGATTTTAAATTCACTGCTGCCCTCTACAACGATCGGGCGGCTGCTCAGGGTATGTGGGTTTAGCGGGACCAAGACAATTGCATCGAGTTTTGGATGCATGATCGGGCCTCCACCCGAAAGTGCATACGCTGTCGAACCTGTCGGCGTAGAAATGATGAGCCCATCAGAGCGCTGCGTATAGACAAATTGACCATCAATGTAGAGGTCAAATTCAATCATACGGATAAATTCACCTGGGTGTAGGACGACATCATTTAATGCAGTGCCCCTGTCAACCGGCTTACCGCCTCTCGCCACAGACATATCCAGCAAGAAGCGGCTTTCGGCCATATATTTGCCAGCCAAAACCTCCCCGACTTTTCGTTCAACCTCATCCGGGGTGATATCAGTGAGAAAGCCTAAACGACCGCGGTTAATACCGAGTAAGGGCACACTGAATTTTGCCAAAGCACGAGCAGCAGCGAGTAGGCTGCCATCGCCACCTACTACAATGACCAAGTCGCAGAGTTCGCCTAACTTCTCTTTTGAAGAGACACGTGCCTTGTTGGCAGATACTGCTGTTGCAGTATCCTTCTCCAACACGACCGCGTAGCCCTCTTGCTCAAGAAAAGCCATAAGGCGTTTGAGTGAAAGCACAGCACTATCACTTCCTGTGCGGCCGATCAGACCGATATTTTGAAATTCCGACACCGCTCCCTCTCAGGTGCCCGAGCCTGGGCCTTGCGATTGATACTTTACCTTTCAGACATCGAAGCTGGTACTACACGACGGCGGGAAAAGCTTCTCAAAAAGTGACAGGAGATTATGCCTTAGCTTGCGTTTAGAGTCGAACAAACACACCCGGGGTAGGAGAAATTACCATACGAAGAAGGGAATTTTTAGTCTAGCAGCCTAGTTGAAATCCACGCCGACCCTGTAGTCCGCCGGAGTGGAGCGCCAAAATCTTGGTGCCACAGCTGAAATGACCCTCGTTAGCTTTCCGCGAAATCGCATACAGCAGCTTGGCAGTATAAATAGGATCTAGAGGGATGCCAGCTTGCATCTCAAAAGCCCGGTGAAACTCCTGTAGTCGAACGGGGTACTTACCATATCCTCCACAATGGAACTCATCAGTCAGCTCAACCTCACCTGCGTTTTTCTTTTTGAGACCTGATGTATTATATTGTGATAACGCCGCGAACCAATGCCAGGCAGCTCGACGAACAGAGCCTCCCGCTTTTAGCACCTCAACACCATGTACAGGAAAGCTACTTATGGAAGAGTTTAAGCCGCCCAGTGTTAGTCCAGTTCCACAGGCCACCCAAAGCTGGTCAAAGTTGATGGGGACAGTTCCTTCAATAATTTCCCCCAGTAAATGAACTCCTCTTACCCCGGCAAGATTTGCCCCACCTTCCGGCAAATAGGCCCCAATAGCAGAGCCAACACCAACCCGATTGAGAAAGTCTGACTGGCTGCGCTGCCTGTATAATTCACGGGACACGAATATAAATTTCATACCGAGGCGCTCGGCATCTTGAAGCATGGCACTAAGCACCGGTGGGCGCTCACCTCGAACAATACCAATTGTGCGAAAGCCAAACCGCGCTCCAGCAGCAGCAGTGGCATGCAAGTGATTTGACCATGCTCCACCACAAGTGATTAACGTCTCGACACCCAGCTCCCTTGCTTTAATCAAGTTAAAAATGAGCTTATACGCTTTATTACCTGAAATAAGTGGGTCCAGCAGGTCATCACGACGAATCCAGACCTCAACTCCCGGAAAAAGATTACTTCGGACCTTTTGGTAAGGAATCGCGCGCGCAGCTTCAGCGAAAGCATTCAGACCAAGAGTAGTTAGGTAGGAAACTGTCACGTATCTCCAATCCCTTCATAAAGAGGCAACCTGACAGGGCTCACTCCATAAAAGCAGCCCTTTACCGATAAGAACACAACCCCGCCCTCAAAAAAAGTTCACGAGCAAAGTGTGCATCCCAACCCATCCAGAGCCAGCAATACGATAGAGTCTAACGCCCTCCGTATTAGGTTGGCGCTCGGCACTTAGCCAGAGATCATATGAACAAGGTGAAGAGCCCCCTAGCGCAGGAGTAATATAACTGCTGCAAGTTCCTTCGTTCCCGCCAAATACCACAAGCTTGAGCACAAGAAAAAAGAGTTGTGCCACTCACCTCAAATAGCTTGAAGGGGTCAAGCAAGGCGCAGTTCCAGAGCTTTTCAGGCCTAATACCAGTTCGCCCACACACGAATAAAAAAGGCCCGTACGTATGTACGGGCCTTTTATCGTATCTGGCGGACCGGACGGGACTCGAACCCGCGACCTCCGGCGTGACAGGCCGGCATTCTAACCAACTGAACTACCGGTCCTCGGTAGTAAACTTCCATTTAGGAAGTTGGTGGGTGGTACAGGGGTCGAACCTGTGACCTACGGCTTGTAAGGCCGTCGCTCTCCCAACTGAGCTAACCACCCGCTGCTCATCTTCTTTCAGGGCCTAGCCCCTTGAGCGAGGCGCATATTACTAGAATATAATTTCCTGTCAATAATTTTCGCGCCAAGTCCCACTATTATTCATCGGGCATGCTTTCCGAAGGTACAGACACCGGCTGCATCTCCTCCTCCCCGACACTTGCCTCTTGCAATAGCTTGCCTTGTCGATAGTCTGGGTCAATTAAATGACCTGCAATTCGCACTGGGACCCCTTTAGGAATCAACTGCTCTCTTGGGCGGGCCAAATCCTGTTCATTGTAGTTGCATACCCCGGTTGGGAAGATGCGTCGTAAGTCATCGAGACGACCTGATATCTCTTCCGTATGAGAGCCATAGACGCCTTTTGCAAGAGCCCTCTCCACCGGCTGAAGCGCGCACTTAAAGATGTCATCAGTCACTGGTGCTCCGGCTACCTGCCTTGAGGTGCTGTGGGCAGGGTACTCCCGCATACATTTCCCTTTCGACTGGCGGTTCCAGTCTCCATTCCAAACATCAGATCCTGATGCTAGTACATTACCTTCGCTATCAAAGCATTGATCACTGGCATCCTCAGGTCGATTACCAACTACACCTTTAGCAGGGTCATTAATGATGTTTTGCATCCACCGGTCGACCAGATCAAGCGCATCATCCAATGGGTTGTAGTCTTTGTGACTCATCCAGATCAGTTGATTGTCAGCGTGGCCGCGGGCCCTCCGGATACGCTCTCGAGTCGAAAAAGAAGCCGAGCTGTGATGCATATCTGGTTCTTCGTCCAGATAGTGGCGCATATCAATTATCGGAATTTCTACATCCCCAAGGAAAACATGACCAGACCTATAAATCCCCTTGATTGCCTCCAAATCCGCGCGGCTACGCTTAGCTGGGCTCGCCAGAGTCCCCATGTTTAAATTTTGCTCACTCCATACGGAAAGGCGCACAGGAAAAAGCCCACCATTGAGAAACCAGAGCTTTTCTTGCGACTGATTCTGCGGGGCTTTCCACCCACCTATTGCAGCATTGATTTTTAAGAAATTATCGATGCTTATCTCTCCATCAACCAACGCTTTCAACCCATACTGAACCCCTTCGTTATCCCAGGTTGTATTCGCATAGCCATTTTCAGCAGCACCATAGAACTGGCGAAGATTTTCCCAATGTGTCCAATGCACTCTATCCGGCAAATCACCGGAAAAACTTTTAAAGAAGTGTACAAAGTTTGGGTTATTTACCAGTGGCACCAAACCACGCCAACCTTCTACGCATTCAGTTGCGCCGCTTGGTCGTCCCCTATAACGGCCATCAAACAAACCAGCGGCTAAAGTAATCAGCTTGAAGCGGCTATCCGCCTCAGGGTTCGCAGCCAACCCCTGTATCCGTTGACGCTCCTCAACATCCTGCCAGCGGGGGTTGTTAGTATCCAGGACATCGAAAAAATACTCTAAAGGCTCACAGTCAAAGGCGTAGATAGTCTGGGTTACCATATCTGGATAGGAGTAAAGTGGTATCGCCGCATCCAGTAGCCCCGGTGCATTTTGCGCCAAGATGTACTGCTGAATAGCACCTCCCGAGCCACCGATACCAACCGTATACATGGGCTCACCATAGAGTGCTTGGAACTGTTTTTTTAGGCGCCGTGCCGTATCCTCTGCCAACCATAAGTTATAGTGATTTCTGGTTTGATTCGCCGTCGAATAAACGATGGCATATCCTCGAGCCAACTGGTCCATTCGCCGAGTTGTCACATCTCCTTTGCTCAAATTACCTTGGCGCCAACCTATACCTACTCCCCCACGAAACTGATATATCAAACGCCGGTTCCAATTGCTGGCATTTGGTTTTTCGGCAGTTTCGCCGTCTCCTCGCAGAGCTGCAATAGCATAATGATGCCGGTTAATCGTGCCTGTTTCGACACGGACAATAAAATCTACTTGTCGACCATTTACTGTTACCTTATCAATATCGTTACGTGCTTCATGTAGGTAATAAAAGCTTCCATCTGTTGTGCTCCTATAGAAGTACGTTACCTCCGTTGCATGGCTACAGTCTCGGCTATAACCAATCACCTCTTTGGTTTTCTTCCCATCTGGACCTAAAGCAAAAATTGGGACCCCCTCCTTGGCCTGGTTATCAACCAATGGCTGCTTATCGGTGATCGCATTACGACCACAAAAGAAGGGGTACTTTGAGGGGCCAGTAAATAACGTTTCTACTGGTCCAACCTCACCAATTGAGATAGGGAATGGAAAATACTCAGGCGGACGTGACATCATTCTAGGGTGAGGCCCCGCATAAGCCGGTGTAGAAGCATAATCAAGAGCGCCAGCCGGCACCCCTATTACTGGAGCATCTGCTTTGCCATGTACTTTTGGCAATTTCGCATACGCGATCCAAGCGACTACCCCCAGCACTCCGAGCAGCGCCAAGAAAAATACAGAGAGAAACCAAGCTCCCCTTGTCGACATAAACGCCTCCACAGCTGTCAACTTCACCAAGTGATACAGCTTGAGTATATGAAGGGATAAAGAGGTCAACCGACAGTTGGCGCCGGGGAGGACTTATAGGAAGGATGTATCAGAAATATCGAACCAAGTAGCCCAACAAATCAGGCAAAGACAAAAAGGAAGCCCATCAGGCTTCCCTTATAGTATGCTTCATAAAAGTCAGCTTAATCCTTGGCAATAAGACCTTTCTCTTGCAGGGTAGAAATAATCACTTCCACCTCTTGCTCCAAGGTCATTTCTGCTGTATTAAGACGCAACTCAGGGGAAATAGGCGCTTCATAAGGGTCATCAATTCCAGTAAAACCCTTAATTTCACCCGCACGAGCCTTTTTATAAAGGCCTTTAGGGTCACGAGATTCTGCCTCCTCCAGTGGACAGTCTACAAACACCTCCAAATAAGGCAGATTGCCATCCTCATGCATCTTTCTAACCATATCGCGATCTTCTCGATATGGACTAATAAAGCTACTGAGAACCACTATCCCAGTGTCCGCAAACAGTTTGGAAATTTCACCTACACGACGGATATTTTCTTTGCGATCTTCAGCAGAAAAGCCTAGATTTGAGTTGATCCCCAAACGTATATTGTCACCATCCAAGCGATAGCTCAGGACATCTCGCGCAGCCAAAGCCTTCTCAACCGCTACTGCTACCGTGCTCTTGCCGGAACCCGACAGGCCGGTGAACCAAAGGGTCACGCCTTTGTGACCAAGAATACTGGCCCTGTTGTCACGAGTTACATCGCCATCATGCCAATGTACATTGGTCGCCTTGCGTTCAACTGTTGTCGTCACCGATCACTCCAAGATTTTGATTCAACTCCTATTCCCTCTTCAGTGAGAGGTTCGCAAGAAACCACTCCCCCAGAGGCTAGACGGCCAATTATCAGGCATTTGAAGCATTAGCGTAAAGGCTTTGCTTATAGCATATTAAACCACATATAGTAGTGGATGTGCATAAGTACCTCTGGCCACTTATTTCTAAATTTCGACCTCAAGCAAGAACAGTGGCACCAAAAAGAGAAAAATTTGAGGTATTAAGCCCTAAGAAGAAGCGCCTTTTTCCCTGGTCGAGAAGTAGAGACTATTTTTCCATTGACTGTTGTGGGCCAGCAAATAGATTTAACCTAAATTTGATCATGATTATAATTCTATTGAGAGCATCATAAATTCAATGCCTCAACACTGTGCACTTCAAATAAGTTTCTTTAAACAACAATCAGTATTAACCAGGTAGCAATTAAAGCATATCTCATTGCGCTCTATATTGCAGTTACAACACATATAAACAATTAAATATTACGTTATGAATCTAGCCTCATTTCATCTAATGACATTATGCAAGCATAGACAATTATACCTTTAGATATTTCGCATCCCGCATATAGAAGTGCCACGTAAGGACTATGACACAACCTAAAAGAGCGTTAGCAAACAAGTAACCCTAAAAAGTTATAAGGTGGGATAACCCCTTTAATAATTAGCTAATATTCAAAAGGGAGATTATCTTTTAGTAGGCGCCATGCTTCACTCTCCAATTACATATGTAAGCAATATCACACATATAAATTTGTGCTTACTTAGTGCCTGCTCGTAAGCGAGAGATGACCATTTCTCCCCCTATTTTCAAAACTAAACCCAGTTACACCCTACTCAATAAAAAACGTCAAATATAGAAAATGACACTATGACCATGATAACCTCTGGTTTGAACCGGCATGAAATAGCCCTGCACTTAGTGGGGCTTAGCTTTATAAAAGGAGGCAATTAGCCGATGGCAAAAAGTGTTCTGGATAGATTCAAAATTCGTAAAGGAAAAGTCTTTGAGGCACCGCTAGAGGGGGCCTTTGGCCGCCTGGTTACACCTTTTGAAGAATTTATCCATCGCCAAAGCAGCAGTGGTATCTTACTGATGCTCTCTGCAATGGTTGCACTGATTGTTGCCAACTCCCCTCTACAGGATGCTTACAAGCACCTGCTCCATATGCCTGTCAGCATTGGCACTGGTGACTGGGTGCTTTCTCTATCACTACATCATTGGATTAATGATGGCCTAATGGCCATCTTCTTTTTCTTGGTAGGGTTAGAACTTAAACGTGAATTTTTAGTTGGGGAACTCTCAGATCTACGCCAAGCAGTCCTGCCCGTGATGGCAGCGGTTGGCGGTATGGTAGTTCCAGCCTTGATTTATAGCTCCCTAAACAATGGCGACATCGCAGAACGCGGTTGGGGCATCCCTATGGCTACTGATATCGCTTTTGCCGTGGGCTGTATAGCATTACTAGGAAACAGAGTCCCAAGGGCTGTGGTAACTTTTCTGGTAGCCCTAGCCATTGTAGATGACCTAGGAGCAATTCTTGTAATTGCTATTTGGTATACAGAGCAAGTGAACACTACCGCTTTAATGGCCTCCGGATTTCTAGTTGTAATCATGGGCTTACTCAATGCCGCCGGGGTTCGCCGCTCTTCTGCCTACGTCTTTACCGGTATTTTGCTCTGGTACGGACTTTACAAGGCAGGCGTTCATGCCACTCTAGCAGGCGTAATTACGGCAATGGCACTACCTGCCAAGCCAAAGTATGATCCTGTAGCGTTCAGCACCTTTGTTAAAGATATTATCCGCAGCTTCGATCGATACTTTCGCCCCGGTGATAAGATCATTGCAAACGATGCCCTCCATGCACGTGTAATGGCCTTGGGTAACGGTGTAAATCTAGCTCAGTCCCCCCTACAGCGTATGGAAACCCGCTTACATATCCCGGTGGGCTTTATAGTAATTCCAATTTTCGCACTGGCTAATGCGGGCATCCCTTTCGATAGCTTTAGTAGTTCAGCAGCGGTACTCAACCCAGTAACACTCGGTGTCATTAGCGGCTTGGTTGTTGGCAAGCTAATTGGCATTGTAGGCGCAACTTGGATAGGCTGGAAACTTGGCTGGGGCAAGCTACCCAAGGCTGCGAACTTTCAGCATATCGTAGGTGTGGCATTACTCGCCGGCATTGGCTTTACTATGTCTATCTTTATAGCCGAGCTGGCATTTAGCTCCCAGTA